>NZ_JBPCEU010000007.1:0-156808 GCF_050971685.1 Leucobacter fengyongliangi | reverse complement strand
CCTCTCTCACCACCTTGTGTGGTCTCGGGTCTTCGGGCGTGGGAAATCATTGTTGATCGTTACTGGTTCGCTGGTTCATCGATTTGCAGGGATGATTTGGGTGTGGTAAGTTAGGAAAGTTGCTCTTCGGAGGGCCTGCGGGTCGTTACGGGGGGTGTCTGGTCCTTGAGAACTCAATAGTGTGCACTTAATTGTCAAATGCCAAATTTTATATCCCGTCATCGGGGCCTGTATGGGTTTCGGTGGTGTGATTCTTTTGGATGAATAATTCGGATTGTCAGTACTGGCCTCCTTTGGGGGTTGGTTGATGGTTTGTTTTTGTTTGTCAGGTCAAACTCGTTGCTTGCTGGCTTATTCCGCTGGTTTGTGACATCAGTATTTTACGGAGAGTTTGATCCTGGCTCAGGACGAACGCTGGCGGCGTGCTTAACACATGCAAGTCGAACGATGAAGCCCAGCTTGCTGGGTGGAAGAGTGGCGAACGGGTGAGTAACACGTGAGTAACCTGCCCATCACTCTGGGATAAGCGCTGGAAACGGCGTCTAATACTGGATATGAACAGCGGCCGCATGGTCAGTTGTTGGAAAGATTTATTGGTGATGGATGGACTCGCGGCCTATCAGCTAGTTGGTGAGGTAATGGCTCACCAAGGCGACGACGGGTAGCCGGCCTGAGAGGGTGACCGGCCACACTGGGACTGAGACACGGCCCAGACTCCTACGGGAGGCAGCAGTGGGGAATATTGCACAATGGGCGCAAGCCTGATGCAGCAACGCCGCGTGAGGGATGACGGCCTTCGGGTTGTAAACCTCTTTTAGTAGGGAAGAAGCGCAAGTGACGGTACCTGCAGAAAAAGCACCGGCTAACTACGTGCCAGCAGCCGCGGTAATACGTAGGGTGCAAGCGTTGTCCGGAATTATTGGGCGTAAAGAGCTCGTAGGCGGCTTGTCGCGTCTGCTGTGAAAACCCGAGGCTCAACCTCGGGCTTGCAGTGGGTACGGGCAGGCTAGAGTGCGGTAGGGGAGATTGGAATTCCTGGTGTAGCGGTGGAATGCGCAGATATCAGGAGGAACACCAATGGCGAAGGCAGATCTCTGGGCCGTAACTGACGCTGAGGAGCGAAAGCATGGGGAGCGAACAGGATTAGATACCCTGGTAGTCCATGCCGTAAACGTTGGGAACTAGATGTAGGGCCTGTTCCACGGGTTCTGTGTCGTAGCTAACGCATTAAGTTCCCCGCCTGGGGAGTACGGCCGCAAGGCTAAAACTCAAAGGAATTGACGGGGGCCCGCACAAGCGGCGGAGCATGCGGATTAATTCGATGCAACGCGAAGAACCTTACCAAGGCTTGACATATTCGAGAACGGGCCAGAAATGGTCAACTCTTTGGACACTCGTTTACAGGTGGTGCATGGTTGTCGTCAGCTCGTGTCGTGAGATGTTCGGTTAAGTCCGGCAACGAGCGCAACCCTCGTCCTATGTTGCCAGCACGTTATGGTGGGAACTCATGGGATACTGCCGTGGTCAACACGGAGGAAGGTGGGGATGACGTCAAATCATCATGCCCCTTATGTCTTGGGCTTCACGCATGCTACAATGGCCGGTACAAAGGGCTGCGATACCGCGAGGTGGAGCGAATCCCAAAAAGCCGGTCTCAGTTCGGATTGGGGTCTGCAACTCGACCCCATGAAGTCGGAGTCGCTAGTAATCGCAGATCAGCAACGCTGCGGTGAATACGTTCCCGGGCCTTGTACACACCGCCCGTCAAGTCATGAAAGTCGGTAACACCCGAAGCCGGTGGCCTAACCCTTGTGGAGGGAGCCGTCGAAGGTGGGACTGGTGATTAGGACTAAGTCGTAACAAGGTAGCCGTACCGGAAGGTGCGGCTGGATCACCTCCTTTCTAAGGAGCACTCGGAACCTTTGGTTTCGTAGATTGCCCAGATCATCACCGAGTGTGTGGTGCTGGGTGCTCATGGGTGGAACATTTGACAACAGGGTGTCTGCTGGTGTGGTGGGGGTAGTACGCAAGTCTTCGGGTTTGTTGGAACTCTCTGTCATGGTGGTGGGTGTCCGTTTTGTGCACATTATTGGGTCCTGGAGGCCTAGACCGTTCGTGCTCTTTTGGGGGTGTGGGTGGGCTTGGTTTCTGACCCTTCGCTGTGAGACGTGTTGCTTATGGTGGGGGGATCGACCGTACGTTGAGAACTACACAGTGGACGCGAGCATCTTTGAAACACAATGTGTTTCATGAAATAAGGTCTGAGCGCGTGGATTGCCTTTCGGGGTGGTGTGCGTGTTTATTCTCTTTACTTATGTGATTTCAAGTTTTAAAGAGCAAACGGTGGATGCCTTGGCATCTGGAGCCGAAGAAGGACGTAGTAATCTGCGATAAGCCTCGGGGAGTTGATAAACAAGCTGTGATCCGAGGATTTCCGAATGGGGAAACCCCGCCAGGGCGCGTGCGTGCCTGGTGACTCCCGCCTGAATATATAGGGCGGGTAGAGGGAACGTGGGGAAGTGAAACATCTCAGTACCCACAGGAAGAGAAAACAATAGTGATTCCGGGAGTAGTGGCGAGCGAAACTGGATCAGGCTAAACCGGTCATGTGTGATACCCGGCAGGGGTTGCATGGTCGGGGTTGTGGGACATGCCTGGAGATTCTGCCGAGTCTTCGACGTGAGCGTCAAGTTATAGAGGAACAGCTTGGAATGGCTGATCGGAGAGGGTGAGAATCCCGTACTCGAAATGGCTTGGCCGCGTGGTGTGTATCCCAAGTAGCACGGGGCCCGAGAAATCCCGTGTGAATCTGTCAGGACCACCTGATAAGCCTAAATACTTCCAGATGACCGATAGCGGACTAGTACCGTGAGGGAAAGGTGAAAAGTACCCCGGGAGGGGAGTGAAATAGTACCTGAAACCGTTTGCTTACAATCCGTTGGAGCAGCCTTGTTGCTGTGACAGCGTGCCTTTTGAAGAATGAGCCTGCGAGTTAGCGGCATGTGGCGAGGTTAACCCGTGTGGGGAAGCCGTAGCGAAAGCGAGTCTGAATAGGGCGATTCAGTCGCGTGTCCTAGACCCGAAGCGAAGTGATCTATCCATGGCCAGGTTGAAGCGACGGTAAGACGTCGTGGAGGACCGAACCCACTTAGGTTGAAAACTGAGGGGATGAGCTGTGGATAGGGGTGAAAGGCCAATCAAACTTCGTGATAGCTGGTTCTCTCCGAAATGCATTTAGGTGCAGCGTTGCGTGTTTCTTACCGGAGGTAGAGCTACTGGATGGCCGATGGGCCCTACAAGGTTACTGACGTCAGCTAAACTCCGAATGCCGGTAAGTGAGAGCGCAGCAGTGAGACTGTGGGGGATAAGCTTCATAGTCGAGAGGGAAACAACCCAGATCGCCAACTAAGGTCCCAAAGCGCGTGCTAAGTGGAAAAGGATGTGGAGTTGCTGTGACAACCAGGAGGTTGGCTTAGAAGCAGCCACCCTTGAAAGAGTGCGTAATAGCTCACTGGTCAAGTGATTCCGCGCCGACAATGTAACGGGGCTCAAGCACGCCACCGAAGTTGCGGCATTCAGCGTATAGACAAGCCTTCGTGGTTCAGTCCGTTGGATGGGTAGGAGAGCGTCGTGTGGGCAGTGAAGCGGCGGAGTGATCCAGCCGTGGAGCCCACACGAGTGAGAATGCAGGCATGAGTAGCGAAAGACGGGCGAGAAACCCGTCCTCCGGAAGACCAAGGGTTCCAGGGTCAAGCTAATCTGCCCTGGGTAAGTCGGGACCTAAGGCGAGGCCGACAGGCGTAGTCGATGGACAACGGGTTGATATTCCCGTACCGGCGAAAAACCGTCAAACGCTGATCCATGAGTGCTAAGTATGTGAAGTTGGGTTTGATCCTTCGGGTGATTTCCTTTCGGAGTGTACGAACCCGAATTGGTGAGGTGAGCGTATTAACAGGTGTGACGCAGGAAGGTAGCTGGTCCCGGGCGATGGTTGTCCCGGGCTAAGCATGTAGCCCGAACCGTAGGCAAATCCGCGGTTCATTTGAGGGTGAGATGTGATGGGGACCCGTAAGGGGAAGTCAGTGATCCTATGCTGCCAAGAAAAGCATCGGCGCGAGGTTTTAGCCGCCCGTACCCCAAACCGACACAGGTGGTCAGGTAGAGAATACTAAGGAGATCGAGAGAATCATGGTGAAGGAACTCGGCAAAATGCCCCCGTAACTTCGGGAGAAGGGGGGCCATCCACTTATACGGATTTACTCCGGAAAGGGTGTGGTGGCCGCAGAGACCAGTGGGAAGCGACTGTTTACTAAAAACACAGGTCCGTGCGAACAAGCAATTGGATGTATACGGACTGACGCCTGCCCGGTGCTGGAAGGTTAAGAGGAGAGGTCAACCCTTCGGGGTGAAGCTTTGAATTTAAGCCCCAGTAAACGGCGGTGGTAACTATAACCATCCTAAGGTAGCGAAATTCCTTGTCGGGTAAGTTCCGACCTGCACGAATGGCGTAACGACTTCCCAGCTGTCTCCACCATGAACTCGGCGAAATTGCATTACGAGTAAAGATGCTCGTTACGCGCAGAAGGACGGAAAGACCCCGTGACCTTTACTACAGCTTGGTATTGGTGTTCGGTGTGGCTTGTGTAGGATAGGTGGGAGACTGTGAAGCAGGGACGCTAGTTCTTGTGGAGTCATTGTTGAAATACCACTCTGGTCATATTGGATATCTAACTACGGACCCTGATCGGGTTCTGGGACAGTGCCTGGTGGGTAGTTTAACTGGGGCGGTTGCCTCCTAAAGAGTAACGGAGGCGCCCAAAGGTTCCCTCAACCTGGTTGGCAATCAGGTGGCGAGTGTAAGTGCACAAGGGAGCTTGACTGTGAGACTGACAGGTCGAGCAGGGACGAAAGTCGGGACTAGTGATCCGGCAGTGGCTTGTGGAAGCGCTGTCGCTCAACGGATAAAAGGTACCTCGGGGATAACAGGCTGATCTTGCCCAAGAGTCCATATCGACGGCATGGTTTGGCACCTCGATGTCGGCTCGTCGCATCCTGGGGCTGGAGTAGGTCCCAAGGGTTGGGCTGTTCGCCCATTAAAGCGGTACGCGAGCTGGGTTTAGAACGTCGTGAGACAGTTCGGTCCCTATCCTCTGCGCGCGTTGGAAATTTGAGAGGATCTGACCCTAGTACGAGAGGACCGGGTTGGACGGACCTCTGGTGTGCCAGTTGTTCTGCCAAGGGCATGGCTGGTTGGCTACGTTCGGGATGGATAACCGCTGAAAGCATCTAAGCGGGAAGCCGGCCTCGAGATGAGATTTCCGTCACCCTTGTGGTGGTGAGGCTCCCAGGAGATTACTGGGTTGATAGGCCAGATGTGGAAGCACTGTAAGGTGTGGAGCTGACTGGTACTAATAAGCCGATGGCTTGATAATCATTTATGCATGAGTAAGTGTGAGTTTGGTCCTTCTAACGATGTTTCGCGTCCGCTTTGTGGTTCTTGACGTACGGCCACGACCTGGTGCTTGAACTCTTGTTGGGGTTTGGGTGGGTGGGTTTTGGTATGTCAATAGTGTTACGGTGGTTATAGCGTCAGGGAAACGCCCGGTTACATTCCGAACCCGGAAGCTAAGGCTGACTGCGCCGATGGTACTGCACTCGGGAGGGTGTGGGAGAGTAGGACACCGCCGGACCTCTTTGTTAAGGGGCTGGTCTCAAAAGAGACCAGCCCCTTTTTTTGGAAATTTCAACTCCGATAGACTTATTTGGGACGCTAGAGGAGGATGCGCATGGGTGTGATGGTAACCGCGCTTTTGGCGCTCTCCATCACCGCAGTCATTGCCTATCCTGTGATCCGTCGTTTCCACAGCAACGGATTTCTGATCGTCGCGTTAGTGCCCGCGGCTCTATTCTTCGCCTTTATCGCTCAGGCTGGGCCCGTACTTGCAGGTAGCGTCCTCGTTGAGTCAGCCTCATGGATCCCGCAGCTGTCGCTCAACCTAGTCTTTCGACTTGACGCGCTCTCTTTCATGTTTGCGCTGTTGGTGACCGGGGCGGGAGCCCTCATTCTTGTGTACTGTCGCAACTACTTTCAAGACTCCGAGGACGGACTCGCGAGGTTCGGCGCGGTGTTCGTCGGCTTCACTGTCTCGATGCTCGGGCTTGTGCTCTCGGATAATGTCTTCCTACTTTTCATCTTTTGGGAAGCTACGACGGTCTTCTCCTTCTTGCTGATCGGTCACTCGCAGCGTCAGCGCACTGCGCGATCCGCGGCACTTCAAGCTCTCATCGTGACAACCCTCGGGGGCCTCGCGATGCTCGTGGGTCTTGTCATCCTCGCAGTGGCTGCAGGAACCGCGAATCTTTCCGAGATTGTTGAATCTCCTCCCACCGGTGTATCTGCTACCGTTGCAGTTTTCCTGGTGCTCGTGGGTGCGCTCTCAAAGTCCGCGATCTTCCCATTTCACTTCTGGCTTCCTGGAGCGATGGCTGCGCCTACTCCGGTTAGTGCTTATCTTCATGCTGCAGCGATGGTCAAGGCAGGGGTATACCTCATCGCGCGGATGGGTCCCGGCTTCGGTGATGTTCCCGGCTACCGAGAGACTCTAGTTATTCTGGGCGCAATCACGATGCTGAATGGCGGTATTCGGGCACTGCGACAGTTTGACGTTAAACTGATCGTCGCTCACGGAACCGTGAGCCAGCTCGGATTTCTCGTCATGATCTTCGGATTGGCCGACCCCCTCACCGATTTTGCCGGTCTCGCGCTGCTTTTCGCTCACGCGGTAGCGAAGGCACCGCTCTTTCTCGCTGTCGGCATCATCGATCATGGCGCTGGTACACGTGACCTCCGCAAGCTCAGTGGCCTCGGGCGTCAGGTCCCAGCGCTCACTGTCATCACAGTAGTTGCGACAGCCTCGATGGTGGGATTTCCTCCTTTCATTGGATTCGTGGCGAAAGAAGCTGTCTTCACCGAGCTCATCGTGCTTTCGCAAACGACTCCTCTTGCAGGGGTAGCGTTCATAGTTTCCATTCTGGGCAGCGTGCTCACGGTTGCCTATATGGGCCGCTTCCTGTGGGGCGCATTTGCAACGAAACGGGCGGTTGATACCTGCACGCTTGTGCACCGCGAATCTCCGACTATTCTTTTCGCACCAATGGTCTTCGCCGTGATCGCACTCGCCTCGGGCCTTGCCGCACCCCTGATTGATCCTTGGCTGCAGCTCGCGATTCAGCCGTCGAGCGTGGTACCAGAGCATCTGGCACTTTGGCACGGGTTCACCCCAGCCCTGGGGGTATCTGCGCTGGTGATTGGCTTGGGTGTGGGTCTCACGTTCCTCGTGAGTCGACTTACTTTGAGATTTGCTGGGGTGCCCGAGCGTTTCTCCGGTTCACATATCTATTGGCTGATCACCCACTGGATCGATATCTTCGCCATCAGACTCACCTCGCTCACGCAACGCGGATCATTGCCGTTCTACCTTTCGGTGATTCTTATTGTCTTGGTTGGCGCACTCACAGTGCCCGTGATCGCGACGGCGCCTTGGCCGAGGAGTGTTGAGTGGACGACGTCACCTGCTCAGGTTCCAATTGCTGTCGTGATGATTCTTGCAACACTGTTTGCGCTTCGGGCTCGCACTCGATTTCAAGCGGTCGTTCTCGTGGGTGTTACCGGCTATGGGATGGCCTCTATCTTTATGTTGCACGGTGCACCGGACTTGGCACTCACCCAGGCCCTGGTGGAGACGGTCACGTTGATCGCCTTTGTGCTGGTCATTCGGCGTTTACCCCAGCACATCGGTGTCCGTGCCTCCCGCGCAAAGCACGTGTTGCGAGCGGTCATTGGGCTGGCCGTGGGTCTCACCCTGGGAGCAGTCGCGCTCATCGCCATGGGGGCAAGAGTTGCCGAACCAATTTCCCTGCAATTTCCTGAGCTCGCATACGCTGGGGGCCACGGCTTCAATGTTGTAAATGTAACCCTGGTCGATATTCGTGGGTGGGACACCCTGGGGGAGCTCTCGGTAGTTCTTGCTGCTGCTACCGGGGTCGCATCACTGGTGTTTGTTAAGACCCGCATTGATACTTTGCCGAAGCTCTCGCGCCGTGCTGCTCGGATTCGGGTTCGGGACTATCTCAAGCGTGTCGATGATCCTCATGATTCGGCGCAGCGGAGCACGTGGCTGCTCGCAGGTAAAGACCTCGATCCGTCCCGGCGATCCATAATCTTGGAAGTCGTCGTGAGAGTGGTCTTTCACGCGCTTATTTTGCTCTCCTTCTACCTCCTCCTGAGTGGTCATAACACCCCAGGCGGCGGATTCGCGGGAGGCCTCGTGGCAGGGCTCGCCCTCGTCGCGCGTTATCTCACAGGTGGTCGCGCCGAACTCGGTGCGACCGTGCCCGTTGACGCCGGCCGAATCCTCGGGGCTGGTCTAGCACTTGCCACCACGATGGCGATCTTGCCAATCTTCTTTGGACAGGCCGCGTTGGCTTCATCTTGGATCGATCTTGACCTCGGACCGTTCGGCATACTTCCCCTTGTCTCTTCGACCCTCTTTGACGTAGGGGTCTACCTTGTGGTCTTTGGGCTCATCCTCGACGTGCTCCGCAGTCTTGGTGCCGAAGTGGATCGGCAGGAAGAATTGGATAGTGAATCGGCGAAGGCGTCACGGGGTGAGCAGCGATGACCATGCCTCTCATTCTCGTTCTTGTGATGGTGGTGCTGTACGCCGGCGGGGTGTATCTCTTGCTAGATCGCTCGTTAACGAGGGTGCTGCTTGGTTTCCTCCTGGTCGGGAACGCAACCAACCTGTTGCTGTTTCTCTCCTCGGGCGGCTTTGGAGTTGCCCCGATTTTCGGCACGGCAAATGCCGAAGACATGAGTGACCCGCTACCGCAGGCCCTGACGCTAACAGCAATTGTGATCACGTTCGGAGTGAGCGCTTTCATGCTTGCCTTGATCTATCGCTCGTGGCGTCTCTCCCGGCAAGACGAGGAAGACTCGGTGCGGATTGAGGAGCAAGAGCTGGGGCTTGCGGAAGCAGACGATTTCACCACTGAAGAAGTCACTGATGTGGATCTTGCGGAAACCCAGGAGTTCGCAAAGTCGGAAAACGAAGTGGAGGAAGAGCGATGAACGCTTGGATCCCACTCGTCGTGCTCATTCCTTTGGGCTGCGCAGCGTTGACGCTCGCGCTTCCGGGAAATAGGCGCGCCCAACAGGCGATCACCGTCGGCGCCCTGATCGCGATGCTCACAGTGAGCCTCATCTTGATGTGGGCCGTGGATACCAGTGGGCCCTTGGTCATGCAGGTTGGGGGCTGGGCGGCCCCCTACGGCATTTCGCTCGTCGTTGACCGGCTCTCGGCACTCATGCTCGTTGTCTCAGCGATCGTGCTGCTCGCGGTGCTCCTGTTTTCACTCGGTCAGGGTCTGGCAGATGGCGACGAGGATACACCCGTATCTATCTACTATCCGACCTACCTGGTCCTGGGTGCCGGTGTCTGTAACGCGTTTATCGCGGGTGACCTCTTCAACCTGTACGTTGGATTCGAGATCCTGCTGGTGGCTAGCTATGTTCTCATCACCCTTGGAGGAACCGCTCCACGAATACGGGCTGGTGTGACCTATGTCGTGGTCTCACTCGTTTCCTCGATCCTGTTCCTCGCAGGCATCGGCGTGATTTACGCGGCCACGGGCACCGTTAATCTGGCACAACTCACGATCCGTATTGCAGAGCTGCCGGGTGAAGTTCAGCTCATTCTCAACCTGCTACTCCTCATCGCTTTCGGCATCAAAGCGGCAATCTTCCCACTCGCGTTCTGGCTTCCAGACTCGTACCCTACTGCACCAGCGCCGGTTACCGCGGTGTTTGCGGGTCTTCTGACGAAGGTCGGTGTGTATGCGATTATTCGGAGCCAGACCCAGTTATTCCCGCAGTCGAGTGTCGATAACCTGCTGTTGGTCATCGCTGGACTCACTTTGATTGTCGGGATACTGGGGGCGGTATCCCAACTCGACATCAAACGACTTCTTTCGTTCACTCTGATCAGCCATATCGGGTACATGATCTTTGGGATTGGAATGGCAACCGCGGCCGGGTTCGGCGCAACCATCTACTACATAGCCCACCACATCATCGTGCAGACGACCCTGTTCCTTGCGGTGGGGCTCATCGAGCGGCAGGGTGGATCCACCTCGCTCACGTCGCTCGGTGGACTGCTTCGGGCAGCGCCGGTCATTGCAATACTGTTCTTTATCCCCATGCTCAATCTCGGGGGGATCCCTCCCTTCTCGGGCTTCATCGGCAAGCTCGGGCTATTTGAAGCAGGAGCAGAGCTTGCCACGCCGGGCACCTATTGGCTCATGGGTGTGGGGGCACTCGTGTCGTTGCTCACGCTTTACGCACTGGCGCGTGTGTGGAGCCTAGCCTTCTGGCGTACACGGGCTGCCGCTCTCGGGGAACCGGGTGCTGCACCTACGACCTCCACAGAGGCTCTGATGCTCAGAGACCGGGAAGATGCGCTGCTCCACCGCTTACATGGTGCCCCCGATGCGATTCCCCGACAAGAGCAGCGACAGATCCCGGGTCTCATGGTCGGTGCTACCACCGGAATGGTGGTAGTCAGTGTGGTGCTGACGCTTTTCGCCGGACCACTCTACGCCTACTCTGAACGTGCAGGTGAAATGCTCACCCAGCCCGCAGAGATTGCGCGGTTGGTCCTCGAACCGAGTGAAGAATCACGGCTGGGAGGAGGAAGCGGTCGCACCGAGCCTCCGGGAAACGTTGTCCCTGACGCCGGGCAGCTGGACGAGGTGGAAAATGGGTCGTGAGGCGAGACGACGGGAGCGACTGCTCAAATTGAGCGAGCTTCCGCTGCTTATTGGATTGACACTCACCTGGGTGGCGTTATGGCACGAAGTGAGTCTGATGTCGGTCACTAGCGGGATAGTTGTTGCGCTCTTCGCCGTGCGACTCTTCTACTTGCCTCCGGTTCTCATCGCCGCGCGCTTCAATGTCTGGTGGGCACTTCGCTACGTGCTCTATTTTTTCTGGCACCTCGCTATTGCCTCGGTGCAGGTTGCCTGGCTCACTCTTCGCCCGGGGCCCCCGCCGAAGACCTCGATCGTCGCTGTGCGACTGCGTACGGAGTCGGATTTTATTCTGACCATGGTGGGGCTCACCGCCTCGCTCATCCCGGGTTCCCTCATCGTAGAAGTGGATCGATACGGATCCACTTTGTATCTCCACGTTCTGAACACTCCGACAGACCGCGAAACGCAGCACGCCATACAAGCGGCCCTTGACATCGAAGAGCTACTGATCCGCGCAATTGGGTCGAAGCGAGACCTGAGGGAGCTCTCATGACCGTGCTGTCTCACATTGCCGTGGTATTTGCCGTTGCTGGTCTCACCCTGACCGCGCTCTTGTCTGTCATCCGTATCGTGCGCGGGCCCACCATCCTCGATCGAATGATCGCCTCTGACGTATTGCTCACCACGCTCATCATTGCGGTCGGAACCGACATGGTGCTGCGTAATCACGTCGATGGAATACCGCTCATGACGGCAATCGCCGCCACCGCGGTGCTCGCAACCATTGTTGTCGCACGCTATGTCAAGCGACGCGCGCGGTCAACTGGTCCAGCGGGCCCTGGGGAGGTTCCCAATGATTGAGCAGATCATGGATGTTTTGGCGTTGGTGTGTGTTATTGCGGCCACCGCGTTTTCTGTCGCCGCTGGCATAGGGCTCTTGCGTTTTCCTGACGCACTGAGCAGGTTGCACGCTGCCACGAAGCCACAAGTCTTTGGTTTGCTCCTGATCATCGCGGCGATCGCTTTGGATCAACGCTCGTGGGTGACGTTGCTCTCGCTGATTCCAGTATTTGTGTTCCAGTCGTTAACAGCCCCGGTTGCCGCCCACATGGTGGGTCGCGCCGCCTACCGCACAGGGCAGTACGACACCGAGACTCTGGTCGTTGACGAGCTAGGTCCGGCGATCGAACGAGCGAATTCAGAGAGGGAATAACAGCGCCCACAGGCCGAGGGTGAAGGTCGACCTGTGGGCGCTGCTGGTGGTGTCTCCAGCGGGGGGCGGTGCTAGGCATCTACGAGATAGCGGCTGTAGGCGGGGAGTGTCAGGAAAGTGGGGAACTGCTCGCCCAACGCCACATCCTCGAAGAGTTCAATCGCGTCCTCGAACCGATCCCCGGGGAAACGTTCGAAGCCCTGGGCAGTTTCCCGCACAATTTCCTCCACCCATTCCCTGGTAATGCGCGTCCCATCTGCTGTCGACTGATCCTGGTGGATCCACTGCCATATTTGTGAACGGCTGATCTCAGCGGTTGCCGCGTCTTCCATGAGGTTGTCGATTGCCACAGCACCGAGGCCGCGCAGCCAGGCCTCGATATAGCGCAGGCCGATAGAGACGTTGTCGCGCACTCCAGCCTCTGTGATCTCGCGGCCAATGTGCACATCGAGGAGCTGGGCAGCGGTGACATGCACGTCGTTCCGCTGGCGGTCCACCTGATTCGGTCGATCTCCGAGCACTGCATCGAACTCGGCCTGAGCCACCGGGATCAGGTCGGGGTGCGCCACCCAGGTGCCATCGAATCCATCGGCGGCTTCGCGGTGTTTGTCAGCGCGAACCTTCTCTTCTGCCAGCGCTGTGACCTCTGGGTTACTCCGATTCGGGATGAAAGCACTCATGCCGCCGATGGCGTGGGCACCACGCTGATGACACGTCTGCACGAGCAACTCAGTGTAGGCGCGCATGAAGGGAACCGTCATGGTCACCTCGCTGCGATCGGGCAGAACGAAGCGGGCACCCCGACCCCGGTAGTTCTTGATGATTGAGAAGATGTAGTCCCAGCGGCCAGCGTTGAGACCGGCGACATGGTCCTTCATTACGTAGAGGATCTCGTCCATCTCAAACGCCGCCGGAAGGGTCTCAATCAGCACTGTGGCGCGGATAGTGCCGTGGTCGAGCCCGAGCTTACGCTCGGTGAATGTGAAGATGTCATCCCACAGTTTCGCTTCCTCGCTTGACTCCAACTTCGCAATGTAGAAGTACGGTCCACGCCCCCGTTCGACCAGTTCACGAGCATTGTGAAAGGCGTACAGGCCGAAGTCAACCAGGCTGCCCGAGGCGGCACCGGCCCGCCCGTGCGCATCAACGAAGCGAATGTGCTTCTCTACGAGGTGCCAGCCGCGCGGTCGCATCACAATCGTCGGTGTGCGCTCTGCCGTCACTCGATCCTCTTTGCCTTCGGGGCTCGTGTAGCTCAGCTGATCCCGAATCGCATCGAATAACGAGATCTGACCTCCGATCACATTGGCCCATGTCGGGCTGGTTGCATCTTCCTGGTCAGCGAGCCACACGCGTGCACCGGAGTTGAGCGCGTTGATGGTCATTTTTGGATCGGTGGGTCCGGTGATCTCGACGCGCCGGTCCTCAAGACCTGGCCCGGGTCCGACGACCTTCCAGCTCTTGTCCTCCCGAATTGCGCGGGTCTCCTCGCGGAACTCAGGGTCGCGCCCGTTACCTATCTCGAATCGACGGCGTTGGCGATCGGCAAGGCGATCGTGGCGAGATCCTGCAAAACGATGGTGCAACTCGGTGAGGAACTGCAGCGCCTCAGCTGTGAGGATTTCGTCACTGCGCAGCATCGGCCGGCCCAGCACTTCGACACGTGGTTCGGCCTGTGTTGACGTGCGCGGGGTGTGCTTTGTGGTCTGCAAGGTGGTCATGATCTTTGTGTCCTTCTGACGTACGAATCTGTGTGTGGAACAGCGAGAGATTCATCGGTGTGATTCCATCCTGCGTGCCAGAGCAGGGCTCGATAGCCCCAATAGGATGTGAAATTTTGGAGTATTTTCGTTTGGCGAAAGAATCCCTGTCTGGCACCATGGAGCTATGAACTCCATCAACCTCGCGAACAGCGAACAGCGACGGACCGCGGTGCATCGTGGGACTGCTGGCCCTGCGGCAGGAAGCCGTGAACCCTTGCGCCAGACAGTGCCGGTGGCTGCTGTCGCGCCTGAAGAAGAAGCTGCTGACGCGTTGACCTTAGGTCGCCGGGTGCGCGAGCGACGCACTCAGCTCGGCCTGAAGCTCGAACAGCTTGCAGCTGCGATCGAACGAGCCCCCTCCCAGGTGTCGGCAATAGAGAACGGGAAGCGAGAACCGAGTTTGCCGATCCTTCGCGCGCTGGCGCTGGCACTTGACTGCTCTGTGGACGAACTCTTGATGGACGAGGCTCCGAGCGAACGAGCGGCCCTCGAAATCTCGGTGGAGCGGGCGCAGCGAGGATCCGTCTTTCAGTCTCTGGGCATTCAGCCGATCAGGGTCTCCAAGACCACACCCGATGACACACTCAAAGCGGTGCTCGGGCTTCATCAGGAAGTGGAGCGCTTGCACCGCGAACGAGCGGCAACTCCTGAGGAAGCGAGGCGCGCGAACACCGAGTTGCGTGCTGAAATGCGCATTCGCGGCAACTATTACTCGGAGCTTGAGGGTGAAGCCAGGCAGTTGTTGGAGGGTGTTGGGTATATCGGGGGTCCCGTCTCGCAACAGCTGATCTCAAGCATCGCGGAAAAAATTGGATTCACCCTTCACTATGTGGGTGATTTGCCGCACTCGACTCGTTCGGTGATTGACCAGCGAAACCATCGAATCTATTTGAGTTCAAGTCTTCCGTCTCGTGATGCGCGAGCACCGATTGTTCGCGCTCTCGCAAGTCTCGTGTGTGGACATGAGGAGCCGCGGAGCTACGGTGAGTTTCTTCGGCAGCGTGTGGAGGCGAATTATCTTGCGGGTGCTGTGTTGTTGCCCGAGAAGAGCGCGGTGGGTCAACTCCGAGAAGCAAAGAAGCAGCGACAGATCTCGATGGAGGATCTGCGCGACGCCTTTGGGGTCTCGTATGAAATGGCCGCTCATAGATTCACGAATCTCGCCACCGAACACCTTGACCTGGATGTGCACTTTATGAAAGTGCACGAATCAGGCACGCTCATCAAAGCCTATGAGAATGATGGCGTGCGATTCCCCTCTGACGCGTTGGGCAATTTCGAGGGAGCGATGGTCTGCCGAAACTGGACGGCACGCACGGTATTCAGTCAGCCTGATCTCTTCAACCCTTGGTACCAATACACCGACATGGCAGCCGGAGGCACCTATTGGTGTACCTCTCGTGTTGAGAAAGCGAAGGAAGGGCAGTATTCGGTGAGCGTCGGGGTGCCATTTGACGCAGTCAAGTGGTTCCGTGGCCGTGAGACTGCGCATCGCACTCAGTCATTCTGTCCCGATGAGCGATGCTGTCGTCGCGCTTCGGATGAGCTCACCCGGAAGTGGGAGGCCGCTGCTTGGCCGGAAGCAGCGACACCCACGAGTCTCCTCGCGGCGCTTCCGACAGGCACCTTTCCCGGCGTTGACTCGCATGAGGTCTATGACTTCCTTGAATCGCACGAGGCCTAGTGACTCAGCGATTTTCAGGAGCGTGTGTGCCATTCGGATCGTCGACCCAACTCGCCGAGATTGAGATGCGGCTGCGCTCGAGCTGCGATAGCGTAGTGGAATCAGGCTGAGAGGCTGGCGGGAGGCGAAAAGCCGGAGGTGAGTGACGACGTGAATGCAGAGGATCAGGCACGCCGGGATGACCAAACCGAGGTGAGATCGACCGAGCAGTTTCGTGGCGAGGTGGGAGCCATGGTGCGGGCCCGTACGACAGACCTGAGCGTGGGGGAGCAAGACGCGGTGCAGGCACTGCCGTCGGGCGCTGCATTGCTCGTCGTTCGCCGTGGGGCAAATCTGGGGGCACGTTTTCTGCTTGACCAAGCCATCACGGTTGCGGGCAGGCACCCAGAGGTTGATATCTTTCTCGATGACGTCACGGTCTCGCGAAAGCATGCTGAGTTTCGACGCGTCGGAGTGAGGTTTCTCGTGCATGACCTAGGCTCACTGAATGGCACCTACGTGGATGGTTACCGAATTGACGGTGATCGCACGCTGGAAGACGGGGTCGAAGTGCAGGTGGGCAAATTCAAGTTCACGTTCTTCGCTTCGCGATTCGACCTCCCCTACCAGGGATAGCATGTCAGTGAAGTCCGCCCGAGCGCACGACAGCGCAGGGCTCCTCAGTATCGGTCACGTGCTAGAACGACTGCAGGACGAATTCTGCGATCTCAGCCCGTCTAAGTTGCGCTTCCTCGAGGAGCAAGGGCTGATTTCTCCCGAGCGCACCAAATCGGGGTATCGCAAGTTCTCGCAGGCTCACATTGAGCGACTCAGGCTGATCTTGACGCTCCAGAAAGACCACTACCTTCCCCTGAAGGTCATTGCTGAGGTGCTGGAAGAGGTGGACCAGGGCAGGGATCCGGTTATTCCGGGCGCAGCACCGCGCAGCGCCTCAAGCATTCTCCGGCCTCAGCGGCTTCTCTCCCGTGATGAGCTTCAGCGATTGACGGGGGCCTCAGCGCGATTCATCGGAGATGCGATTGCTGCAGGCCTCCTGCCCGCAGCAGAGGTGTTTCCCTATGAATCGGTGGCTGAACTCAGTGCACTTATGCGACTTGCTGAGCGGGGGATTACACCTCGCCATCTCCGAGCAATGCGCGCCGCGGCTGAGCGTGATGCGGAGCTCATTTCCCACTCAATCGAATCTCGCGGGATGCGCAGTGACAGCCCAGGAGGCACAGAGGGTGCCCTTGAGATCGCGGAGCTCATGGAGACCGTCCGTGGCGGCGTGTTGCACCGCAGCCTGAGTCGACGATAGTCGTCGCGACACACCAAAAGTTTCGGTGCGTCGGTCGTTGCACCGATGCATCACCCTAGATACCGTTAAGAGAATTAAGCGCACGATGCGCTGCCGGAGAGGACTGCGATGGAGAACTTGGTTTCGACGCCGCCAGGATCGACGATTTCTGCAACCCTCTTTGACGATGGTCTGCCTCAACCCAACAAGGATGGTGGGTTCAAGGGCGCGGTCGCAGCGCGGGCAGCAGGGATCAGCTATCGTCAGCTCGACTATTGGGCTCGTACTGGGCTGGTTGAGCCGACTGTGCAGGGCGCGAGCGGATCAGGGTCCCAGCGGCTGTACGGTTTTCGGGACATCTTGGTGCTCAAACTAGTGAAGCGACTCCTCGACACAGGGATCTCGTTGCAGCAGATTCGAACCGCTGTTGGTCAGCTGAACGAGTCCGGTGTGCACGACCTCGCGCAGACAACGCTGATGAGTGATGGAGCGAGCGTCTACCTGTGTACGTCGAATGACGAGGTGATTGACCTGGTGAGTCGTGGTCAGGGCGTGTTTGGGATTGCTGTGGGGAAAGTGCTGCGCGAAGTAGAAACGTCGCTCGTGGATATGGACGAGCACCGCTCAGCATCGATCGAGAGCGCAGGCGACGAACTGTCCGCACGCAGGGAAGCTCGCAAGATCTCCTAGACGGCTTCGTCGCAATAACCTGTGCGGGCGGAAGAACCGACCTCAAACCTGCGGCTGGTTACTTCGCGGAACCTGTCGGGTCAGTCACTACAGTGAGATCTTCTGCGGGTTCATCAGAGACGATCGCATGGCCAGGAGTTGTTGGCGCACCCTCACCCGCGACGATCCCGTCGATCCCGGCCGATCGCATCACCCGATCGAGAACTTGATCGAAGTAGCCTGCCATCTCCTGTGCGGCCTCGCCCGGCCACATGTGTACCGGCTTCGCGGCACCCTGGGCCTGCTGCAGAGACGTGCGCTCGGGAAGTTGGGGGCTGAGCACGAGTGGGCCGAACATCTCCTTCAATTCCTTGATGCGGAACTGATGTTCCATCGACTGTGGCCGAGTTCTGTTGATGAGGATCCCAAGCGGCTGCAGTCGTGGGCTTACCCCACGCCGGATCTCTTCAATAGCGCGGAGGGCACGGTCTGCTGCCGAGACCGCGAAGAGCCCTGGCTCAGTGACCACCAACACGCGATCGCTCGCCGCCCAGGCGGTTCGAGTGAGGGCATTCAGCGATGGCGCGCAATCGATCAGGACGAGATCGTAATCTTTCTCTACGCTCGCGAGCGCCTCTTCCAGCTTCCAGATCTCACGAACGGACGGGTGCGGCCCGTCGAAATTGATGGCAGAGGGACTTCCCACGAGCAGGTCAATTGACCCTTCGTGGTGCTGGTTCCAACCGCTCGGTGCAATGGCAGCACGAACGGTCTTTTCTTTCGGGTTCTCGAGTACGTCAGAAATATTGGAGTACCCGTCTGGGTTCACATCCATTCCAGTAGATACGTCGGCCTGCGGATCAAGGTCAACCACAAGGGTGCGCAGGCCGCGCGAGAACGCCGCGGAAGCCAGGCCCAGAGCCACAGTGGTCTTACCGACGCCGCCTTTGAGGGAGCTCACACTGAGTACATGCACCCCTTGAGTCTATGGGAAAGTGCCCTTGCGTTCACTGGGTGTGCTGGTAGCGCTTCTGAAGTCTCTTGACATCGAGACGGTTTGCGTTGTGTCGACGTATAAGCTGGCTCTGGGCATTTGTATTTTGCTGGGCGCAAGAGGCATAGGAGCCACATGTTCAAGAAGATCTTGGTCGCAAACCGTGGGGAAATTGCCATTCGGGCGTTTCGGGCCGCATACGAGCTCGGCGCGAAAACGGTGGCAGTGTTTCCATATGAAGACCGCAATTCGTTGCACCGTTTGAAGGCGGACGAAGCGTATGTGATCGGAACCGAAGGTCACCCGGTGCGCGCGTACCTCGATGTCAGTGAGATTGTTCGTGTCGCGCGTGAATGCGGTGCCGACGCAATCTATCCCGGATATGGATTTCTCTCAGAGAACCCCGACCTGGCAGCAGCTGCAGAAGCTGCGGGTATCACCTTTATCGGTCCCGGCCAGGCCGCGCTCGAGATGGCGGGCAACAAGGTCGCGGCGAAGCATCACGCGATTGCAGCTGGCGTGCCCGTACTCCGGTCGACCGAACCCTCCCGGAACCTCGACGAACTCATCGAGGGTGCCCGCGAGATTGGATTTCCAGTGTTTGCGAAAGCGGTCGCTGGCGGCGGCGGGCGAGGAATGCGGCGTGTCGAGCGCGAGGAGGATCTCCGTGACGCGCTTGAAGCTGCGATGCGTGAAGCCGAGAGCGCATTCGGTGACTCCACGATGTTTATCGAGCAGGCCGTGCTTCGCCCCCGGCACATCGAGGTGCAAATCCTCGCGGACCGTTCGGGTGAAACGGTGCATCTGTATGAGCGCGATTGCTCGGTTCAGCGGCGGCATCAGAAGGTCATCGAGATTGCGCCCGCACCAAACCTCGATCCAAGAGTTCGGGATCTGCTGACTCGAGATGCCATCGCCTTTGCGAGGTCGATCGGCTACGAAAACGCGGGCACGGTCGAGTTTCTCCTGGACACCGAGGGGGAGCGCGCGGGCCAGCACGTCTTCATTGAGATGAACCCACGTATTCAGGTTGAGCACACGGTGACCGAAGAAGTTACCGATGTGGATCTTGTGCAGGCCCAGATGCGCATCGCAGCGGGCGAGACCCTCGAACAGCTGGGCCTGACCCAGGACCGAATTCAGCTTCGGGGCGCTGCACTGCAGTGCCGCATCACCACGGAGAATCCTGCAGACGGCTTCCGGCCCGATCTTGGGAGGATCACGACCTATCGGTCGCCGGGTGGCGGAGGTGTTCGCCTAGATGGTGGCACCATCAACCCCGGTGCGCACATCAGCCCCCACTTCGACTCGATGCTCGCAAAGTTGACGTGCCGTGGTCGTGATTTTGGCGCAGCGGTGGTGCGGGCGCGACGCGCACTCGCCGAGTTCCGCATCCGCGGAGTTGCGACCAACATCCCGTTCCTTCAGGCCGTTCTGGATGACCCTGATTTCCAGGCCGGTGATGTCAGCACCTCGTTTATTGAGGAGCGACCAGAACTTCTCACACTGAACAAACCCCAGGATCGCGCGACCCGCGTGCTGCAATACCTCGCTGACGTCACGGTGAACCAACCACACGGGGCGCGACCAAGCCTGATCGGACCAGAGGTGAAACTCCCGGTGGTCGACCTTGATCGGGCCGTCCCAGAGGGAAACCGGCAGCGCCTGCTGCAGCTTGGCCCCGAAGGGTTCGCCAGGTCCCTGCGAGAGCAAACTGCCCTCGCCGTTACTGAGACGACGTTCCGCGATGCGCACCAGTCACTGCTCGCGACCCGAGTCCGGAGCCGGGACCTGGTTGCGGTCGCGCCACACGTCGCACGTCTCACGCCAGAGCTGCTTTCGGTTGAGGCCTGGGGTGGCGCAACCTACGACGTGGCGCTCCGCTTTCTTGCGGAGGATCCGTGGGATCGCCTTGCCGCACTGCGTGAGGCCCTCCCCAACGTTCCGATTCAGATGCTCTTGCGCGGCCAAAACACTGTCGGATACACGCCGTACCCGGCTCAGGTGGCACAGGTGTTCGTGCGCGAAGCAGCGTCAACCGGGGTGGATATTTTCCGGATCTTCGATGCACTGAACGACGTGAATCAGATGCGGGTGGCGATCGACGCGGTGCGGGAGACCGGGACCGCCGTTGCTGAGGTTGCCATGTCATATACGGGCAATCTGATTGATCCGGCGGAGAACAAATACACTCTCGACTACTACTTGCACCTAGCGGAGCGCATTGTCGACGCTGGCGCGCACATTCTCGCGATTAAAGATATGGCGGGGCTGTTGCGGCCCGCTGCCGCGAGCAAGCTCGTGACGGCACTGCGTGAGCGATTTGACCTGCCTGTTCACCTGCACACTCATGACACGCCTGGTGGTCAGCTGGCAACCCTCCTTGCCGCGTCAGCCGCGGGTGTTGACGCGGTTGATGCTGCTTCCGCGCCGATGGCGGGAACGACATCGCAGCCCTCGCTGTCATCGCTTGTTGCGGCTCTTGCACACACTGAGCGCGACACTGGCCTGAGTGCTGAGGCAGTCTATGAACTCGAACCGTATTGGGATGCAGTAAGAACTGTTTATCGCCCATTCGAGTCCGGACTCCCGTCACCCACGGGCCGGGTCTATACACACGAGATTCCCGGTGGACAGCTTTCGAACCTGCGCCAGCAGGCAATCGCACTGGGCCTGTCCGATAACTTCGAGAAGATCGAAAATATGTATGCGGCCGCGGATAGGATCCTGGGGCGGATTCCCAAGGTTACGCCCTCTTCGAAGGTAGTTGGTGACCTCGCCTTGCATTTGGCGGCGGTAGATGCCGACCCGGCAGATTTTGAGGCCCATCCGGAAAAATACGACATTCCAGATTCCGTGGTGGGTTTCCTTGCCGGAGAACTTGGCGAGATTCCCGGCGGTTGGCCTGAGCCGTTCCGCAGCAAAGTCTTGGCTGGACGGACTGTGTCCATTGACGTGGCCCCTGTACCCGAGGCAGATGCTGCGCTGTTGAATGGGTCACAGTCGGAAAGGCGCGACGCGCTCAACCGACTGCTCTTCCCCGGGCCGACGGCGCAGTTTGCCTCCACGCGGGAACGTTTCGGCGATCTCTCGGTGTTGCACACTGGCGACTACCTCTATGGCCTAGAGTCGGGGGCCGAGCACGCGGTTGATCTTGGCCGCGGGGTCCGCCTCTACGTCGGTCTCGAAGCCATCGGTGAGGCGGACGACAAGGGAATCCGTACGGTCATGGTGCGGGTGAACGGACAGCTTAGGCCTGTCTTCGTGAAAGACGACCGGGTGACATCCACCGTTGAAGCTGCAGAGAAGGCCGACCCCGATCGTGCGGGTCACGTGGCTGCGCCGTTCTCTGGCACCGTCACTCAGAAGATTTCGGTGGGTGACCCGGTGTCAGCAGGACAGCCGGTGGCTACTATTGAGGCGATGAAGATGGAAGCGGCCATCACAGCTCCAATCGCTGGAATCGTCAAGAGGCTGACCTTCCGAGAAGCTCGTGGGGTCGAGGCCGGTGACTTGTTGCTGGTGATCGAGGAGGAGTAACGCGTCGTGGCTGTTCGAGAGATTCGATTGTTCGGCGATCCCGTGTTGAATACGGTGTGTGAGCCCATCACGAGTATCGATGGTGGTGTGCGCGCGCTCGTCGAGGACCTTTGTGACACAGTCGCGTTCGACGGTCGGGCTGGTCTTGCCGCCACGCAGATCGGACGTACTCAGCGAGCCTTCAGTTTGCACCTTGAGGGCCGTGTCAGGTACATTCTCAACCCCGAGATCGTCGAACTCGCGGGTGAACCTGTCCCAACAGGAGAGGGCTGTCTCTCCGTGCCCGACCTGTGGTTCGAGGTGCCCAGGTACCCGAGAGCTACGGTACGGGGGATTGACCTTGACGGGGCTGAGGTGGTGATCGCGGGTGAAGGCCTCACGGCCCAGGCCCTTCAGCACGAATGTGACCATCTCGACGGGAAGCTCTACATCAGTCGACTCGACCGTGAGACTCGGGGAGAGGCGATGAGGAAGATACGCGACTCACGCTGGTTCTGAACCAAACTGTCGGTGACATGCAGAGAGACCCTCCCCAACTGATCAAGCTGGGGAGGGTCTCTCGGTGTGTGACGAGCCTTGTCTAGACGGCGGTATTGACCGCTTCCGTTTGGGGATTGTCTCCGTAGATCTTCGCGATCTCACCTGCGTAGTCGCGCAAGATGTTGTCTCGCTTGATACTCATTTTGGGAGTGAGGTGACCGCTCGCTTCGGTGAACTCGGTGGGCAAAATCACCCATTTGCGGATACTCTCGGCTCGCGACACGTACTTGTTGCCGTGATCGACAGCTCGCTGAATCTCGGCGACTACTGCTGGATGAGCGGCAGCCTCTTCGAGCGTCATTTCGGGGTTCAGGTCGTGATTCTTCAACCATGTGGGAAGCATTTCGGCATCGAGCGTGATCAGTGCTGAAATGAAAGGCTTTTGATCCCCAACTGCCACAATCTGACCGATGAGCGGAAACGACCGGATCGGATCCTCAAGCCCCGCAGGAGCAACGTTCTTCCCGCCAGCCGTCACGATGATCTCCTTCTTGCGTCCGGTGATCGTGAGGTACCCGTCAGAATCCAGTGACCCCAGATCGCCGGTTTTGAAGAACCCGTCTGCAGTGAAAACCGCTCGCGTGGCCTCAGGGTTTCGCCAATACTCCTTAAAGACGTCAATACCCTTAACCTCGACCTCGCCGTCTTCCGCAATACGCACAGTGTGGCCAGGGAGCGCGGGTCCAACGGTGCCGATCTTGAACTTATCGGGCAAGTTCACCGTCACGGGTGCGGTGGTTTCGGTCAGACCGTAGCCCTCGAGGATTTTGATTCCGAGGCTGTGGTAGAAGTGTCCGAGATAGTGGCTGAGAGGCGCCGAACCCGAGACGGCAAACTTCACTTGACCACCCATGGCTTCACGCAGCTTGGCGAAGACCAGCTTGTCGAAAAGCTTGAACTTCATCCCCAACACGAAGGGAACCTTCTCGCCGGCCATCACCAGCTCAGAATGTCGAACCGCCACCAGAGCTGCAGCGCGGAAGATCTTGCCCTTACCGCCTGCCTCTGCTTTCTGTTCCGCCGAGTTGTAGACCTTCTCGAACACGCGGGGTACAGCAAGCAGGAACGTCGGGCGGAAGCTTCCGAGCGAGGGGAGGAGCTTGGTGGTGTCAGGCTGATGCCCGACTCGCACCCCAGAATGCACGGCAAGAATAGAAATAAATCGGGCGAACACGTGTGCCAGCGTGACAAAGAGCAGTGTGGAGGCTCCTGGCTGGTTCACAACTTCTCCAAGAGCCGCCGCGGAGTTTCGAGACAGGTCTACGAAGTTTGCATGCGTAAGCACGCACCCCTTCGGTCGCCCGGTGGATCCCGAGGTGTAAATCAGTGTCGCAATATCGTCTGCATTCGCGATATTGCGGCGGCGTTCAATTTCTTCGTTCGGGATCTCGCGTCCGGATGAGATCAACTGGTCGATTGCGCCCTGGTCGAGTCGCCACTCCAGTTCAACTCCGGGAGCTTCCGCGCGAATCTCAGCAAGCCGCTCCGCGTGTTCCGCAGTCTCGGTGATGACACCACGGGCAGCAGAGTCTTCGAGGATCCAGTGAACTTGCAGCGCAGAAGAGGTCTCGTAGATCGGCACCATGACGGCTCCGGCGTAGAACAGCGCGAAGTCGATGAGGCTCCACTCGAACGACGTCTTACACATCAACCCAATGCGATCACCTGGTTGCACGCCTTCGGCAACCAGGCCTTTTGCCACCGCGACTACCCTGTCGCGAAACTGGAGAGCGGTCATGTCTCGCCACGTATCACCTTCAGGAGTCGCAAACAGCGCTCGGTCGGGTGTCGCGGCGACACGCTGCTCAAGCAGGTCTGTCACATTGTCGGTGGGAACGGATGGAACGAGAAGTGGAGTCTCGGACAGGTTCACGGCAGCTCCTTTGATACCCAGTACCAGATTCGATTGAAGACATCGCTCCGAGGCCGGTGATGTCTCTTTCACCCTATTGCATGTATCTCACTTGGGGCCCTCATACCCGTCGGGTATCTACAATTCGGCTAGTCTGGAGCCTGTCGAAGGGACGGCGTCGCAATGTTCTACTGGTTCTTCAAACACCTCATCTTTGGGCCGCTCTTGAAAACCTTCTATCGGCCGTGGGTAGAGGGCGCCGAAAACCTCCCCGAAACCGGTCCGGTGGTTATTGTGGGAAACCACCTGTCCGTCATTGATTCGTTCTTCATGCCACTCATGATTGATCGACGCGTGTACTTTCTGGCGAAAAGCGACTACTTCACGGGGAAGGGCCTCAAGGGGTGGATCGTGAAGAACTTCATGCTTGCAGTCGGGCAACTTCCGATAGACCGGTCTGGGGGCAAGGCTTCCGAAGCGTCCCTGAACACCGGTCTAGCCGTGCTCGAACGTGGCGAAGTCTTGGCAATTTATCCTGAGGGCACGCGGAGTCCAGACGGTCGGCTCTATCGTGGTCGCACCGGGGTGGCGCGACTCGTGCTTGAGTCCGGAGCGCTCGTCGTGCCGACGGTCATGATTGACACGGAAAAGGCGATGCCAATTGGTGCGAAGATCCCAAAGATCCGACGCATTGGCACGGTGATTGGTAAGCCGCTCGATTTTCGACGCTTCGAAGGTATGAGTGCCGATCGGTTCGTGTTGCGCAGCGTCACCGACGAAATTATGTTCGAGATACAACGGTTGAGTGATCAAGAATACGTAGATGTCTACGCGTCCAGCGTCCGCGGGGCGAAGAAGCCACTGACCGCGTAAACCCGGCACCTGGCAGCGCTCCACGAAGGTTCGCGCTGGGCGCACAGGAGCGCGCGCGGAGAACGGTAGGCTGGATCACGGCAGCGCGAATGCGCTGCGATCCACGAATGATCGAACGAGAGCAGGCACAGAGTGAGTCAGCGAACCGAGCCGAACGTACCGACGGACGTACTTTCGGAGCTCGACTCGTATCGCGCACTCGAGGCGAAGCAGCAGCCCACGTGGCCCGATACTGACGCGGTCCGCGCAGCCCAGGCAGAGCTTTCGGCTCAGCCCCCGCTCGTGTTTGCTGGCGAAGTGGATCGCCTCCGCGATCGGCTCGCCGCGGCAGCCCGGGGTGAGGCATTTCTGCTGCAGGGGGGCGACTGTGCCGAAACCTTTGACGGTGCGACCGCGGACAAGATTCGCGATCGCGTAAAGACCCTCCTGCAAATGGCGGTCGTGCTCACCTACGGTGCGTCAATGCCGGTCATCAAAGTGGGGCGTATGGCTGGCCAGTTCGCCAAGCCGCGCTCAAGTGACAACGAGACTCGCGATGGAGTGACGCTTCCGGCGTACCGGGGAGACCTGGTGAACGGGTACGATTTCACCCCTGAGTCGCGCGCAGCTGATCCCTCACGCCTGGTGCGCGGTTACCATGTCTCGGCCTCCACACTGAACCTCATCCGCGCGTTCACCCAGGGTGGGTTCGCAGATCTCCGTCAGGTGCACGCCTGGAACCAAGGATTCGTCTCAAACAGCGCCTACAATCGCTACGAATCGCTTGCTGCTGAGATTGATCGCGCGTTGCGGTTCATGGCCGCGTGTGGCGTTGATGATGCCGCCCTCACCCAGACTGAGTTCTATGTCAGTCATGAGGCGCTTCTGCTTGACTACGAACGACCACTCGCGCGGATCGACTCCCGGACGGGTCAGGCCTACGGAACCTCAGGCCACATGCTCTGGGTGGGTGAACGAACCCGAGACATCGACGGGGCGCACGTTGAGTTTCTCTCGAAGCTACGAAACCCCATTGGGGTGAAACTCGGGCCGACCGCCACGACCGACGACGCGTTGCGATTGCTCGATGCACTCGATCCTGAGCGTGAGCCGGGTCGCATCACCTTCATCACTCGCATGGGTGCGGAGAAGATTCGTGACACGCTTCCCGCGCTGCTCGCGGGGGTTCGAGATGCTGGCGCTCGGCCGTTGTGGGTCACCGATCCGATGCACGGCAACGGCATCACCACCTCAACCGGGTACAAGACCAGGAGATTCGAGGATGTGATGAACGAACTCCGTGGGTTCTTCGAGGCGCACCGCGAAGCAGGTACCTTCCCTGGTGGGATTCACGTGGAGCTCACCGGGGACGACGTGACCGAGTGCCTCGGTGGATCAGAAAACATTGATGAGCTTGGACTCGCGACGAGGTACGAGTCAGTGTGTGACCCCAGACTGAACCACTCTCAGTCGCTTGAGCTGGCCTACCAGGTTGCCGAAGAACTGAAGACAGCCCGATAGGGCTGACTGTCTCGCTTCATCCCCGGGGATCCCACAGGGCGTCCCGGGGATGCTGCGTCTGTGCCGTTTGGCACTAGATGTACCGCAACGCCACTTCGGTGCCAGCCTTCCGCATTTCCCCAGCAGCGGGGGAGGTGCTTTTTACCTCGAACAGCGCCCCCGCGGGGCCCTCGGGCACGATGCCGGTGGACACAGCAAACCCTGCCGCACGGAGTGTCTGAGCAGCTTCGTTGACGTTCAGCCCTGACACGTCGGGAATGGCGAAAAGTTGTGGCCCGCGCGAGAGATTGAGCGCAACAGAGTCACCCACTCGCACGGGATCAGTGAACACCAGCACACCGATCGCTTGTCCCTCAGGGATCGTCTCATCGTACGCATCGGTGTTCAATGTCGGGTCGAGAATCAAGCCCACAGCCTCGAGTGCCGTCGCCGCGGCGTCCTCACTCATCCCAGTGACCACTGGAATCGCGCCAGCTGACACGATCAGATCGACTCGACCACGCTCTGGGTAGGTTGGGCCGAGTCCCTCGCCTACTTCGTTGAGTGCCACAATCACGGTGTCTGCAGAGCCACCATCGAATCTCTGCTCGAGTACCGCGCCAAAGGTGAACCCCGCACCTTCGATGGCCGCGATCGCATCGTCAGTGGAAAGGCCCACAAGTGTCGGAACCGCCAGCAGTTCGGGCCCAGTGGAACGGCACAGCTGCACCTCGGAGCCCCGGTTTACCCGAGTGCCCGCTGCTGGCTCGGTGCTCGCGGCAAGGCCCGGCTCTACCTCGAGACTCGAACATTCGGTCACCGTGACCACCAAGGCGAGCTCTTCAAGCGTGAGCTGAGCGGACGCGAGCTCGACACCGGCCACCTCAGGAATGGACACCTGCGAACCAGGACCCTGGCCCCACCACCAGCCGGCGAGGCCCGCTAGCGAGAGGAACACGACAACGGTTAGCGCTATCCAACGACCCCGACGGGTTCGTCTCGACCCCGTTGCACGCGCTCGGGAGACCGAATCGGTCTCGGTGGCTGAGTGCTTGGTGGCGGCAGCTTGTACCAGGCCGCCAGATACCAGACTGCGTTGCTCGAGATCGGTCAGTATGGTCGTTGAGGGGGTGACAGATTCACCACTGAATCCTGCGGCGGGAAACACGCGAGTTGCGCCGAGTGTCGCCCCACTCCGGATGTGTCGAAGCTGCTCAAGCGCTTCCGAAGCATCTCGGGGCCGAGCATCGGGTTCGCGACTGCAACACCAGCGAACCAGTTCATCAATGTCGGCGCCCAAGTCGGGTACTAGCGAAGAAGGAGCAGGAACCTCCGAGTGCGCATGTTGATAGGCAATTTGCATGGGCTGCTCACCCTGAAACGGTTGTTGGCCGGTGAGCATTTCAAACAGCATGATGCCGAAGGCGTACAGGTCGCTGCGGGCGTCAGCGATCCCGCGGGTCACTAGCTCGGGGGAGAGATACGCGATGGTGCCCAACAGTGCCTGGCCGGTCGCGGTGTTTGCACTCACCGCACGGGCCAGGCCAAAATCGCCAATCTTGATGCGCCCATCATCGGCAAGGAGGACATTTTCCGGTTTGAGGTCGCGGTGCACGATACCTGCGGAGTGCGCCGCGGCGAGTCCCGCGAGAACAGCCTCGCCGATCTCGAAGGCTTGGTCGGTCGTGAGTCGCTTCTGCTGCTTCAGGAGCTCACGGAGGGTGATGCCGGGCAGATACTCCATCACCAAATATGGAACGCCGCGATCCACGCCCTGATCAAAAACGTTCACCACGTTCGGGTGACCGAGACCCGCGGCGCTGCGCGCCTCTTGCTCGAATCGCCGAGTGAAACTCTCATCCTCTGCGAGGTGCGGATGCATGATTTTGATGGCGACACGGCGCTCGAGCCGTATGTCATTGCCGAGATAGACCATTGCCATTCCGCCCCGAGCGATCCGAGATCGGACGACATAGCGCTCATCGAGCGTGTGCCCGATGAGCGGGTCGGTGGGGGCGGAGTTCACGCGCCGATTCTATGGAACGAAACGTCTACTGGGCCTGCAGCGCGCCGGGGTGGCACCTGATTCGGCTGCCATTAGCGCAACTCTGTGCTTTAGACTGGGACGGTGGCCGAAAGTATCCCGTCAGACACCGTAACCGTGACCATTCCCGAATTAGTGAAGCGCTGGGGCACCACCCCGGGGAAGCTTCGCCGGTTGATCGAAGAGGGCTACCTCGCCGCCATTCGAATCGACGGGGTCTTACGCATTCCTGCCGAGTTCATTCAGGATGACGAACCGCTCCATTCCCTTCGCGGAACCCTGCTCGTGCTGCGAGATGCTGGCTTCACGAATGACCAGGCGGTGACGTGGTTGCTTGCTGAGAACGAGGAACTTGGGGAACGGCCGGTAGCTGCGTTGATCGACGGAAGAAAGTCCGCGGTGCGACGGGCAACTCAGTCTCTCGCCTTCTAGATCCCTCGAGGAAACAGGAAATTCCTGATTCGGGCGATCGCGCGACCCGAGATCAGAAGTCTCGTTTGCTCACGCGTTGCGCGAGAGCGGACAGCTGCGCGCGCGCTTCTGGCCGCAGCGGAGAAACGGCGAGTGCGCTAGTTGCGCGTTCGAGGTTACGTGCGATCATCTGTTCGACTTGCTCGACGGCTCCCGTGCCTCGAATCGTGCGCTGCAGCATCTCGATTTGTTCGGCGTCAAGGTGAGGGTCGCCGATCAGTTCGTCAAATACCCGCTGTTGCGTGACGGGAAGAGAGCTGCGCGCGATAGTGACAAGAATGGTGCGCTTGCCCTCCGCGAGATCATCGCCAGCTGGTTTGCCAGTTACCTCCTGGTCGCCGAACACGCCTAGGAGGTCGTCTCGAAGCTGAAACGCCACGCCGACCGGAAGCCCGAAATCGGCGAGGGCCTGCTCCTGCTCTGCGCTGGCACCGGCGAGCGCTGCGCCGATGAGAAGTGGCGCCTCGACGCTGTATTTCGCGGACTTGTAGACCAACACCCGGGTGGATCTTGCCAGTTGCTCTTGTTCGGGCGCAAATGACGGGATCTGTTCCTCAAGGACGTCGAGATACTGGCCAATAGCGACTTCGCTCCGCATGCGGTTGAAGTGGCCACGTGCCGTCGCCGCACACCCCCGCTCAGGTGCGGCATCGCAGGCACGCTGAAGCTGTTCATCGGCCCAAGACTGCAGCAAGTCGCCAAGCAGTATCGCGCTGGAGAGGCCAAAGTGCTCGGCCGAGCCACGCCACCCGTTTGACTGGTGGATCGCGGCAAAATGCTTGTGAACCGCAGGCCGACCGCGCCTCGTGTCGGAACGGTCAATCACGTCGTCGTGGATCAAAGCTGCTGCGTGGAAGAACTCAAGCGCGCACGCGACATCGAGCATCTGATCGAGTTCAGGGCCTGGATCGCCAGAGAGATCAAGAGGAGCCACTGACCGGTAGCCGAGGGTTGCGAACTGGGCTCGGAGTCGCTTTCCGCCTGAGAGATGGGCGTATACCTCATCAAGCACGGGAGTGGAATCACCGCCCAGAGGCGTTAGGTCTTCGCGATGCCCAGAGATGACATCGCTGATGCGCTCCTGAACAAGGCCTGCGAGTCGTGTTGTTTCATCCACGTGGCCTAGCCTAGTCCGGCCGAAGGGGCGTAGAATGAGTTCACGTTTATCTGGATATGGGAGGCGGTCATGGGACTGTCAGAACACGAGCAGCAATTGCTTGATGAGATGGAGCGTCGTCTCTATCAGAGCGAGGCTGACGTGGTGCAGACGGCCCAGGGGGCGCACACCCAGTTCAACTTGCGTTCTTTGGTGCTCGGAATTGTCCTGGGTCTAGTCGGAATCGGGGTGCTCGTTGGCGGTGTCGCTGCGCAGCAGCTTTGGCTTGGTGTGATTGGCTTCGCGGTGATGCTGAGCGGTGCTCTGCTGGCGTTCTCGAAGCGCGAGCCTGTTACCTCTCCGAATGCATCGGCAGCCACTTCTGGCGGTTCTGGTTCGCCAGCATCGGCGGAGCGAGAGTCATTCTCTGATCGCATGCAGAGGCGATGGGACGAACGCATGGAGGGTGAGCGCTAGAGCGGTTTCGCGCAGAGTTTCGAGACGAGGCGGTGGATTTTCCACCGCCTCTTTTTTTTTGTGTCCTCGTGCGCTCTCAAGCTGCAACCTGGTGGAGAAATAACGAAGAGAATCCGTAAAAAAAAGATAAGAGTGGAGGAAAGTGGAGTAGAGTGGAACTAGCTGGAGCGCGTGGGCGAACCCAGTCGGTGTGATCACAGGGAGGAGAGTGCATGTTCCTCGGCACGTTCTCTCCCAAGCTTGACGACAAGGGTCGGCTGATCCTCCCCGCAAAGTTTCGCGACGAGCTCGCCGAAGGCATGGTGGTCACCCGTGGCCAAGAGCACTGCCTCTATGTCTTCAGTGAGAGTGAGTTTGCGGCGATGCACGAACGTATCCGCGAGGCTCCGATCACTTCCAAGCAGGGCCGCGACTATCTTCGTGTCTTCCTGTCTGGCGCTCACGCCGAGACGCCCGACAAGCAGCACCGTGTCACCATTCCTGCGGCCCTTCGTGCATACGCGGGTCTCGAGAGGGATCTCGCAGTGATCGGAGCCGGGAGCCGGGCCGAGATCTGGGATGCCGAAGCATGGCAGACCTACCTCAGTGTTCAGGAAACTGCCTTCTCTGAGATCGAAGAGGAGGTGATTCCGGGCATGTTCTAGTTCCAGTACCCGCGGTTTCTCGTCTACCACCCTGTCGCACTTCCCCGGTGACAGGTGGGCTGACGGGGAACCGGGGGTACTGGCAGAGCCCGACTGTACATATGGACACATCAGAAATTGATCCGAGCCAGTTGCACACGCCGGTGTTGCTTGAGCGTTGCCTGGAACTCCTTGCTCCAGCAGCTGGGCGACAGGGTGCGGTAGTTGTTGATGCGACTCTCGGCATGGGGGGTCACAGCGCCGCGCTGCTTGAGGCTCACCCAGGTCTCACCGTGATCGGGCTTGACCGCGACCTGCAGGCTCTGCGCCTCGCCGGTGAGCGGCTCGCAAGTTTTGGAACACGAGCGCTGCGTGTGCATGCTGTCTACGACGACATCGTCAGTGCGGTTCGGCGCTCGGGTTTCCGCTCGATTGACGGAGTGCTCTTTGACCTGGGGGTCTCCTCGCTTCAGCTTGACGATGCCGATCGAGGCTTTGCCTACTCGCAAGACGCGCCGCTAGACATGCGCATGAATCAGGCGGAGGGTGAGACCGCGGCCGAGGTGCTTGCCGTCGCACCCGAGGGTCGGCTCCGCGCGATTTTTGAACGCTACGGTGAAGAGCCGCTGGCAGCTCGGTACGCAAGAGCCATCGTCGCAGCGCGCGCGGACGCGCCCATTGAACGGAGCGGACAGCTCGTTGACATTCTGCAGCGTGCGACTCCGGCGGCGTTGCGCGATCAGCGCCACCCGGCAAAGCGAGTGTTTCAGGCGTTGCGGGTAGAGGTCAACGGTGAGTTGCGTGCGCTCGAGCACGCGATCCCGGCGGCGATGGATCTGCTCTCCGTCGGGGGGCGCATTGTGGTGATGTCTTACCAATCACTCGAAGACAGGTTCGTGAAGCGTGAACTCGCGAAGCGCAGCAAATCCACTGCGCCCGCGGGATTGCCCATCGAGCTTCCGGAACACCGGCCAGAATTCAAACTCCTGACACGCGGTGCGGAGCTTGCGAGTGATGAGGAACGCGAACGAAATTCACGGGCGATTCCCGTGCGGCTGCGAGCTGCAGAGCGCCTTCGGGTGGTGACACAGTGAGTGGAAACACCGTTCCCATCGAACTCGATATTGATCTTCTCAGATCGTTCACGCCAGAAGTTCCCTCCGATCCTCGGCTCGATCCGTCATGGAGGCACCTCCGCCCGGCGGAGACTCGTGCACCGCGTGCCCGAATGCGCCGCCTCAGTCCGCTCTGGGGGGCGCTGACGGCCGTCGGGATTGTGCTGGGTATCTTTGCCACTCAACTGGGCCTCAGCATCGCAGTCTCGCAGGGAGCCTACGAGGCGCGTGCGCTCGAGCTCGAGCAACGGGATTTGCAGCGAGTCGAGCGGGTGCTGAGTCAGAATGTGAACAAACTTGCCTCCCCACAGAATCTCGCGGACAACGCTGCCGCGCTGGGCATGGTGCAGAATTCGAACCCCGCGACGATTCGTCTCAGTGACAACGTCGTGCTTGGTGACCTAACTCAACGCACAACCCAGGTGCAGGCGAACCGAGTTCCCAACGCTACCCTGGAGAATTTGCCGGTTGTGGATGCAGATGGCCTTCTCGTGTCTCGGGATTTCGGACAGGCCGCTGCGGCTGTCGAGGCATTGAGCGGAGCGCCGGTAGTTTGGGAAGGTAACCTCCCTTCACCAGACACACGCTAAGGCGAGACGCCCGGAACCGGAGCAAGGAGTCACGATGGCGAAGTTTCGACCGAGGGTCGGAAGACGCTTTCTCGCGATGCTGCTGGTGATCGTCGGAGCTAGCGTGTTCACCGTCCGATTGATTGAATTACAGGTGGTTTCGGCCGCTGCGCTCACTGAAGAAGCGGCAAGCAAACGAGCCGTTCCTGTGGTGATCCCGAGCCTGAGGGGCGACATTGTCGATCGCAACGGAGAGATTCTCGCGACGACCGACGAGCGCTACGACGCACAGCTTTCGCCAAAGAACGCGCGCTTAAACGGCGGGAAATTCTATCGGATCGCCGATGACGAAGGATTCGCAACGGTGAGCGTCACAGCGGAGGAGGCGTTCGCCGAAATTGCCGAAGTGACCGGACAAACTGCTGACGAGATCGGCGCCATCGTGGACGACGCACTCGCGGCGGATCCAAAATCTGACTTTGCGTACCTGAAACGCTCAATCGACCTCACCACTCTGAACCAACTCAAGGCGCTGCAGATTCCCTGGCTGACATTTGAGAGTCACCACGCACGCGTCTACCCGAACGGTGCTGTGGGAGGAAACATTATTGGATTTTCCGGGTTCGAAGACGTGCCTCAGGCCGGCGTTGAGGTGTCGCACGACGCGTGTCTCGCGGGGGTGAACGGTGAGGAGAGCTACGAGCGCGGTGCCGACGGGGTGGCGCTCCCCGGGAGTGTGGTCGTGCGTCAGGAGGCCATTAACGGCGGAACGGTGCAGCTCACCATAGATCGGGATCTGCAGTGGGAGACGCAACAGATCGTCAATGATCAGGTACAGAAGGTCGCCGCCGAGTGGGGCATGCTTACCGTTATCGATGTGCAGACTGGTGAGATTGTTGCGGTCGCTGAGGATGGCTCAGTTGATCCGAATGACGTAGACGCCTCTGACCCGACCAAACGTGAGGCACGTTCGTTTGTCTCCCCGTACGAGCCCGGATCCACATTTAAGATGATCACCGCCGCGGCCCTCGTGGATCAGGGAGTCGCCGTCCCCGACTCGCTGCTGCAGGTGCCCGACACCTGGGAACCCGAACCAAACGTGCGTTTTAGGGACTCTTCCACCCACGGCGTGATGCCGATGACACTCACCGGAGCGCTCGTGTATTCCTCCAACGTCGGGATCTCGATGTTCGGGAGTCGACTCACCGAGCAGACCCGTTACGAGTATCTCCGCGCGTTTGGAATTGGTGAGTCGACCCAGGCAGGACTTCCACTCGAGGACTCCGGTCTTCTGTACAGCCCAGAGAATTGGGACCGTCAGACCAGCTACAACACGATGTTCGGTCAAGGCGTGTCGGCAACTATCGTGCAGACAGCAAGCGCCTACCAGGCTATTGCAAACGATGGGGTCCGCGTGCCTCCCAGCGTGGTGGCGACCTGCACGGAGGCAGATGGCACCGTGACCGATATGGTTCACGGAGATCCAGTGCAAGTGGTCTCGCCCGAAGCCGCGGCGACTACCCTGCACATGCTGGAAGCTGTGGTGCAAGAAAGCTGGATCACTCCGATTGTCTCGATTCCTGGGTATCGAATCGGTGGAAAGACTGGCACAGCTGAGCAGACCGACGGTCAGGGTGGGTACCGGTCGGACTTCGTGCACAGCTTCGTTGGCGTATTTCCAGTCGAAGACCCGCAGTTTGTCATAGCCGCCTCCATCGCATTTCCGAAGGCTGGCGAAGGCAGCGTTGCGGCCCTTACCTCCTTCCACGATGCGGCGGAGGCGACGATACGCACCTTCCAGATTCCACCGTCGACGGGAAGCTACGTCCCGCTAGACACGGGAAGCTAAGCCGCGGTCTCGGTAGGATCGTACAGTGAAGAGTAGCGAACGAGGCACCGCGGATAGCGGGTTCAGCATGAGACCGCAGCGGCCGATCCGCACGTCGATTTCCGAACTCGCTCGGCGGTTTGATCTCACAGTGCGAGATTTCCTTGCGGGGGATGCAAAGACTGTTCTGGTGACTGGCGTGACCCTTGATTCACGAGATGTTCGCCCCGGAGACCTGTACGTCGCCCTCGCGGGTGCCCGTGCACACGGCGCAGAATTCGCGGGCCAAGCGGTCTCTCGTGGAGCGGCCGCAGTGCTCACCGACGAAATCGGAGCGAGCCGACTAGATGGCGAAAGTTTCGGTGCTGGCGCAACTGTGCCGGTGCCGGTGCTTGTCTCGCCGAGCGATCTCCGATCGCGGCTTGGTCAGATTTCGTCCGTTGTGTATGGCACAGACGACCTAGACGCGCGAGTCTTTGGTGTCACAGGGACCAACGGAAAGACCAGTGTGGTCTATTTCCTGGCGGAACTCTCGCGGGCCGCCGGACTCACGGTGGGGCTCAGCTCAACCGCGGAGCGCCGCATCGGAGATACCGTGATGTCAAGCTCGCTGACGAGTCCCGAGGCAACGGAGCTCCATGGCCTCCTTGCGCGTATGCGAGAGGACGGTGCCGATTCCATCGCGCTCGAGGTGTCGGCTCACGCGGTCGAACGGCATCGCATCGATGGGGTGAAATTTGATGTGGTGGCCTTCAACAACTTTTCACAGGATCACCTGGATGATTTTGGCGATATGGAAAGCTATTTTGCAGCGAAGCTCGCGCTCTTCGCGCCCGAACACGCGGTACGTGGCGTTGTCGTCGTCGATTCCACGCACGGTCGCAGGGTGGCGCGGGAATCCCGAATTCCGGTCACGACGCTCGCGACAGAATACGGGAGCCAGGCGGACTGGCACCTTGCCGTCACGCGGCAGGATCTTGAGGGAGTCTCATTCGTGTTGCAGGGCCCTAGTGGCGCTCATTTCACTGGGCGGGTGCCGCTCTTCGGTCGATTCATGGCCGAGAATGCTGCGCTCGCGCTGATCATGCTCCACGAGACCGGGGTGCCGCTCTCGCGCGTGTCGGCTGGGCTCGACCACGGCAAGATCCCCGTGTATATCCCCGGCCGACTCGAGGCGATGAATCCCGGGAACTCCGGACCGCGCTTCTTTGTCGACTACGGCCACACCCCGGGCAGCTTTCAAGCGATGCTCGATGCGTTGGGCGAGGTTGCTCCGGGTCGCATCATCTTCATGTTTGGTGCTGACGGAGATCGCGATACGACCAAACGTGAAGAAATGGGACGGATTGCAGCTGCGGGCAGCGACGTGGTGATCGTCTGTGACTACCACCCGAGAACTGAAGACCCGGCGGCGATTCGCGCACAACTGATTGCAGGTGCCCGGTCCGCACGGCGAGCCGAGATTCACGAGGAGGGTGACCCTCGCGCTGCGGTCCGGCTCGCCATTTCGCTTGCTGAACCAGGTGACGTTATTCTGTATGCCGGTCCCGGGCACGAGGACTATCAGGAAGTCGCCGGACAGCACCTGCCGTACTCGGCGCGCGACGAGGTACGCGGAGCGCTCCGCGAGGCAGGATACCTGCAGTGATTGCAATGACTCTGGCGGATATCGCTCATACGGTCGAAGGTCGGCTCGTTCCCGGCACAGCCGGATCCGACGGGACTCTGGCGGTCTCTGGCGACGCGCAGACGGACTCTCGCGAAATTCAGCCGGGTCAGATTTTCTTTGCCCGCCGTGGCGAGGAGACAGACGGTCATCTGTTCGTCGAAGCAGCGCTCGATCGGGGCGCTTCCGCCCTGGTCGTTGAGCGAGAACTTGCTTGTCGGGCACCTCAGATAGTTGTCGACGATTCAACCCTGGCTCTCGGTCGGCTTGCGACAGAGGTGGTGCGCCGAGTGCGAGACGCCGGTCAGCTGACGATCGTCGGGATCACCGGCTCAAACGGTAAGACCACGACGAAAAATCTCGTTGCAGCGATGGCTGCGAGGATCGGACCGACGGTCGCCTCGGAGAAATCGTTCAATAACGAGGTCGGTGGGCCGCTCACCATGCTTCGAGTGCGCAGGGATACACACACCCTCGTTGCAGAAATGGGCGCGAGCGCCGAGGGTGAGATTTCGCGGCTCACCGCCATGGCTCCGCCTCATATTGGCGTGGTGCTCTCAGTCGGGCTTGCGCACGCAGGCGAGTTCGGGGGGATCGAAGCCACCTTCCGCACGAAGAGCGAGATGGTGCGCGATCTCCCGAGTGACGCGGTCGCGGTGCTTAATCGTGACGATCCCAGGGTGGCACTCATGGCTGATCTCACCCGGGCACGGGTGCGCTTTTTTGGTCAGCACCCGGATGCCAGTGTGCGGGCGGATGGGGTGGAGGGATCCGCCGCTGGAACAACCTTCACGCTTACCGTCGATGGGCAGTCCGCACCGGTCAATTTTCGGGTTCTTGGCGAGCACCACGTCGCGAATGCTCTCGCAGCCGCCGCGGTCGGAGCAGAACTCGGATTGCCGCTCGCAGACATCGTGGCATCGCTTGAAACAGCCGAGCTCGCTGCGCCGGGCCGTATGCAGGTGCTCGGAGGTCGGGATCAGATCACCATCATCAATGATGCCTACAACGCGAGTCCTGACTCGATGAGTGCGGCGCTCAAGACACTGGCGCAGATCTCCCGATCGGGCTCCAGAACCGTCGCGGTGTTGGGTGCGATGAGCGAACTCGGGGAGTTCTCGGGTGAAGAACACGACCGCATTGGTTTACAGGTCGTCAGGTTGGGAATTAGCGAGCTCGTGGTTGTCGGGCCCGAAGCGCGCAGACTGCACATCACCGCGATCAATGAGGGTTCCTGGGATGGCGAGAGCGTGTTCTTTGACACTCAGGATGACGCATACGCTTATCTCCTGGAAACACTGCAACCGGGTGATACCGTTCTGGTGAAGTCGTCAAATGCCGCTGGTCTCCAGTCGTTAGGTGATCGACTCGGAGAGGCGTACGCATGATCGCTCTGCTCATCGCCGGTGCGCTGTCGATGCTCTACTCGCTTCTCCTCACCCCGCTGTTTATTCGGGGTTTTCAGAAGCTGCGGTGGGGCCAGTTCATTCGCGAGGATGGCCCGCAGTCGCACTTCGCAAAGCGCGGCACGCCAACAATGGGCGGCTTGATCTTTATTTCCGGCTCGGTTTTCGCCTACTTCATCGCAAAGCTACTCGCGGGCGAGTCTCCGACGCCCTCAGCTCTCCTGGTGATTTTGATGACCGTTGGCCTGGGGCTCGTCGGATTCATTGACGATTATCTCAAGACACGGAAGCAGCAGTCGCTTGGCTTGGGTGGATGGTCGAAGATCGCTGGCCAGGTCGCAATTGCTGTGTTGTTTGGCGTTCTCTCACTGCAGTTCGCAAACGCATCCGGTCTGACACCTGCATCCACCCACATTTCACTGTTTCGTGACCTACCCTTCGACTTCATGTCGCTGGGTGCTGTCGCCGGACTCATCCTCTTCCTGATCTGGATCGTGGTCATCGTCACGGCCGCCTCGAATTCGGTCAACGTCACCGATGGTCTTGACGGACTGGCCGGCGGGGCGTCGATTCTTGCTCTCGGCGCCTACACGGTGATCGGTTTTTGGCAGTTCAGTCAGCAGTGCGCGCGCGGACTCGAGCCCGGGTGTTATGAGGTGCGCGATCCACTCGATCTTGCAGTAATCGCCGCCGCGTTGGTGGGCGGATTAGTGGGCTTCGTCTGGTGGAACACCAACCCGGCACATATCTACATGGGCGACACTGGTTCGCTGGGCCTCGGCGGTGCAATCGCCGCGCTCGCAATCCTCACGAGAACTGAGCTCCTGCTCGTCGTCATCGGTGGCCTCTTCGTCATCGAATCGGGATCGGTCATCCTGCAGCGGATCTACTTCAAGGTCACCAAGGGCAAACGAATATTCCGGATGAGCCCCATTCACCACCACTTTGAACTCAAGGGGTGGGCAGAGACCACTGTCGTCGTGCGGTTCTGGATTATCGCAGGGGTGTTCGTGCTCAGTGGAATTGGCGCGATATATGCGGAGTGGACGGTAGCACAGTGACCCTCGCTGCTCGTGACCGGGTGCTCGCTCTCACCAGCTGGCACCACGATTGGTCTGGGCTCCGAGTCGCAGTGCTCGGACTTGGTGTCACCGGCTTCTCAGTCGCAGACACGCTGTGCGAGCTGGGCGCTCGCGTGAGGGTGATTTTTGGTGGGGTGGATCCCGACCGCGAGCAGCTCCTGAAGGTCATCGGAGCAGAGCAAGCGCAGAGTCTGAGCGATGCGGTGCAGCTGGAGTCGCTGCGGGAATTTGATCCAGAACTCGTCGTGGTCTCGCCCGGATACCGTCCTGACCACCCCCTGACCGTCTGGGCCGAACAGCGTGGAACCGTGGTGTGGGGTGACATCGAACTCGGATGGCGGCTGCGAGACAAAACCGACCGAATCGCAGACTGGCTCTGCGTCACGGGAACGAATGGAAAGACCACGACCACGCAACTGACCGCTCACATGCTCCGTGCGGGCGGTCTCCGTGCAGCGCCGGTCGGCAACATCGGCGTGCCGATTCTCGACGCACTCCGGGACCCGCAGGGGTACGATGCGCTGGTGGTCGAACTGTCGAGCTTTCAACTGCACCGGCTGGGCGAGATTTCACCATACGCGAGTGTCTGCCTGAACATCGCCGATGACCATCTCGACTGGCACGGAGGCTCCCGATCGTATCGTCAAGCAAAGGCCAAGGTATACGAGCACACGCAGGTGGCGTGCGTCTACAACCGTGCCGACCCGGCGACAGAGCAGATGGTCGAAGAGGCAGACGTCATCGAAGGTGCCCGTGCAATCAGTTTTGGACTTGATGCCCCTCCAGCCAGCGGCTTTGGCGTGGTTGAGGGCATCCTGGTGGATCGCGGTTTCCATGCGGCGCGGCACAACGAGGCATTTGAACTCGTGACCCTCGACGAACTCGCCGAGCGTTCACTCCAGGCACCCCACCTGGTGCAGGATATTTTGGCAGCCTCCGCGCTTGCGCGAAGTCGCGGGGTCGAACCATCTGAGGTCGCGCAAGCGATCCTCAGCTTCCAACCAGACCCACACCGTGCGCAGCGCTTAGGCATATTCAACGGTGTCATTTGGATTGACGATTCGAAGGCAACCAACGCGCACGCCGCGGATGCCTCATTGCGCGCGCTGGAGAGCGTGGTGTGGGTGGTCGGCGGCCTTCTCAAGGGGGGGGATCTTTCTGACCTGGTGCGTGACAATGCGCACCGTCTGCGTGGTGTGGTTGTGATCGGCTCGGACCGCACCGCGGTGCTGGAAGCCCTTCTGCGACACGCACCAGAGGTGCCACGCATTGAGGTCGTGCCGGGAGAGACTGAAGAGACAATGACGCTAGCGGTTGCTGCAGCGGCGTCGCTCGCGAAGGCGGGTGACACCGTGGTACTCTCTCCAGCTGCGGCTTCAATGGATCAGTTCTCAGATTATGCAGATCGTGGCCGACGTTTCCAAGCGGCGGTTCGTGTTCTTGGCGGAGGTGACGCGGGTGACGACGACACATCAGCCGAGGGCCGGGGCAGCAAGCAATGACGAACCCGGCGGACCACGTGGCTCCGGCTTCTCTCGCATTAGGCTCGGCGGTGAACTGAGGTCACTGTCAGATGCGACGATAGTGATGATCTACGCGATCACTTCACTGCTCGTGGGCATTGGTCTGATCATGGTGTTGTCATCCTCCTCGATCACCTCTTACCTTGACGAGCAGGGATTCTTCGGAGGTTTCTGGCGTCAGGCGACGTATGCCGTTATCGGCATTCCTCTGATGTTGATCGCCGCGGCATTTCCGATTCGATTCTGGAAGAAGTGGGCATGGGTGCTTCTCAGTTTTGGCCTCATGCTGCAGATGTTGGTATTCACGCCACTCGGCATTGAGGTGTACGGCAACCGAAACTGGATTCAGGTTGGTTCGATTGGCGGCCAGCCCTCCGAGATGCTGAAGCTCGCGCTCATCGTGTGGATCGGCGCTATCTTGCTGAGGAAAGAGCCATTGCTCGGCCAGCCCAAACACGAGCTCATCCCCATCATCTTTCCCGGCGCGCTCATCGCACTCGGGTTGGTGCTGCTGGGGAGGGACCTGGGTACCACTCTGGTGATGGGTGTCACCGTTCTGGGGGCGATGTACTTCGGGGGAGTGAGCTGGAAGACCCTGGGTGTCACCACGTTGGGAGCAGTCGCGCTCGCCGCGCTTTTCGTCGTGACGAGCCCGAACCGGATGAACCGACTGTTTGGTCACGTCACGGGCAATGAAGACTACAGCGGACTCGGCTGGCAACCGCTCCATGGCCTGTGGGCGCTCGCCGGTGGCGGAGTCTTCGGCGTCGGGCTCGGGGGGTCGAAAGCCAAGTGGTCGTGGCTGCCCGCCGCCGACAACGACTACATCTTCGCGATCATTGGCGAGGAACTGGGGCTTGTCGGCGCGCTTCTCGTGATCGTGCTGTTCGTCGCGCTCGCCGCGGTTATGCTTCGGGTGATCGCCCGGGCCCGTGATCGCTTCGGGCGCGCGGTCGTGGGGGGGATTCTCGTGTGGATTGTCGGGCAGGCGTTCATCAACATCGGAGTCGTGATCGGCGTGTTTCCGGTGCTGGGAGTGCCTCTTCCGCTCATAAGTTCGGGAGGCACCGCGCTTATCGCCTGCCTGCTCGCGATGGGAGTGGTGGTATCCATCGCTCGTGATGGTTCCGCCTACCAGGCCGAGCTCGCGGCGCAAGGTGCGCACTCATGACCCGTTACCTGCTCGCGGGCGGCGGGACCGCCGGCCACGTGAATCCGTTGCTTGCGCTCGCCGACCATATCGCTCGGGTGGATCCCGATTCCAGCATTGTGGCACTGGGAACTCGGGAGGGCCTCGAAGCGCGGCTCGTTCCCGAACGCGGATACGAACTCGTGTGGATCGACCGGGTACCCTTCCCTCGGAGACCCGACATGCAGGCCCTCCGTTTTCCCTCTCGCTTCCGCCGAGCGGTCTCGAAAGTCCGCCGGCTGATCCAAGATCGCCGCATCGACATCGTGGTGGGGTTTGGTGGCTATGTCTCTACTCCGGCGTATGTCGCGGCGCACCGTGAGGGGATCCCCATGGTGATTCACGAAGCCAACGCGAAACCCGGCCTGGCTAATCGGCTCGGTGCTCGTTACGCCGCGCGTGTCGGAGTGACGTTTCCGGATACGCCCATTCGCGGTGCCCAAGTCACGGGGATGCCACTTCGGCCCGAGATCGCTCGACTTGATCGTGCGCTGCTTCGTGCACAAGCCAGGGAGCACTTTGGCCTGGATCCGCACAAGCCAACCCTGCTGGTGACTGGAGGCTCGCTCGGCGCGAGGGCGCTGAATCGAGGCATCGCAGGATCGGCGGAGGCGATCGTCGATTCTGGTGCTCAAGCCTTGCACGTCTGGGGCGGATTGACTGAACTCGAAGACCCTGAGGTGCCGGGGTATACGGTCATTCGCTATTGCGACCGGATGGACCTGGCGTTCGCCGCGTGTGACCTCGCCGTCTCGCGGGCAGGATCAACGACGGTGAGCGAGCTCGCAGGTCTTGGGATTCCGGCCGTTCTGGTGCCCTACGGCACGGGCAACGGCGAGCAGAGGTTCAACGCACGTGCCACGGTGCGAGCTGGTGGCGCGCTGCTCGTGAATGACGCTGATCTTACCCCTGAATGGATTCATCAATCGCTGCTGCCGCTGCTGGGTGACGCGCGGCGTCTCGCCAACATGGGTCAAAAGGCGCGGTCGTCGGGCGCCCTCGATGGTACCGAGCGGCTCTATGAACTGGTGCAAGAGGCGGTAGTCTAGGGTGTTCGCGTCAAAGGAGGACCCATGATTTATCCCGACCTCACCGTGAAGATTCCGGAGCACCTGGGTCGCGTCCACTTCGTTGGTATTGGTGGGTCGGGCATGAGCGGCATTGCGCGCATGATGCACCAAGCAGGCGTGCGCGTCACCGGGAGTGACCGCAGCGCGAACTACAGCACACGTGCGTTGCAGGAGCTCGGGATCACCGTGGCCATCGGGCACGACGAGAAGAACGTCAGAGACGCCGATACCCTGGTAGTCACCGGTGCACTCTGGCAAGACAACCCAGAATATCAATTCGCGCTCGCACACGGCCTTCCCGTGCTGCATCGCTCTCAGGCGCTCGCCTGGCTGGCGCGGGGCCGACGAGCTGTATCGGTGGCGGGCGCTCACGGAAAAACCACGTCGACCGGAATGGTTGTCACCGGGCTACAGGGCCTGGGAATCGATCCCTCGTTCGTGAATGGCGGCATCATTGAGTCGCTCGGAGTGAGCTCAGGCGCGGGAAGCGATGACCTCTTCGTGATCGAGGCTGACGAGTCTGACAAGTCATTTCTGCTGTATGACACTCGGGTTGCGCTCATCACCAACGTGGATCCCGAACACCTCGATTTCTACGGCTCCCGCGAGGCGTTTATGCAGGCGTTCGTCGATTTCGCGCACGGGGCGAGTGAACTTGTGGTGATCTCGGCCGATGATCCGGGTGCACAAGAAGTACGCGCAGCACTCCATTCCGCCGTCCCGATCCGCACCTTCGGAGAACATCCGGATGCCGACGTTCGACTGGTGTCGATCAACGACTCCGGGCCAGTGAGCTTCGTAGCGGAGGTCGACGGAACGCAGTGCGAGGCGCAATTGCGGGTCTTTGGCCGACACAATGCGATGAACGCGCTGGGCGCGCTCGCGACGCTCACGGGGCTTGGCTACGATGCTGCCGCGGCCCTTGCCGCCATCGCGCAGTTCGGCGGCACGAAGCGTCGCTTTGAGTTCCATGCAGAGGTGGGGGGAGTGCGTGTGTATGACGACTACGCTCACCACCCGACCGAGGTCGCTGCCCTGCTCGATTCCGCGCGCGCCGTCGTGGGGGATGGGCGACTCATCGCGATCCACCAGCCACATCTATACAGCCGGACACAACTGTTTCATCGGGAGTTTGCGGAGGCGCTTGAGCGCGGGGCCGATTACACGGTGGTTCTCTCCGTGGACGGGGCCCGGGAGGACCCTGTTGACGGGGTTACCGGTGCGCTCGTTTCTGACGACTTCGTGAAATCCGACCGGGTGATCTACGTCGATGAGTGGCAACGCGCGGCCGAGCATCTCGCCGAAATAGCACGCCCCGGCGATGTGATGATTACGATGAGCTGTGGCACGGTGTACCAGATCATTCCGCAGGTTGTCGCCGCTCTGCGCGACCGGTTCGAGCCTGAGGTTCAGTGAAGCGCCCCGGTGGTTTTGACCGGGGAGACGCACCACGGTTCGATGAAGCTGCGCGATCGGTGCCGAGCGCAGCGAGAGAGCCGAGTCAACCAAGCGATCGAAGCAACACCGGCACACCGAGCGAACAGGGCACAGCCCCAATTGATGCACTGACGGAACCGTTAGAACCGGTCCGCGCTGAACCCGTGCGCGCTGAACCCGTGCGCGCTGAAGTGGGGCCACCCAACGAGCCAGATGTGCAGGCCGTGCCGTCTGCATGGAATCCGCTGCGGCGGTTTTCAGTGGATTCTTCAGAGGCGACTGAGGACCCCGTTCGAGCCGCGGGTCGGCGGTTGCGCAGCGCGGAGCGATCTCGCAGGGCGCGCGAGCGGAGAGACCAGCGCCGATTCACTGTGCACGTGCGAAGACGTAGACGTGTCTGGGTGATCGCCGGATCCGCTGTTGTCGCACTCGCGTTGTTTGTAGCCGTTGGGGTGTTTACGCCGATCATGGCGGTACAGGAAGTGCAGGTCGTTGGTACTTCGCGTATCGATGCAGGCGAACTTGCGGGAGCCCTCGGCAGGTTCGAGGGCGTTCCGCTAGCTTTGGTAAATGAGCAGGATGTGCATCGTGCACTTGAGCCATTTCCGTTGATTCAGCGATACGCGATCGAGCGAATCCCACCGCACACGCTCATTGTGCGTATCGAGGAGCGCGACCCAGTCCTTGCCCTGGAACGCGAGGGTCAATTCGTTCTCGTCGATCCTGCAGGCGTACTGGTCGCGACATCCGCGGAGCGACCAGAGGGAGTGCCCGTTGGGTCTGGGACGGTCATTGATACCGCGTCACCGGCCTTCGCCGCAGCAGCCAAAGTTGTGCGCGACATGTCGCCGGACTTGCGTGTGCAGCTCGCTGCGGTGACGGCATCCAGCGGGCAAGACATCGAGTTCACGCTCACGAGTGGAACGCGCGTTATCTGGGGCGATGATGCCAATACGCAGCGCAAGGCAGCAGTGCTACGTGCGATGCTCGCGTCGATCGGTACAGTCTCGATGATTGATGTGGCCTCACCTGAGTCACCGGTATTCCGCTAACCCGGATTTCGTTGAGCTCTTCCGACCTGCTTGCTGCTCGATTCGGGCTACTTTCGTGAGAAAGTCGGCCGCCTCTCGGAGTGTCGGCCGACTTTCCCGCTCTCAAGAACATAGCTTGGGGTTCGTAAACGTATACCCGAATACTAACTTTCACCTTCAGGTAGAGGTTGAGAGTTGAGGGGAAGGACCCACGTGTCATCGAACCAGAACTACCTCGCAGTGATCAAGGTTGTCGGCGTCGGCGGAGGCGGGGTCAATGCGGTAAATCGCATGATCGAGCTCGGGCTGCGCGGAGTCGAATTCATTGCAGTCAATACCGACGCGCAAGCGCTTTTGCTGACTGACGCTGATGTCAAACTCGATATTGGTCGTGAGCTGACCCGCGGTTTGGGCGCAGGTGCAGACCCTGAGGTCGGGCGACGCGCCGCTGAGGATCATTCCGACGAGATCGAAGAGGCTCTGACTGGAGCCGACATGGTCTTCGTGACCGCGGGTGAAGGCGGCGGTACCGGCACCGGAGCGGCTCCCATCGTGGCTCGCATCGCGCGTTCAGTCGGCGCACTCACAATTGGCGTGGTGACTCGCCCGTTCAGTTTTGAGGGCAAGCGGCGTGCGGCACAGGCAGATGCAGGAGTCCACGCACTGCGCGAGGCTGTCGACACGCTTATTGTCGTGCCGAACGACCGACTCCTTGAGATCAGCGAACCTGGGATTAGCATGATCGAGGCCTTTGCCGCCGCCGATCAGGTTTTGCTCGCGGGTGTGCAGGGGATCACCGATCTCATCACAACGCCGGGCCTCATCAACGTTGACTTTGCAGACGTAAAATCAGTGATGCAGGGTGCGGGATCCGCACTCATGGGTATTGGTTCGGCGCGTGGCGCAGATCGCGCAATCAAGGCGGCGGAGTTGGCGGTCGCGTCTCCGCTGCTCGAAGCATCAATTGAGGGCGCACACGGTGTGCTGCTGTCCATTCAGGGCTCGTCGAACTTGGCGCTTAGCGAGATCACTGAGGCATCTCAGCTTGTACATGATGTCGTGCATCCTGAGGCAAACATCATCTTTGGCACCGTCATCGATGACACGCTCGGCGATGAGGTTCGTGTCACGGTGATCGCCGCTGGATTCGACACCGAACCGGGAAGCGAAGGGAATCGTCCAGAACGTGGACGCCGGGCGAACCGCGTTGAGACGATCGAGAACCTCGCACCTGCGGCCGTCGGCATCTCTGCCAACGGCTTTGGATCGGGTGCGAGCCAGTCCGACTCTTCGCCGCTTGAGTTCGGAGATGCCATCAGCAACCCTCCGGTGGAGGAACACCTTTCAGACCCCGCCTTCGACGGCGAGGATCTCGATCTCGATATCCCCGAGTTCCTGCGGTAATACGGGCGTGACGGACGAAGGCATGGCTGACGGGTCGTCGGAGCGGGCTCTGCTCGCCTCGCGACTCGAGAGCGTCCGATCTGGCATCGAGGAGGCCGCAAGGTCTGCCGGCCGGGACCCCGCGGAACTCACTTTGGCCGTGGTGACGAAGTTCCATCCGGCGAGCTTGGTGCGCAACCTTGCTTCGCTGGGAGTGCACGACGTCGGAGAGAACCGGCATCAGGAAGCGCAGACGAAGTCGGCCGAGTTGCAGGATCTAGATCTCCGCTGGCACTTCATCGGTCAACTGCAAACCAAGAAGGCCAGGCAAGCGGCCCAGTACGCACACGCGATCCACTCGATTGATCGAGAGAGACTCGTGGATGCGCTTGCGGGAATCGAACGTACCGTTGACGCGTTCGTGCAGGTCAACCTTACGAGCGACCCGAGCCGCGGCGGAGCTCCTCCCGAAGAGCTCGAACGACTTGCCGAACGCATCCTAGAGACGCCCACACTCCGGCTGCAAGGCGTCATGGCGGTCGCTCCGCTGCCCGAGGAAGAAGACGCTGCTCGCGCGTTTGCGAGACTCCGTGGGTACTCGGATCGAGTGAGAGCCCTCGCGGCGGAAGCCACGTGTATCTCTGCAGGAATGACCCACGACTATGCAGAAGCAATTGCGGCAGGGGCGACACACCTGCGCATTGGGAGCGCAATCACGGGAAATCGTCCGGTCGCGGGCTAGGGTCGAAAGTAATCTGATCGCTGAGATCGTTAGGAAGTAATCATGAGCAATCCACTGAAGAAGACCATGGTGTTCCTCGGTCTCGCCGAGGAGGACCTCGACGAGCAGGGTACCCCCAGGAGCGAGCCGCAGCACCAGGCGGAGGCTCACGCTCCTGCGAGCACCGCTGCCCGTCCCGCGCCCCAGCGCGCGCCTGTGACCCCGCTGCGAAAGGTGACACCGGTGCGGATGCCGGCAGCACAGACCATGAATGAAATCCTGACGGTTCACCCCACCGAGTATCGCGATGCCACCGTCGTGGCAGAGAGCTTCCGAGAGGGAGTTCCCGTGATTTTGAACCTTTCTCGCATGAATGAGGCTGAGGCCAAGCGACTGATCGACTTTGCGAGCGGCCTCTCCATGGGTCTGCGCGGTCGAATCGAGCGAGTGACCAGCAAGGTGTTCTTGCTGTCGCCCGAGCACATTGCCGTCAGCGGTGACGAAGGCACGAAAAATGAGGATGGCTCATTCTTCGTGAGTCCTTCAGCGTAATTCCCGGTGGCGATCGCACTCGCAGTCATTCTGCTTACCCTGAAGTGGCTGCTTCGTATCTACACCTATGTCCTCTGGGCAAGATTCATTCTCGACTGGATCATGGTGTTGAACCCCAGGTTTCGGCCGCGAGGGTTCTTGCTCGTGCTCGTAGAACTGGTCTATACGCTGACCGATCCACCGATCAAGCTTTTCAGGAGAATCCTGCCTCCAATCCGGTTGGGGCAGATTTCGCTTGACCTCGGATGGATGCTGACAATGTTCGCTTGCTGGATCCTCATCGCCCTGATCCCCGTCTAACAGGGATTGTTTGCTACCGTTAACGTGACACCACCCCAGTGGTTCCCCAACGAAAGAGATATTCACGATGGCCTTGACACCCGAAGAGGTTGTGAACCAGAAGTTCACAATCACGAAGTTCCGCGACGGCTACGATCTTGACCAAGTCGATGACTTCCTCGACACGATCGTTGAACAGTTTCGCCAGCACGAGCAGGAAAAGGCGGAGCTCCAGCAGCAGCTTGACGAGGCGAATGCTCGTGTCGAAGAGCTGACCGCTCAGCTGGAACAGGCCGAGGTCGCATCAGTCGAGGAAGGTAAGCCTTCCGAGCAGACTATTGTCGTCGATGCCCCGGCGCAGACGGCTACTCAGATGCAATCCGCCTCTGGTACAAACCCGGCAGACGCGGTGAAGTCGAGCGCAATGCTGCAGTTGGCACTCGAGTTGCATGACAAGTACGTGCACGAGGGGGAGACGCAACGCGACCTCCTGGTAAACGAGGCAGAGACCAAGGCCAAGCGCCTGGTCGAGGAAGCCCAGTTGCAGCGCGCAGAAGAATTGCGGATCCTGGGTGAAGAACGTCAGGGGCTGAAAGACAAGATTAAAGAGTTGCGCGAGTTCGAGTCCGACTACCGTGGCACGCTACGTTCCTACATTCAGTCGCAGTTGCGCGGTCTCGACGGCTCTCCCGAGCCTGACGGCGCACCGCAGGGTCTCGAGTAGTCCCGGGGCGTGACTCACGCACCCGAATCGGAGGCCCTCTCCCCGTCGGCCTTCGTCGCGACAACGCGACGCCGCATGCAGTCGTTCCTGCTGCTTGGCGTCGCGATTGTCGTGTACGTGGCAGATCAGCTCACGAAGAACTGGGTTGTCAATACCCTCCCCGAGGGAACACCAGTTCCGGTGTTGGGGGAGTTCCTGCAGTGGTACTTCGTGCGCAACCCAGGTGCGGCGTTTTCGATGGCGAGCGGTGCGACCTGGATATTCACGATTCTGGCTGTCGTTGTTGTCGTGGTAATCGTGTGGCAGATCAGACGACTCGGGTCTCGCTCTTGGGCATTGTTTTTCGCACTGCTTCTGGGAGGAGTACTCGGAAACTTGACGGATCGCTTGACCCGTGAACCTGGATTTCCGGTCGGTCACGTCATTGATTTCATCTCAACCCCGTGGATGATTCCCGCGATCTACAACATTGCTGACATGGCAATAGTTGTCGGAATGGGTCTGTTTATCCTCATCTCTCTCTTGGGTCTTCCGATGGACGGGTCCCCGCGGGCAAAGCGTGCCTCCGCTCAGAAGGAGTCCACGTAATGGAGCGGCGATCACTGCAGGTACCTGACGGACTCGCGGGTAAACGGGTAGACGCTGCGCTTGCGTCGCTTCTCGGATTCTCGCGCACCTTCGCCGCGGAGATTGTCGAGCAAGGCGGAGTGACACTCGATGGACGAGAACTGGCGAAGTCCGACCGGTTAAGCGCTGACGGCTGGCTGGAGGTCAGCTGGCACGAGCGGCGCGGCCCGGAAATCATACCGGTGGTCGTTCCCGACTTGAAGATCGTGCACGACGACGATGACATTGTGGTGATTGATAAGCCCGCAGGGGTTGCCGCTCATCCCTCGCTCGGCTGGCAGGGCCCGACAGTTCTCGGTGCGCTCGCAGGTGCGGGCTACCGGATCGCAACTTCTGGCCCAGCCGAGCGTCAGGGAATCGTGCACCGACTCGATGTGGGAACGAGCGGTTTGATGGTGGTTTCCAAGAGCGAGCGAGCCTACAGTGAGCTGAAGCGTGCCTTTCACGACCGTGAGGTTGACAAGATCTATCATGCGGTGGTGCAGGGACACCCCGATCCGTTCGCTGGAACGATCGAAGGTCCGATCGGGCGTCACCCGGGGTCCGAGTGGAAGTTCGCGGTTACCCGCGACGGGAAGCCATCAGTGACTCACTATGTCACCCTGGAGGCTTTTCCCTACGCTTCGCTCTTGGAGATCGAGCTTGAGACTGGACGTACCCATCAGATCCGAGTACACATGTCAGCTCAGAGACATCCCTGTGTGGGCGACAGCATGTATGGTGCCGACCCAACGTTGACGGAAAAGCTTGGACTCCAGCGTCAGTGGCTGCACGCGATGAAGCTCGGATTCAAGCATCCAGGTTCGGGGGAGTACATCGAGTTCAAGTCCAGTTACCCCGCCGATCTTCAGCATGCCTTGGCGGTATTGCAGGGCGTCTAGCAGATCCACTCGGACAGCAAAAGGGAGTGAGCTGCGCTCTGACCGGTACCCTGGAGGTTCGTGATCTGAGAGGCGGCGGTCGTGAGTGACGCAGACGGTTTTGTGCATTTGCATGTGCATAGCGAGTACTCGATGCTGGACGGCGCCGCCCGGGTCAAACCGCTGATCGAGGCGGCACATCAGCAGGGAATGCCTGCGATCGCGGTGACCGATCATGGCAACACTTTTGGCGCATTCGACTTCTGGAAGACGGCGCGAGACACCGGTATCAAACCCATCATCGGTATTGAGGCCTATCTCACGCCAGGTACCGCGCGCGGCGATCGCACGCGCGTCCGCTGGGGCTCGGGAGGCGGAGACGACGTCTCGGGAGGTGGTGCCTACACCCACATGACTCTGCTCTCGGAGACCACCGAAGGCATGCACAACCTCTTTCGCCTTTCGAGCCTCGCTTCGATCGAGGGGTACTACTTCAAACCGCGCATGGACCGAGAACTCCTGCAGACCTATTCTCGGGGCATCATTGCCACGACAGGATGCCCGTCGGGTGAAATTCAGACCAGGTTGCGCCTCGGCCAGGTTGCCGAGGCGCGAGAAGCGGCCGCGGAGTTTCAGGACCTGTTTGGAAAAGAAAACTTCTTCTGCGAGATCATGGACCACGGCCTCGATATCGAGCGCCGGGTGCAGAAGGAACTGATTCAGCTTGCCCGTGACCTGAGTATCCCACTGGTCGCGACTAACGACTTGCACTACACGCATCAGTCCGACGCAGAGGCACACTCCGCCTTGCTGTGCGTGCAGTCAGGATCCACGCTCGATGACCCAAATAGGTTTCGGTTCGACGGTGATGGGTACTACCTGAAATCCGCCGCAGAGATGCGGCACCTCTTCCGCGAGTTGCCTGAAGCCTGTGACAACACGTTGCTGATCGCAGAGCGGTGCTCGTCTGAGTTCAATACGAGCGCCAACTACATGCCGCGATACCCCGTTCCCGCCGGGGAGACTGAAGACAGCTGGTTCGTCAAGGAGGTTGAGCGGGGCTTGCACTACCGGTATCCGGAGGGCATTCCCGATGCCGTGCGAAAGCAGGCCGAATATGAGACGACCGTCATTCTCCAGATGGGCTTCCCCGGCTACTTCCTGGTTGTCGCCGACTTCATTAACTGGTCGAAAGACAACGGCATTCGCGTCGGACCCGGGCGCGGATCAGGAGCGGGTTCTATGGCCGCCTATGCGATGCGCATCACCGATCTTGATCCGCTGCAACACGGGTTGATCTTCGAGCGGTTCCTGAACCCCGACCGTGTCTCGATGCCCGACTTCGATGTCGATTTCGATGATCGGCGCCGCGGCGAGGTCATCCGATACGTCACCGAAAAATATGGTGACGAGCGGGTTGCGCAGATCGTCACCTACGGCACAATCAAGTCGAAGCAGGCGCTCAAGGATGCCTCACGCGTATTGGGGTTCCCTTTCGGGATGGGGGAGAAGCTCACCAAAGCGATGCCTCCGGCGGTGATGGCGAAAGACATTCCCCTGTCTGGGATCACCGACCCGAGCCATCCTCGCTACAAGGAAGCCGCTGAGTTTCGTGTCGTGCTGGAAACCGATCCCGATGCGAAGACCGTCTACGAGACGGCGCGAGGGCTTGAGGGGCTTAAGCGGCAGTGGGGGGTGCATGCTGCGGGGGTCATCATGTCAAGTGACCCGCTGATTGACATCATCCCGATTATGAAGCGGGATCAGGACGGCCAGATTGTCACCCAGTTTGATTATCCGACGTGTGAGAACCTGGGTCTCATCAAGATGGACTTTCTTGGCCTGCGGAATCTCACGATCATTTCAGATGCGCTGGAGAACATTCGGCTCAACCGCAACGAAGAACTCGACCTCGAACGACTCTCACTTGACGACAAAGCCTCGTATGAGCTTCTCGGACGGGGAGACACCCTCGGAGTCTTTCAACTTGACGGTGGACCGATGCGCGGGTTGCTCCGGTTGATGAAGCCTGACAACTTCGAAGACATCTCAGCGGTGCTGGCGCTTTATCGGCCGGGCCCGATGGGCGCCGATTCTCATACAAACTATGCGCTGCGCAAAAATGGTCTCCAACCGATCACCCCGATCCACCCGGAGCTTGAGGAGCCGCTGCGCGAGATTCTCGACACCACATATGGGCTCATCATCTACCAGGAACAGGTGATGTCGATCGCCCAACGAGTCGCGGGATTCACGCTCGGTCAGGCCGATATTTTGCGCCGGGCAATGGGAAAGAAAAAGAAGGAAGAACTCGACAAACAGTATGCTGGCTTCTCCGCAGGAATGACTGAGCGAGGCTTCTCCGCCCCCGCAATCAAGTCGTTGTGGGACATTCTTCTGCCATTCTCCGATTACGCCTTTAACAAGGCGCACTCGGCGGCATACGGAGTGGTGAGTTACTGGACCGCATACCTCAAAGCCCACTACCCGGCCGAGTACATGGCCGCGCTCTTGACCAGCGTCGGAGATTCAAAAGACAAGCTCGCCATTTACCTCAACGAATGTCGACGGATGGGTATCAAGGTACTGCCCCCCGACGTCGCCGCCTCGTTTGCGAACTTTGCAGCAGTGGGCGAAGACATTCGGTTTGGTCTAGGCGCGATTCGGAATGTGGGAGCTCACGTCGTCGAGGGCATTCGCAGAGCTCGCGAGGCGGACGGAGACTTCGAGTCCTTTCATGACTTCTTGAAGCGCGTGCCGATGTCAGTCCTGAACAAGCGGACCATCGAGTCACTCATCAAGGCAGGCGCGTTCGACACCCTGGGTGCCACGAGACGCGCCCTCGTTGAGATCCATGAGGGTGCGGTCGAGTCTGCGGTGAAGGACAAGCGTGACGCTGAACATGGAAACGTCGGGTTCGACTTCGACAGTCTGTTCGCGGACGCAGCCGACGGCGACGCGGGCGAGACTCATTCCCTCGTTCCCGATCGTCCAGAATGGACCAAGAAGGACAAACTCACGTTCGAACGTGAGATGCTCGGTCTCTACGTCTCGGATCATCCGTTGCGTGGTCTTGAGGCGGCACTTGCAAAGGAAGCCTCCGCAACGATCGAGCAGGTGTCAAACCCGGACGGGAACTTCGACGGCGAAACCGTGGTGCTTGCCGGCCTCCTGACGAGCGTGCAGCATCGCACTGCGAAGTCGGGCAACGTCTACGGCATGGTGACGATTGAAGATTTCAGTGGTGAGATTCAAGCGCTGTTTATGGGGAAGTCGTATCTCGAGTTTGGGAGCCTCTTGCAGGCCGATTCGATTGTCGCCCTGCGCGGGAAGGTGAACGCGCGTGACGACGGGATGTCCGTGCATGCCTATGGGCTGAAAACGATCGACGCGGTCGTGCAAGACGATGCCGCTGCGCTTACTCTCACCATTTCGGAGCGGCGAGCCACGGAACATCTCATGCGAGAGTTGAGGGGGACGCTCATTCGGCATCCGGGTTCCAGCGAAGTGCGACTGCGCTTGACAACCCCGACTGGGATACGGGTGTTTGAGGTGCCGTTCTCCGTACAGGTGACCGCCGACCTCTATGGCGAGCTGAAGGGATTGCTTGGTCCCCAATGCCTGTCCGCTGCGTAACAGCCGCTGCGTAACACGAGAGTAATCAAGCGGGAGTAGGCTGGCGTCATGCGCGAAACTCAGCAAGAGATTATTGAGGCTCTCGATGTCCAGCATGTGAGCGATCCGCGTGCAGAGATTGATCGGCGTGTTGATTTCCTCGTGGAATACGCTCGGTCAATCCCTGGTGTGCGTGGATTTGTTCTGGGGATTTCTGGCGGGCAAGATTCTTCTCTCGCGGGCCGTCTTGCTCAGCTTGCCGCTGAACGGCTGCGGGCTAGTGGACGCGATGCTCAGTTCATTGCAGTGCGACTTCCCTACGGGATGCAGCACGATGAAGATGATGCCAGTCTCGCACTGTCGTTCATTCAAGCAGACCGTTCCGTGACGGTGAATATAGCCTCGGGGGTAGACGCACTGGCCGCAGAGGTCTCCGAAGCCTGTGGTGAGGCGGTGTCTGACTTCACGAAGGGCAACATGAAGGCCCGAATGCGCATGGTTGCCCAATACGCGATCGCTGGGGATCGCTCCCTCCTGGTGATCGGCACTGATCATGCGGCTGAGGCGATCACCGGTTTTTTCACCAAGTTCGGTGACGGTGCTGCTGACGTCCTTCCACTCGCGGGACTCACCAAATCGCAGGGAGCCGAGCTGTTGCAGGAGTTGGGTGCGCCCGCGAGGCTCTGGGAAAAGATCCCGACGGCTGACCTACTTGACGAGCATCCCGGGCAGACGGATGAAACCAACTTGGGCATCAGCTACACCAGCATCGATGCATATCTCCAGGGACGTGACGTATCGCTGACCGATGCGGAGTCTCTTGAGCGCAAGTACCGTGCAACAGAACACAAGCGACGGTTACCGGTAACCCCGGAAGACAACTGGTGGAAATTCCCCAGTCAGATGCAGGGAGAGTGACTGAGATGACCACGACCTATGTACTCGCGGGAGGCTGCTACTGGTGTCTCGATGCCGCATACCGGGTGCTTCGCGGAGTTACGGATGTGTTTTCGTGCTTCACCGGCGGTCATACGTCGGCACCAACCTATGAGCAGGTGTGCACGGGTGCCACGGGTCACGCGGAGGCTGTGGCGGTGACATTCGACGAGACGATTCTTCCCTCCTCTGTAGTGCTTGACGCGTTCTTCACGATGCACGATCCCACCCAGTTGAATCGGCAAGGCGCAGACGTGGGAACCCAGTATCGATCTGCGATGTTCTACGCCGATGACGCCCAGCGGGAGACCTTTGAAGCAGCCAAGGCTCGAGCATCCGAGTGGTGGCCATTGCCAATCGTGACCGAAATCGTGCCCCTGGGAGAGGTATTCCCTGCTCCCGAATCGCACCAGGACTTCTTCACCAAGAACCCGACGCAGGGGTACTGCCTGGCGGTTGCGGTGCCGAAAGTGAACAAGGTCAGATCGGGATTCCGAGAATACCTGATCTAGGGGTTTCTAATGGGTCGGGTCAGGCGGCGATAGGAACGAAACCGTCTGAGCTGGGTTCCCCGGAACTGGTGAAACCGTTCTCTGCATTGCCGGACGTTTCGGTGCTCGACGTGTCTGCAGGTTCCGTGTCTTCTGCGAAAGGTGAACGCGCGGCGACCTCGCGCGCGCCCTCCTCGCCTGGCTGTTCACCAGTGGCTCTGCCCCAGCGACTCTCTGGCTCCGTCGAGGACGATTCGGGCTCCCCCCGCTGTTTCTTGGAGAACTGCGACACACCCCACCGCAGGTCGTGCCCGAGCGCTTCAGCCTCTATTTCGACTGACGTGCCCGAACGATCGTCGCGCTCCCAACTCCGGATGCGGAGCCGGCCGCTCACGACCACCCGGTCTCCTTTGTGAAACGAGTCGTGAGCATTGAGGGCGAGCCCGCGAAACGCGGTGACCGTGAACCAGTTGGTTTCTCCGTCGACCCAGCTCTTCTTTTCTCGGTCAAAGCGGCGCTCGCCACTTGCCACGCGAAATGAACAGAGTGCGATTCCGGATTGGGTAGTGAGAGCGCGTGGCTCTGTCGCGATCGTGCCGACCACGGTAACGCTATTCGACATGTCATTTCTCCTTGTGTGAGGGTCTTCCGTTCGGCATCGTGCCTCTGAACGGAACTGGGGTGGCGAGGGAGCCAGGTTGGCCGTGCCGGGTTCGCCCGGCTCCCTCGATCCCAGCTTCGCGCAGGCTGATACGACCAAATTGGCCGAGCGCGAGACTGGGGATAACTTCTGGTTGCTTCGCTCCCCACAGCACCTGTGAGCGTTCAATTGCCGAGCCCACGGTCATCCAAGGTTCAACTCGACTCGATACACTTTCGGGCATGGTCGTTCAAGCCCGCACTCGAGTTCTGCGCACCGCGTACTCGATGCTGCTCATCGGTGCGGTCGCAGCGGGACTCGGAGGCTGCGCCCCCGCAGGGGTGACCGCCGACCGGGTGACTCCCACACCCTCAGACGCGGCGTCGCAGGAAACCGAGCCCGATCTGGTTCCGGAGGAGCCCGCGCAACTCATTCCAGATGGTGGAGCCGAGGCGAACCTTCCGTTCTTCAGCGAGGTACTCCGGCAATTCTCGGCCGGTACCGAAGTTGTTGAGGGGCGGCCCGTTGTTGACGCGCTGGTTGCCGCAGGGTTTGATCGTGCAGCGATGCAAGTAAGTTTTGATCAGAGCAAGACGGGGCTCGTGGCAGATAGCATCCTTGTTTCAGTGCTTCTGGGTGGGGAATGTCTCATCGGTCAGGTCATCACCGCTGATCGCAGCACCTTCACCACCATTGCGCCAGCCTTGACCGAGGGCCAGAATCTCTGTTTGATCGGAAACACGAGGCCGATCGACTGGTAGGGAGCCCCGGCGCAGTTCTGCAGTGTGCACGGTTTCTCCGCGCCCGCGCGGAGTCTCCTCCAGGCCGGGTAGAGTTGTGTCGGCTTGATTCAAACGCTGAGCAAGAGCAAGAGGTGATGGGCGCCCGGCGCCCGAAAGTATATGGCTGAATACATTTATCAGATGGTTCGCGCACGCAAGGCAGTGGGCGAAAAGCTCATTCTTGACGATGTGACGATGGCATTCCTGCCCGGAGCAAAGATCGGCATGGTCGGCCCCAACGGTGCCGGCAAGTCAACGATTCTGAAGATCATGGCCGGACTCGATACGCCGTCAAACGGTGAGGCAACGCTCGCACCCGGTTACACAGTGGGCATTCTCATGCAGGAGCCCGAACTTGACGAGTCAAAGACGGTGCTCCAGAACATCGAAGAGGGCATCGCTGTCAAAGCGAAGGTTGACCGGTTCAATGAGATTTCGGCAATGATGGCCGAGCCAGATGCCGATTTTGACACGCTGCTCGCCGAGATGGGCACGCTGCAGGAAGATATTGATGCCGTCGACGGTTGGGATCTCGATAACCAGCTCGAACAGGCGATGGATGCGCTTCGCACCCCGCCCGCTGACGCGCAGGTCGCGAACTTGTCTGGTGGTGAGAAGCGACGTGTTGCGCTCTGCCGTCTTCTGCTGCAGAAACCCGACCTCCTCCTGCTCGACGAACCCACAAACCACCTTGATGCCGAGAGCGTGCTGTGGCTCGAGCAGCACCTACAGAAGTACCCCGGCGCGGTTATTGCCATCACCCACGATCGGTACTTTCTCGACAATGTGGCTGAATGGATCGCTGAGGTTGACCGTGGTCGTCTCATCGGCTACGAGGGCAACTACTCGACCTACCTTGAAAAGAAGGCCGAGCGTCTCGACGTACAGGGGAAGAAAGACCAGAAGCTCGCAAAGCGTTTGAAGGAAGAGCTCGACTGGGTGCGCTCGAACTCAAAGGGCCGTCAGGCGAAGTCGAAGGCTCGTCTTGCGCGCTATGAGGAGATGGCGACCGAGGCCGAGCGCACGAAAAAACTGGACTTCGAGGAGATCCAGATTCCCGCGGGTCCGCGACTCGGCAGTATTGTCATTGAGGCAAAGAACCTGCAGAAGGGCTTCGACGGGCGCCAACTCATCGATGGTCTCTCGTTCAGCCTGCCGCCCAACGGCATCGTCGGCGTCATCGGTCCCAACGGCGTCGGAAAGACGACTCTGTTCAAGACGATTGTTGGGCTTGAACCTCTCGACGGTGGCGAACTGAAGATCGGCGAGACGGTCAAGATCAGCTACGTGGATCAGAGCCGTGGCGGCATCGACCCCGACAAGACGCTGTGGGAGGTAGTCAGCGACGGGCTCGACATCATCACGGTCGGGAAGACGGAGATCCCCTCGCGCGCGTACGTTTCAAAGTTCGGGTTCAAGGGTCCGGATCAGCAGAAAAAGGCTGGGGTGTTGTCGGGTGGTGAACGAAACCGCTTGAACCTCGCGCTCACGCTGAAGCAGGGTGGCAACCTGCTCCTTCTTGACGAGCCGACCAACGACCTCGACGTGGAAACTCTGCAGTCGCTGGAGAACGCGCTCCTTGAATTCCCCGGGTGTGCTGTGGTCATCACGCACGACCGGTGGTTCCTCGATCGCATCGCGACGCACATCCTCTCCTACGAAGGCACTGAAGAGAACCCGGGGAACTGGTACTGGTTCGAGGGCAATTTCGAGTCCTACGAGGCAAACAAGGTCGAGCGAATGGGGCCCGAAGCTGCGAAGCCCTCGCGAGTGACCTACCGCAAGCTCACTCGCGACTAGGGGCATCGCAATGGCACGCGCGCACGTCGATATTGAGCTCCGTTGGGGTGACCAGGATGCCTATGGTCACATCAACAACGTCGCCTTCGCGCGGTATCTCGAGGAATCACGAGTGCGGGTCTTCTGGCTTGGATCGGCGCGAGAGCTCACGGGGATGGAGCGCCATTTTCGTGGTGCCGATCCCGAGGGCCCGAAAATGCTGGTTGCGAGTCAACAGATCGAATTCCTGCGGGTGCTTGAATATAGCGCAACCCCGCTGGTGGTCGAGTTGTGGATCGGCGAGCTCGGGGGATCAAGCCTTGAGGTGCACTACGAACTTGTCGACGAGACCCGTGACGCTCGTGCGGTGGTCGCGCGCGCCATCACCACCGTGGTCATCGTCGACGGGGTGACGCTCAGGCCGGTGCGGCTGAGCGAAGAGGGACGGGCCTCCGTCGCGCCCTGGATGGATGCTCCGCTCCGCCTCGGTCGGCGGAAGGCGCGGTAGTCTGCTAGGCTTAGCCCTTGGCTTGCGTGTGGAGTGATCCACACTCTTCGCAAGGTGCCCTCTCTCACCGCGCGAAACATCATTGACCAGGCTTTACACAAAGGAAATCACCCAACGTGGCAAATATTAAGTCGCAGATCAAGCGCATCAAGACCAACCAGAAGGCGACCGACCGCAATCGGGCGTACAAGAGCGAACTGCGCACCCTCGTGCGCCAGACCCGCGATGCGATCACCGCAGGCGACAAGGCAGTTGCCGAGCAGAAGCTCGCAATTGCCTCGCGGAAGCTCGATAAGGCCGTGTCTAAGGGTGTCATTCACGAGAACCAGGCCGCGAACCGAAAGTCCAAGCTCGCGGTGAAGGTCGCTGCGCTCTAGCAAGTCCCAGAGCGCATACAAGCAGACCCCGCTTCGGCGGGGTTTTCTTGTATGCCATGCGAGAATAGAAGGCAATGTCTCCACGCAGCGTGAACCCACCAGTGCCGTCCGCAACGGACCCGGCACAGATTCGTAACTTTTGCATCATCGCTCACATTGATCACGGCAAATCAACCCTCGCCGATCGCATGTTGCAGATCACTGGCACCGTGCCCGATCGTGAAATGCGGGCACAATATCTTGATCGCATGGACATTGAGCGCGAGCGCGGAATCACCATCAAGTCGCAGGCCGTGCGGATGCCGTGGGAAGTTGATGGCAGGCACTACGCGTTGAACATGATTGACACCCCGGGTCACGTCGATTTCAGCTACGAGGTGTCACGATCACTTGCAGCCTGCGAAGGAGCGATTCTGCTCGTCGATGCGGCACAGGGCATCGAGGCGCAGACCCTCGCAAACCTGTACCTCGCGATGGAAAATGACCTCGAGATCATTCCGGTCCTGAACAAGATCGACCTTCCCGCTGCTGATCCTGAGCGCGTCGCGCGCGAAATCGCCGATCTCATCGGCGGCTCACCAGAAGACATCCTGAAGGTCTCGGGGAAGACGGGCATGGGCGTTGAGGAGCTGCTCGACAGTGTGGTCGCGCGGATCCCCTCGCCGACTGGAGATGCGGACGCACCCGCACGTGCCATGATCTTTGACTCTGTCTATGACGCCTATCGTGGTGTCGTTACCTACGTGCGCGTGATCGATGGCCGTTTGGCCCCGCGCGAGAAGATCAAGATGATGTCGACCGGGGCCGAACACGAGGCGCTTGAGGTTGGCGTCTCTGCGCCCGAGCCGACCCCAACGAAGGGTCTATCCGTAGGTGAGGTTGGATACCTGATTACCGGCGTGAAAGACGTGCGGCAGTCAAAGGTGGGCGACACGGTCACCGGGAAGATGCGGCCCGCAACCGAGGCGCTCCCTGGGTACACTGACCCGAAACCCATGGTTTTCTCCGGACTCTACCCACTCGACGGCAGCGACTACCCCGTGCTGCGCGAGGCCCTCGACAAGCTGAAGCTCTCCGATGCGGCATTGCAGTATGAACCAGAGACATCGGTAGCGCTCGGCTTTGGTTTCCGTTGCGGCTTTCTCGGACTCCTGCACCTCGAGATCATTTCTGAGCGTCTACGCCGGGAGTTTGACCTCGACCTCATCGCGACGGCTCCGAGTGTCATCTACCAGGTCACCCGAGAAGACGGCAAGGTGGTCACGGTCACGAATCCGTCGGAGTATCCAAACGGGAAAATCTCGAGTGTCCGCGAGCCCATGGTTCGCGTGGCGATTCTCGCACCCAAAGACTACGTCGGTACCATCATGGAACTGTGCCAGAGTCGCCGCGGCAACTTGCTGGGCATGGAGTATCTCGGAGAGCGCGTTGAACTGAGGTACGCAATGCCGCTCGCAGAAATCGTGTTTGACTTCTTCGACCATCTCAAGAGCCGCACCCAGGGCTACGCCAGCCTCGACTACGAGCCGATGGGTGAGCAAGAAGCTGACTTGGTGAAGGTTGATATCCTGCTCCAGGGTGAGCAGGTCGACGCGTTTAGCGCGGTCGTACACCGCGATAACGCCTACAGCTACGGCACGATGATGACGGAGCGCTTGCGCAAACTGATTCCGCGCCAGCAATTTGAGGTGCCAATCCAGGCCGCTATCGGTGCGCGGATCATCGCGCGTGAGAGCATTCGGGCCATTCGCAAGGACGTGCTTGCAAAATGCTATGGCGGTGATATCAGCAGAAAGCGTAAGCTGCTCGAAAAGCAGAAGGAAGGCAAGAAGCGCATGAAGATGGTTGGTCGCGTCGAGGTTCCGCAGGAGGCGTTTATCGCCGCCTTGTCGGGCGACGTGGAGGGCAAGGAAAAGAGATGACCCGCCGCTCCACACACGTGGATCACGAGGTTGTTTACGCTGCGGTGGGCGCATCAGCTGATCCGGACCTGCTGCGTTTCCCCCCGGAAGGATCGACCGCCTATGCAGAGGAGTTGCGCCTGGGCAGCGGGTCTGACCGTTTCCTGACGGCATCGAGTCTGCTCATGACCTGGGCAGCTCCGCGCGGGGTGGGCCTCGCGGTGACCGAGGTCGAACTTGGCGATGGCGGTCACTACTCCGGAGTGGTGTTCTCCGAGGAAGGCGTCCCCGAGGTGCCCGCAGCGCCTGAAGTCCAGTTCGGGCCCGAGGGCGAGCCCTACCTGACCGCCGGGACGACCGCACGCCTCGTATGGCCAGACTCGAAGACCACCAGGCTCGTTCGTGTGGTGTACACGGTGGACGAACCTCGCCGCGTTGGGTACGCGTGGGGGAGCGCAGATGCCGACGGTGTTGTGGGCGAAGAGGCCTTCATTGTTGAGCATCGCGAAGACGACTCGGTGTGGGCCACTGTGCGCGGGTTCTTGTGGGCTCCTTCTGCAGGCTTACTGGGCCTCAAGGGTCGCGCCGCGGTCCGGTATGTCATCAAGCTGTCGAAGGAGCAGCTTGCCGCGCTGGCGCCGGGAGCTGCTGCGAACACCGAGGAGAACCCCGCGCAGGCTTCGGACGACCCCGAAACCGGCGGCAACTAGCGCGTGCCAGGCGCACTTCCCGACGGGGATCCCGCACCGGCCGACGGGTCCCTGCCGGAGAGTGCTCGGCAGGGCGCTGAGGTTCGTGATTTCGGGGTGTACGTTCACGTTCCCTATTGCCGAGTTCGTTGTGGCTACTGCGACTTCAACACCTACACCGCCAGCGAACTCGGGGGAACCAAGCGAGCGGACTATGCAGGGCAGGTCTCTCACGAACTTCGATTCGGATCTGAGGTCATGCGTCGCTCTGCTGTGCCTGTGCGCCCGGCATCGACAGTATTTTTTGGGGGAGGAACGCCTACGCTGCTCCCCGCCAGCGACCTTGCCTCGATGCTGCAGACAATTCGTGAAGAGTGGACGCTTGCGCCCGATGCCGAGATCACCACGGAGGCAAATCCAGACTCCGTCGATGCACGTTATCTCGAGAACCTTGCGAAGGCAGGCTTCACTCGAGTGAGTATTGGGATGCAGTCCGCGGTTCCTCATGTGCTTGCGACGCTTGATAGAACCCACGACCCGGAGCGCGTTCCAGATGTGGTGCGGTGGGCACGCGAGGCTGGCCTGCAGGTCAGTCTCGACCTCATCTATGGAACCCCGGGTGAAACTCTCGCCGACTGGGGGCGTTCGCTTGATGCAGCAATTACATGCGAGCCGGATCACCTCTCCGCCTACGCACTCATCGTTGAATCGGGCACGAAATTGGCTGCACGAATTCGGCGGGGAGAAATCGCCGCACCTGACGACGACACCCACGCAGAAATGTACGAGGTCGCTGACACCCGGCTCACCGCAGCAGGCCTGTCCTGGTACGAGATCAGCAACTGGGCGCGCGCCACGGAAACTCGGTCGCGGCACAACCTGGCATACTGGCGAGGTGCCGACTGGTGGGGGGCTGGGCCCGGTGCGCACAGTCACGTGGGCGGAACCCGGTGGTGGAACGTCAAGCATCCGAGTGCCTACGCTGACCGAATCGCTGCCGGAGTCTCTCCCGCCCATGCCCGTGAGATACTCGGTGCGGATGCACGCCGGAGCGAACGGGTGCTGCTCGAAACCAGAATCGCGACCGGTCTGCCCATCGAGGTGCTGCTCTCCGAGGAGCGGCAGGAGGTGTCTGGCCTGATCGCGGATGGGCTGATCGATGGACGCGCAGCTCTCAAGGGGAGAGTGATCCCGACCCTTCGCGGGCGTCTGCTTGCAGACACGGTGGTGCACAGGCTGCTCAGGTAGACTTGGCACTCGGTATTATCGAGTGCTAGGCGGGAGGGTGGCATGGTTTCAGATAGAAGTCTCGCGGTGCTCCACGCAATCGTCGGTGACTATGTCGCATCGAACGAGCCGGTGGGTTCTAAGACCATTGTCGAGAGACATCAGTTTGGGGTCTCCTCCGCAACCATTCGAAACGACATGGCGCTGCTGGAAGATGAGGAGCTCATCGCCGCGCCACACACCTCCTCGGGCCGTATTCCGACCGACAAGGGGTATCGGCTCTACGTTGACACGCTGGCGAAGATTCGGCCATTGACGACCGCGCAGAAGACCGCCATAGAGCGCTTTCTCGGCGAGTCGAACGACCTGGACGACGCGCTCGCTCGCACCGTTCGACTCCTTGCGCAGCTGACGAACCAGGTAGCTGTGGTGCAGTACCCGTCTCTTCGGCGCACGCAGGTGCGTCACATCGATCTCGTAGCGGTGGGGGAGAGCCGGGTGCTCAGCGTAATTATTTTGGGCACTGGAGTGGTTGAGCAGCAGGTCGCGAGCCTCCCCGCGGCCCAAGTCACGGAAACCTGGGTGCACGGGCTGCGTGACCGTCTCGCCGGCGCGATTGTGGGTACGGACCTTGAGTCCGCGGTATTGGGTGCTCAGTCACTGCTGGACTCCCTCGACGAGTGGTCGCAACCGGGCGAATCGGAGCTCGTGCGCAAGGTACTGGAAGTGGTGCTGAGTCAGCTCCAAGCAAATCGAAGCGAGCGGATCACGATCGCCGGGGCAGCGAATCTCTCGCGTCCAGGTGAATTCACTGGGAACCTCTCATCGGTGCTCGAAGCGATTGAGGAGCAAGTCACCCTCTTGCGACTTTTCGGTGAGATGGCTCAGGATGGACGAGAGGTTGCCGCCTCTATCGGGCGCGAGAATGAACCATACGGCCTCGAGGGTGCCTCGGTGATCACCTCCAGTTACGAGATTGACGGAGACAGCAGATCGAATCTGGGGGTAGTGGGATCGATGCGAATGGATTACGCATCGAATATCTCCACCGTTCGAGCGGTCGCCCGTTACCTCAGCAAAGTCCTCGACGAGACCTAAGTTTGCGGTCGGGGACGAGCGCCCCGATCCCCCCCCGATACATCACGACACCATGCATTTGTTGGATACCAGAACGAGAGGCTGCACACAGTGGCGGACCACTATGAGACGCTCGGGGTTTCCCGAGAAGCTTCCATTGACGAGATCAAGAAGGCGTATCGCCAGCTCGCACGAGAGTTGCATCCCGATGTCAACCCGAGCGAAGACGCCTCGGAACGTTTCAAGTCCGTCACCCACGCCTACGATGTGTTGAGCGACCCGAACGAACGCCAGCGCTACGACATGGGAGGCGACCAGGGCGGGGCGGGTGGCTTCGGCGACATCTTTGAGACCTTCTTCGGCGGCGGATTCGGTGGGGGGCAGCGGGGCCCGCGTGCCCGCGCCGAGCGAGGCGACGATGCGATGATCCGCGTCGATGTGGAACTTGCCGAAGTGATCTTCGGTGTGCAGCGCGAGATCGCAGTCAATACCGCGGTGCTCTGTGGCACGTGCTCGGGCAGCTGCTGCCAGCCGGGTACGTCGCCCGCCACCTGTGATGTATGTGGCGGCGTCGGGCAGGTACAGCGACAGGTTCGCTCGCTTTTCGGGAATGTCGTGACCATGCACCCTTGTGGGAGCTGCTCGGGCTACGGCACAGTGATCCCGCACCCCTGTGTCGAGTGCGGGGGCAAGGGGCGGGTACGTGAGCGTCGCACGATGAACATCGACATTCCCTCGGGCATCGACACCGGCACCAGGCTGCAGATGCGCGGGGGCGGCGAAGTTGGCCCGGCGGGCGGCCCGAACGGAGACCTCTTTATCGAGTTCCGGGTGATGCATCACGATGTGTTCAGTCGAGATGGCAACGACCTCCTGGCGACAGCTCAGGTCAGTATGACCGACGCGATTCTTGGGGCCGAGAACACGGTTGCCGCACTCGACGGTGACGTTCAGCTTGAGGTGCCCGCGGGGGTGCAATCGGGCGATGTCATCACGATTCGCGGTCGTGGCATTCAGGCTCTGCGCTCTACGACGCGCGGTGATCTGAAGGTCGCGGTTCAGGTGGTGACCCCGACGAAGCTCGCGGGCCGCGAAAAAGACCTGGTGCGCCAACTGGCCGCGCTGCGGAAGGAAGAGCCTCCGACCCTCGGCGAGTTTCAGCAGGGCCTGTTTGGCAAAATTCGGGATCGCTTCTTCCGGCAGGGCTAGTCGCTGATGGCACACCTGTACTATCGCGAGGATCTCGCCGCGGAGGACTTCACCGTCGGCGCAGTGATTGAGGTGCGTGGCGACGAGGCGCGGCATGCGGTTCGCGTGAGTCGAATGCGGGCGGGCGAGCGCACGATCCTGGGCGACGGTGCGGGCACCACCGCCCAGGGCACAGTCACGGTTGTTGATCGCGACCGCTTCGCGGTGCGGCTTGAGAGCGTGCATCGCGCCGAGTCCGTCCAAAACCGGCTGGTGCTCGTGCAGGCGCTGGCTAAGGGCGACCGCGACGAGCGAGCGGTTGAGCAGGCGACCGAGTTCGGTGTCGATCGGATCGTGCCGTGGCAGTCCGAGCGTTCGGTGTCTCGCTGGGACGGGGAGAAGGCTGGGCGAGGGGTTGCCAAGTGGCAGCGTGTCGCGCGCGAGGCCGCGAAGCAGTCACTGCGCGCGCGAGTCCCGCTCGTCGATCCTCCTGCGTCGCTTGACGGACTCTGCCAGCTCGCCCAGGTCGAAAGCACCCACGTACTCGTGCTGCACCCTCGCGGGAGCAAACGCCTCAGCGACTGGTGCAACGGACTCAGTCTCAGCCCGGGCAGCGATGCCATTGGCAACGAGATTGTCGTGGTGGTCGGACCAGAGGGCGGGCTGAGTGACCGAGAAATAGACGCGCTTGAAGCGGCGGGAGCGCACGTGCTGCAGCTCGGCGACGCGGTACTGCGCACCTCGTCAGCCGGCCCGGCTGGGCTCGCGCTGCTCAACGCGGCTCTCGGCCGCTGGTGAGTGAACCCAGCTAGGCTAGGGGAATGGCAGAATCAACCATTTTTGGCAAGATCATCTCGGGTGAGATAGCCGTCGATCGGCTCGCCGAGACCGATCGGGTCATCGCTTTTCCAGACATCGCGCCACAGGCACCTGTGCACATCTTGGTGGTACCCAAGAGCACCGAGTACGCAAACGTGGTGGAACTCGCGGCGGGCGACCCCAGTCTGTTGGCCGAGATCGTCGAGGTGGCGCAGCAGCTCGCTCGCACACACGCGGATGGCGACTTCAGACTGGTATTCAATACCGGCGCGAACGCCGGGCAAACCGTCTTCCATGTGCACGCCCACGTGCTCGCGGGTGGCCTGAAGGAGAGCGCGATCGTTGGTTCCTGAACCTGACGCACGAGACCTGGCTGTCGGCCAAGAACCTTCGGGCGCGGGCGATGCCCGTGATCCACTGCTACAACGCACCGTGTTGCTCACGGGAGTGGATGTCGCCTCGTTTCTCGGTCACCGCGATCAACTCATCGCCGACCTCGAGCGGCAGCACCCGCAGGTTGAGTTTCACGCGCGCGATCACGTCATGACGCTGAGCGGTCCCGCATCCGAGGTGAAGGCCGCCGAACAGGTGGTCGCTGAGGTACTGGAGGTTGCCCGGCGCTCCGGGGCGGTCTCGCGGCACGACGTCCGTGAAGTCACGCGCATGGTGCAGCGCGGCGACGGTCCGACCGCATCTCAGGTGTTGAGCGAGCCGATTCTTTCGGTTCGCGGGCACTCCGTTCGACCTCAGACGCAGGGGCAACGCGAATACGTCACCGCCATAGACCAGCACACGGTCGTCTTTGGTATTGGCCCCGCTGGCACCGGAAAAACCTACCTCGCGATGGCGAAGGCGGTTCAAGCGCTGCAGCGCCGTGAGGTCGCGAAGATTATCTTGACCCGGCCCGCGGTCGAGGCGGGCGAGCGGCTCGGGTACCTGCCGGGCACGCTCGAAGACAAGATCGATCCGTATCTGCGGCCGCTGTTTGATGCCATCGGCAGCATGATGGAGCCCGAGGCTGTCCCGAAGCTCATGGCGAGTGGCACGATCGAGGTGGCACCGCTTGCCTACATGCGCGGGCGCACGCTGAACGAGTCATTCGTGATTCTCGACGAGGCTCAGAACACGACACCTGAGCAGATGAAGATGTTTCTCACCAGGCTCGGCTACGGCTCAAAGATGGTGGTCACCGGTGACATCACCCAGGTGGATCTGCCCATCGCCTCGAGTGGCCTGCGTGTCGTGAGTCGCATTCTGCGGGGGGTCGAAGACGTTCACTTTTCTGAGCTCACATCAGACGACATCGTTAGGCACAGTCTGGTCGGGAGAATCGTTGACGCGTACACCGCGTATGAAGAAACACGCAGGGTCCAGGGAGGAACACCGTGAGCGTCGAAATCAACAACGAGTCTGGCATTGCTGTCGAGGAGTCGATACTCCAGCGTCTCGCGTCCTTCGTGCTGGAATCGTTGCACGTACACACGCAGACCGAGGTGGGCATCATGCTCGTCGATGAGGCCGCGATCGAGCAGTTGCACGTGCAGTGGATGGATGAGCCGGGACCCACCGATGTGCTGAGCTTTCCGATGGACGAGTTGCGGCCGGGTCGCGCTGATGCGCCCACCCCAGCAGGGTTGCTCGGAGATATTGTGATGTGCCCTCAGGTGGCACTGGCACAGGCTGACGCGGCGGGCCACGATCTCGCACAGGAATTGCAGGTGCTCCTCACCCACGGCATGTTGCATCTGCTGGGATTCGACCACCATACGCCCGACGAGGAAGCCGAGATGTTCGGCCTACAGCGGGATCTCCTCCTGAGCTTCGCGGTACGAGAGCGTCCCTAATGAGTGGGTTTCTCGTGGTGGCCCTCCTCATGGCGGCTGCGGCGCTCTTGGTGATCGGCGGCCTACTAGCCGCAAGCGATGCCGCGCTCGGCGTGCGTTCACGTGCGGAGCTCCTTTCGCTGGCAGATGACTCCTCTCCGCGCGTCGGTGCCGCGATCGGAGCGATCGCCGACGACGAGGCCGCGCATGTGAATGCAATCAGCTTCGCGCGAGTGGCGGCAGAGACCCTCTCCGCGGTGCTCATCACGATGGTGCTGGCGTATTCGGTCGACCAGCTGTGGCTCGCTCTCCTGCTCGCGGCGCTCATCGTGACGGCGATCACCTTTGTGCTCGTGGGCTCAAGCCCGCGCACCGTCGGCACACATCACCCCGAGTCCGTGATCCGCTTCTCTGCCAGGTTTGTGCGCTTCGTGCGACTTTCTCTCGGCCCGATCGCCGGGGCGCTCATGCGGTTTGGTGATCGCGTGACTCCGGGTCGCACCTCGGGCGGGGTGCGTATTCGCGATGAGCAGCAGTTGCTGTCGATGGTGGATCAGGCGACCGAGCAGGATCTCCTCGAGGAGGATGACCGAGACTACATTCACTCACTGATGGAGTTCGGCAACACGCTGGTTCGCGAGTTGATGATTCCGCGCATCGACATGGTCACGATCGACACAGACCAGTCAGTGCGAGAGACCCTCGAGGTAATGCTGGCATCGAGGCATTCCCGCGTGCCTGTGGTGACCGCTGGCGACCTGGACGAGGTGGAAGGCGTGGTCTATTTGCGCGATGCAAGCGGATTTGTGCTGCGCCGCGCGGATGAGGCGGAGCAAGCCACGGTGACGCGAATCATGAAGCCAGCCATTTTTGTTCCCGAGCTCCAACGAGCCGACGAACTGCTGCGCCAGATGCAGCGCGAATCGAACCACTTGGCGCTCGTCGTCGATGAGTACGGAGGCATTTCTGGCCTCGTCACCCTTGAAGATCTGATCGAGGAGTTGCTCGGTGATATCAGCGACGAACATGATCGAGACGCACCCGAAACCATCCTGCAGGAGGATGGTTCGTTTCAGGTGAGCGCCCGCCTGCCGGTCGATCGTCTGGGTGAGATCTTCGGTATCGAGCTCGAAGATGACGAGGTCGATAGTGTGGGTGGGCTCGTGGCCAAGCACTTGGGCAGGCTGGCCGAAACTGGCGATTTCGTGGTGGTCTCGGGCATTGAACTGACCGCCCGAGAGACCGAACGAAAGCGGCAACGACTGGTTACGGTAGGAGCCCGCTGGGTCGGGGCCGACACCGGTGAAATCACCAAGCCCCACGACACCACCGAGAGAAACTGAGGCACCCATGAAGTCCGAACACCGAGCCGGGTTTGTCTCGTTCGTCGGCCGACCGAACGTGGGGAAATCGACGCTCACGAATGCGCTGGTGGGTGAGAAGATTGCGATCACCAGCCCCAAGCCGCAGACAACGAGAAAAACCATCCGAGGTATCGTGCATCGAGCCGACGGACAACTCATCATCGTCGATACGCCCGGGATCCACCGGCCTCGCACTCTCCTGGGCGAGCGGCTCAATGCCCTCGTGGAGGCGACGCTTGGCGATGTCGATGTGATTGGGCTGTGCGTGCCGGCAAATGAGAAGCTTGGCCCCGGTGACCGATTCATCAACGATCGACTCGATGATTTCCCGCGTGCGAAGAAAGTCGCGATTCTCACCAAGGTTGATCAGGCGACCCAGAGCGAGATCATCGATCAGCTCACTCGAATCGGGACGCTGCGCGAGTGGGATGCGGTCGTGCCGATCTCAGCGGTGACCGCTGAGCAACTTGATGTGCTGGCTGATGTGCTGCTCGGCCTGATGCCAGAGTCACCGCCGCTGTACGAGGCCGAAACGACGACCGACGAGAGCGAATACGACCGGATCGCCGAGCTGATCCGCGAAGCCGCGCTTGACGGGGTGCGTGACGAACTCCCGCACTCTCTTGCCGCGAGCGTCGATGATCGTGAGGTTCGTGAAGACGGGCTGCTCGAGATTTACGCGAGCCTGTACGTTGAGCGCGACAGTCAAAAAGGCATTGTGATTGGCAAGGGCGGATCGCGTTTGCGAGACGTGGGGGAGCGCGCCCGTCACGAGATCGAGGCGCTGCTGGGCCGCCGCATCTACCTGTCGCTGCGGGTAAAGGTCGCCAAGGAATGGCAGCGCGATCCGAAAGCGCTCGGTCGGCTTGGCTTTTAGCCCTCCACGAGGAGCTGTGCGGTGCGCGGGCGAGAGTCAGCGCCCACCGCTGAATCCGCCGCCGCCACCACCTCCCGAGAATCCGCCTCCGCTTGTTCCGCCCGAACTGCTCGAACTGTAGCTCACGGAACTCGTGAAGGAGTCACTGAAACTTGAGATCGATCGGTCGAGGTGCGACAGGCCGTAGGCACCAAGTGCCGGGTACCAGACGGGGCCAACCACCCCGGTCTCCTGGTAGGCAACCTCGAGTACCTTGCCCCACTCCTTTTCCAGGCCAAAGAGCATCGCGTAGGGCAGGAGTCTTTCGTAGAGCACCACGACGTTGACGGACCCGTCGGGTCGGCGCTCTGCGGTGGTGTGGCCCTGCAAGAGTCGGAGGCGATCAGCCTCCGCGACGCGAATGAACTCGCGCACGCCGGCAAGGTATTCTCGGGCCTCGGCACCGCGCTGGGTGTGCATGGTGTGCCGCATGACTCCGATGACACCGAGCACGATCGCGGCGATACCGACGGGGAGCGCAATGAGGATCGTGAACCAGTTCTCACGTGCAATGCCGATCATGGTGAAGCCAATCGTGCCCGCGCCCAGTGCGATGGCTCCTGCGCCCAGCATGGTCGCGGTGCGAGAGCGGACACGCTCGAGATACCCTCGTTTGGTCGCTTGCTTTGCGCCATCGCTTGTGAGCGCCAGCATTTTCTTACCAAACTGCTCATCTTTCTTGGGAAGCGTGAACGTGGCTCCCGCGCCAGCTGACCCGAACAGGTCAGATATCGTGCGACGATCCAGTTCATCACCCGCCCGAGTCTGGTCCAGGAGTCGGAGCACCGGCTGTGGCTTGCCCCTGCCGAGAAACCCAGTGGACTCGGCGCCGTCTTCTATGCGGATCGCACCGCGCACCGCGAGGTGGACCACCTCGGCGGCGATCGTCGACTTGGTTTCCCCTGCAATGGGTCCGGCGAGAAGCGGGGGAAGGGTTTCCGGTACCTCATACTGAGCCACGATCACTCCGCGGTGTGTGCGGCGCCTTCTGCGCTCAAGCAACACGAGTGCCGCGGCCACGATGCCAAGCACGAGCGCCGCAGTCCCGATCACCACGGGTCCGATGTCGAGAAGCGGATTCGGGAGTCGTACAGGTGGCTGAACCACGCTCCCTCGCTCGAATGCGATCCCAACGGTCACACCGGATCCACCGGGAAGCGCGAATGGTGCAATCGCCAGCTTCGAACGCCCGGAGTCGACCTGAGCCTCACTCATCTCGCAGGTCTCCGTTGAGTAGGCCGTGCCCGTAAAGCATGCGGTCGCCCCGGTCAGCCGGGGGGAGAGGTCTTTCGCGACATCGAACTCAGCTGAGAAAGCGGCGATGGACTGAGCGCGCTCAATCGGCACGATATCCCAATAGAACTCGTCGCGATCGTCGGTGGTGAGAATCACATCATGCAGCGTGTAGGAAATGACATAGGTGTGTACGCCCCGCACGAAGTTGTCGTCGCCGATCAGGATGATCCGGAAGGTGCCATCGTCGTCGGTGTCAAACGGGATGGCTGTTCCCGATTCGTCGGTAACCGAAATCTCCTGAGGTGCGGCATTGGCCTTTTCGTAGTTCAAGGGAAGTGCACGCACGATGCCGCGGTTTTGATCAAAGTCGGGAAAGACCGCCACGAGTTTCTCAGTGACCCGAGCCACTGCCCGGCCCTCCTCGTCAACGTCGAGTTGATAACTCACATGCCAGCTGTCGTACACGAAATCGTCGACATCGGCGTGTGCCGGTGACGCGACTAGCACGACTCCGAGCGTCGTGAGAAGCGTCGTGAGAAGGATCCAGAGTCGCACCATTCCTCAAGAGTATGCGAATTCCAGTGATATGCTTGGCGGGTGCTGTTCGGTTTGCTTCTCCTTAGCTGCCGCGACGAGTCCTAGTTTCAGGCCTCCCTCGTCGCGGTGTTCGTGTTGGCTGAACAGAACCAAGAGCGAGAGAAGACAAGACCATGAAGAACATGCAGCAGCCGTCGGCGATGCCGATCCACAAGTATCGTCCGTACCACGAGATCATCCCGGTGGATCTGCCGGATCGAACGTGGCCCTCGAATCGCATCACTGAAGCGCCCCGATGGTGCGCCGTTGATCTGCGTGACGGTAACCAGGCCTTGATCGACCCGATGAGCCCCGAGCGCAAGCGGATCATGTTTGATCTGTTGGTGAAGATGGGGTACAAGGAGATCGAGGTGGGGTTTCCGAGCGCCAGCCAGACTGATTTCGACTTCGTGAGGCATCTCATCGAGGAGAATGCGATTCCCGACGATGTGACGATTCAGGTTCTCACCCAAGCACGCGAGCACCTGATCACGCGCACCTACGAATCGCTGATCGGCGCCAAACGTGCCATCGTGCATCTGTATAACTCGACGAGCATCCTTCAGCGCGAGGTTGTGTTTCGTGAGGACCGCGAGGGGATCAAGCAGCTCGCGCTCGAGGGCGCTCGGTTGTGTCTCGCGAGCGAATCAATCTGCGCGGATACCGAGATCTACTATGAGTATTCGCCAGAGTCTTACACCGGTACCGAACTCGAGTACGCACTTGAGGTCTGCAACGAAGTGATCGAGGTGTTCCAGCCCACGCCTGAGCGCAAGGTCATCATCAACCTGCCCGCGACCGTCGAGATGGCCACTCCGAATATGTACGCCGACTCGATCGAGTGGATGAGCAGGCGGTTGGCCCATCGCGACAACGTGATTCTGTCGCTGCACCCACACAACGATCGCGGCACGGCGATCGCCGCGGCCGAGTTGGGATACCTGGCCGGGGCAGATCGAATTGAAGGCTGCCTGTTCGGCAACGGCGAACGCACCGGCAACGTCGATCTCGTAGCGCTGGGTATCAATATGTTCACACAGGGAGTCGACCCGCAGATCGATTTCTCGCGGCTCGACGAAGTCCGGCGCACGGCCGAGTACTGCAATCAGCTTCGCGTGCACGAACGGAGCCCGTGGGCGGGAGATCTCGTGTACACGGCGTTCTCCGGATCGCACCAGGACGCGATCAAGAAGGGCTTCGAGCGCATGGCAGCCGACGCTGAGGCCGCGGGTGTGTCGGTTGACGAGCTCGAGTGGGCGGTGCCGTACCTGCCAGTGGACCCGAAGGATCTTGGCCGCTCGTATGAGGCCGTCATTCGAGTGAACTCGCAGTCGGGCAAGGGTGGAGTCGCCTACTTGTTGAAGACCGACCACTCACTTGATTTGCCGCGCCGCCTGCAGATTGAGTTCAGTGCGGTCGTTCAGGGCCTCACCGACACTGAGGGCGGCGAGGTCTCGAGTGACGATATCTGGCGTATCTTCCAAGACGAGTACTTGCCGGTGACCGGTGACGATAGTTTTGAGCGCTGGGGGAGGTACGAGTTGTTCCGCACCGCTACAACCAGCTCCGGTGACGGGGTGACGGAACTCACCGCTGACTTCCGGGTGGGTGATGATGTGCAGCAGTTCACGACCCGAGGTAACGGCCCCGTTGATGCCTTCATCAACGGGCTCAACACGGCTGGCCATAGGGTCACACTTTTTGATTACGTGGAGCATGCGATGAGCGGCGGTGGGGATGCTGTAGCCGCAGCCTATGTTGACCTGGATGTCGACGGTCAGCGTTTGTGGGGAGTGGGCATCGATCCCGACACGACCCGCGCCACGCTGAAAGCGATTGTGAGCGCGGTGAATCGATCGATCAAGTCGCAGGGCAACGTTCCGCTGGCAGAGTCAGTAGGCGCAGCCCGCTAGTTCGCGAGGCGATCGAAGTGGGGTGGGAAGCTGATTCCCACCCCACTTCGTACGTATGTTCGACTTCTCGGCGTGTGCGCGGCCGGGTGCCAACACATCGCCGTAGGGTAGCCCTGTGATTGCATCGATTCGTGGTGAGGTCCTCTCAGCCGGTCCCGGCTGGGTGGTGGTGGGTGTTGGCGGTGTAGGAATGCGCGTTGAGGTTCCGGGCGGGCGCGTGAGTGCGTCACATCCCGGTTCGGAGCTCTCCCTCCATACCTCACTGATTGTGCGAGAGGACTCCCTGACATTGTTTGGGTTCTCGACGACCGACGAGCTCGAGGTGTTTGGCCATCTTCTTGCGGTATCTGGCGTTGGGCCCCGCAGCGCACTCGGCGTGCTTGCGCAGATGAGCCCGGCAGAGATTGCGGCCGCTGTCCATGTCGAAGACGAGAAGCCGTTTCGGAAAGTATCGGGAATCGGTCCGAAGACGGCGAAACTCATCGCGGTCTCGCTCGCCGGAAAAGTTACTCCTGAGGTATACGGGATCCCGCGCAGCGCGGTTCCCGTGCAGGCCGAACATCACGAAGCTGATCCCGTCGAACTCGCGGTTGCCGACGTCGCTCAGGCGCTCATCGGCCTCGGGTACAGTGAGGCCCAGTCCGAACTTGCCGTGCAAGATGCGGTAGACGCTGGTGCCGCAACAGAAACGTCAGCGCTGCTTCGCGCGGCACTCGCGCTTCTCCAGGCTCCGAGAAGCCCCGGTCGTGGCACATCCGGCAGGATTGTACGATGAGCGTCGAGCTGTCACCTGAGATCGAGCAGAATGAGTTGGGCTTCGAAGGTGCCCTGAGGCCTGAGTCTCTGGAAGAATTTGTCGGCCAGTCAAAGGTGCGACGGCAACTTCGCTTGTTGCTTGATGCCGCCCAGATGCAGCAACGAACTCCCGACCACATCCTCCTCGCGGGTCCACCAGGGCTGGGCAAGACCACGCTCTCGATGATCGTGGCCACCGAGTTGAACAAGCCGCTCCATCAAACCTCAGGCCCCGCGATACAGCACGCTGGTGATCTCGCTGCTGTGTTGTCTGCCCTGACGCCGGGCGAGGTGCTCTTCATCGACGAGATACACCGCATGGCGCGCAGCGCGGAAGAAATGCTGTACCTGGCGATGGAAGATTTCAGGATCGACATCATGGTCGGCAAGGGTGCCGGGGCAACATCGATTCCTCTTGAGCTTGCGCCGTTCACCCTGGTTGGAGCCACGACGCGATCAGGTCTTCTCCCGAATCCGCTGCGCGATCGGTTTGGATTCACGGCACACCTTGAGTTCTATGCCGAAGACGAACTTGCCTCGGTGGTGCATCGCGCGGCGCGACTGCTAGGTTTTGACATCGCAGGTGCCGGGGTCGATGAGATCGCGAGTCGATCTCGTGGCACCCCGAGAATCGCAAATCGCCTCTTGCGACGGGTGCGTGACTACAGCCTGGTGCACGGAACGCCCGGCAATACTGAGGCGGTGCAGGCTGCACTGACCCTGTACGACGTTGATCAGTTTGGGCTTGATCGGCTTGACCGTGAAGTGTTGCGGGCAGTCGTTGAGCGGTTTGGAGGGGGACCGGTGGGGCTCTCAACCCTCGCAGTGTCGGTCGGAGAAGAAGCGGAGACGATCGAGGCCGTGGTTGAACCATTTCTCGTACGCACCGGTCTGCTCACGCGAACTCCGCGCGGGCGCATGGCAACCAGGCGTGGGTGGGAACACACGGGAATTCCGCTACCGGATACCCTATAGTCGTGAGGGTTGCGTAGCCGAACCTGGCTGCGCTTGCTCAGATCGCCCACCGAAAGGATCGCCGTGGTTCTCGACCCGATGTCGCTCATTATGTTTGGGCTCATTGCCGTGCTCATCTTCTTCATGTTCCGCAACGGCAAGAAGCGCCAGCGTGCCATGCAGGAATTGCAGAGCAACCTTCGCCCGGGGGCCGAGGTCATGCTTCAGTCCGGCATCTTCGCCACGATCGAAGATATTGACGACGAGGAGAATCGGGTGACCGTGCGCAGCGGCACCTCGACGCTCGTCGTGCACCGCAACGCGATTGGCCAGGTGGTCACTCCCGTCGACGCTCCTGCGGAGGAAGAGGCCGAGCTCGCGCCCGACGATGATCCTTCCTTTGGCGAGCGACTGGGTGACACCAGTGCAGAAGCGCCGAAAAATGACTTCGGTGCGCAGCCAGACGCTGACGGCGACAAGCCCAAGGGCTAGTATTTAACACAGAGAAGCGGGCGCGTGGCGTCCGCTTCTCTGTGTCAGTCCTCTCTCAGTTACAGAAAGTAGACGATTCGTGGCGCAGTCACCTGCTGTGAGACGAGCCCGGCGCTCGCTTACCGCCCTGTTGGTTATCGTTATTGCGCTCGTGGGTATCATCGCCCTCGGTGTCTGGCGTGGTGAGGCAACCTGGACTCCGAAACTCGCCCTCGACCTGCAGGGGGGAACGCAGATCCTGCTTGCTCCCACGCAGATCGACGGACAGTCGGTTTCAGGTGAGCAGCTCGATCAGGCAGTCGCAATCATCCGTCAGCGTGTCGATGCCTCTGGCGTAGCTGAGGCTGAGATCACGACGCAGGGCAGCCAGAACATTTCCGTATCGATCCCCGGGAAGGCCGACGAGGCGACACTCCAGCGCATCGAGGCATCGGCGAAACTCGATTTCCGCCCGGTGCTCTACCTCGGCCAGGGTACAACCGCGCCAACCGCCGAAGACCAGGCCGCCGCAGACACGGAGATTGCCGGTGATGGCAGCACGGTCACCGACGAATCTGGGGCTGCAGCCGAAGAATCCGCGCCCGGCGATGCTGCAGCAGAAGCGCCCGCAGCGGCTGATGCAGCTGTGGCAAACGTCGACCCGGATCCACTGCCAGACACCGCGTTTGACACGGCTTGGCTTACCGAAGGTCTGCTTGCAGAGTTCAACGATTTCTCTTGCACCTCGGAACAAGCGCTGGGTCTCAGTGAAGCAGCGACAGACCGCCCCCTGATTACTTGTGATCAATACGGTGTCTACAAGTACATACTTGGTCCGGTCGAGATGAGCGGCGAAACCATCTCCGATGCTTCAGCGATGATCGGTACCACCTCCACGGGGGCCACCACCGGCCAGTGGGTCGTCCAGATGACGCTGAACGACACGGGAACCAAAACGTTCGGTGAGATCAGCACCCGCATGTACGGGGCGACCCCGCCACTCAACCAGTTTGCGTTCGTTCTTGATGGGCTGGTCGTGTCGGCACCTGAGATGAACGGACAGATTCTCGACGGTCGCCCCTCGATTAGCGGATCATTCACTCAGGAGAGTGCAGAGGCACTCGCAGATCAGCTGAAGTTTGGGGCGCTGCCCATCGGCTTCACCGTGCAGAGTCAGGAAGACATCTCTGCGACTCTCGGATCGAACCAGCTCCAGGCAGGTCTGTTGGCTGGACTCATCGGTTTGATTCTGGTCGTCATCTACTCCCTGATTCAGTACCGGGTACTCGGATCCCTCACGGTTGCGTCACTCGCAGTCGCGGCGGTGTTGACGTACCTGCTCCTCGCGCTGCTCTCGTGGCGGCAGGGGTATCGACTGTCACTCGCCGGAGTTGCCGGCATCATCGTCGCGGTGGGTATCACTGCTGACTCGTTCATCGTGTACTTCGAGCGAATTCGGGATGCGCTCAGAGACGGCTTCTCGCTTGAAAACGCAGTGGAGAACGGATGGAAGCAGGCGTTCCGCACCATTCTCGCGTCAGACGGAATCAACTTCCTGGCTGCGGCGATTCTCTTCATTCTCGCGGTCGGCAGCGTACGAGGTTTCGCGTTCACCCTCGGACTCATCACCATTGTTGACATTCTCGTCGTCGCCCTGTTCACTCACCCCATGATGACGCTTCTGTCTCGAACGAAGTTCTATCGCGATGGTCATCCAGCATCTGGTCTTGACCCACAACAGCTGGGAGCCGTGTATCGCGGCCGTGCTCAGTTCCGGGCACCGGTCATCAAGGGCACTGGAGCCGGAAAGAAGAATCAGGCTGCAGTGAAGGAAGCAGACCGCAGGCAAACGATTGCCGAGCGGAAGGCCGCTGAGGCTGGTGCCTCACAGCCGATACAGACGGCGTCGACCGGAAAGGACAGCTAGCATGGCTCGTCGTTCATTTGCAGAGTTCGGGAACGCGCTCTACACCGGTGAGAAGTCGATTGACTTCATCGGTCGGCGCAAGCTCTGGTACACAATTGCAGCTGTGATGATCGTCATCGCTATCGTCGGGCCGTTCCTACGAGGCGGCTTCACGTTTGGCATCGAGTTCACTGGTGGCAGCCAGTTCCAGAGTCACACTGAGGGCGGAGAAGCACGTGACCAGCAGGTCGCCGCGGATGCCGTTGAAGAGGTGCTTCCCGGCTCCGCGCCGCGAATTTCTCTGGTGGGGCAGACCGATATCAGGGTGCAGACCGAACAACTCGATGAGGCAGAGTCGCGAGAACTGAAGGGTGCCTTGGCCGATGCCTTCGGGGTGGACGAGGCAGAAGTTACCTCCTCATATATCGGAGCGCTGTGGGGGCAGGACATCACACGTCAAGCTGTGATCGCGCTCGTAGTGTTCTTGCTCTTTGCCACACTGGTCATGGCGCTGTACTTCCGAACCTGGAAGATGTCGTTCGCTGCGCTCATTGCGTTGTTCCACGATCTCATTCTGACCGCGGGTATTTACGGAATTTCCGGATTTGAGATCACGCCCGCAGCGATGATCGGATTCCTCACGATCCTCGGCTACTCGCTCTACGATACGGTCGTGGTGTTCGACAAGATCCGCGAGAACACGGCCCCGGGCGAATTCACCGAGCGACGGACATTCGCAGAAACCGTGAACCTGGCGGTGAACCAGACGCTCGTGCGCTCAATCAATACTTCCGTAGTGGCTCTCCTCCCGGTGGCCTCGATCCTGTTCATCGGGGCGGTCGTGCTCGGCGCAGGAACACTGCGCGATATCTCGCTTGCACTCTTCATCGGAATCCTCGTGGGTGCCTATTCGACGATCTTCATCGCCGCACCGACGTACGTCCAGTTGCGGCAGAATGAAGCAGCGATCAAGAAGCACGACGCGCGCGTAGAGAAGCTCCGAGCGGCCAAGGGCCAGCAGAATACCGAAGGGGTGTCGGATTCCGACGCAGTCGAGGCCTCGACGAGCAAGGCGCAGGGCTGAAGCCTGCTCGGTTCGTGAAGCAGGCACCAAGTGGTGTAGCGTTCAATCAATCACGACGCAGGAGGTGAGGCATGTCAGGGAACGACCTGTCGCAAGCCGGTGCGTCATCATTGAAGCGGCTTGTCCCCAGGATTTTTTCGCGAGCCAGTTCACCGGGCGCGGTCGACCAACTCGTGCGCACGGTTCGAGCAGGTTGGCCGAAGGCTGACCTCTCGATCATTGAGCGCGCATACATCGTGGCTGAACGCTCCCATCGCGGGCAGAAGCGGCGGAGCGGCGAACCCTATATCACCCATCCGATCGCGGTAGCCCAAATACTTGCCGACCTGGGTGTTTCGCCGGTGGTGATTGCTGCGGCGCTGCTGCACGACACGGTAGAGGATACGGATTATTCACTCGCGCAGCTCACGGAGGAGTTTGGCGAAGAAATCTCGATGCTCGTCGATGGTGTGACAAAGCTCGACAAGGTGAAGTACGGTGATTCTGCGCAGGCAGAAACTGTGCGCAAGATGGTCGTGGCAATGTCGAAAGACATTCGAGTACTCGTGATCAAGCTTGCAGACCGGCTGCATAACGCCCGCACCTGGGGTTTTGTGACCGGCGATTCTGCCAGGCGGAAGGCGCAAGAGACTCTCGAGATCTACGCACCACTTGCCCACAGGCTCGGTATTCAATCAATGAAGACTGAACTCGAAGACCTGTCGTTCGCGGTACTGAAGCCGAAACTCTACGCGGAGATCGACAACCTTGTCAGCCAGCGCAATCCCAAACGCGAAGAGTTGGTGGGCGTGGTCACCAACGCAATCGAGCAGGATCTGCGCGAGGCCAAGATACGCGGCGAGGTCACCGGTCGTCCGAAGGAGCTCTACTCGATCTATCAAAAGATGATCGTGCGGGGCCGTGATTTTGACGACATCTACGATTTGGTTGGCATCAGGGTCCTGGTGCACTCTATTCGCGATTGCTACGGGGTCCTGGGGGCCGTGCACTCGAGGTGGACGCCGATCCCCGGCCGGTTCAAGGATTACATCGCGACTCCGAAATTCAATCTCTACCAATCGTTGCACACAACGGTGATCGGTCCCGACGGTCGCGCGGTCGAGATCCAGATTCGTACGTTTGAGATGCATCAGCGAGCAGAATATGGCGTGGCCGCGCATTGGAAGTACAAGCAGGGGCAGGGGAGCAGCGCCCCACTTTCCAATGACATGGCCTGGCTTGCTCACATCTCCGATTGGCAGGCAGAGACAGAGGATCCGAGCGAATTCCTCGATGCGCTCAGGTTTGAGATTGGCGCGAAGGAGGTCTACGTATTCACCCCGAAGGGTCGGGTCATCGGGCTTCCTGCAGGGGGAACGACCGTTGACTTCGCCTACGCAGTGCACACTGAGGTGGGCCATCGCACCATGGGTGCGCGGGTGAACGGTCGTCTGGTGCCGCTGGAAACCGGGTTGCAGAACGGCGACGTAGTCGAGGTGTTCACTTCCAAAGACCCGAACGCCGGCCCAAATCGTGACTGGTTGAACTTTGTGAAGAGCAAGCGTGCTCAAAACAAGATTCGTCAGTGGTTCACGAAGGAGCGCCGTGAGGAAGCGGTTGAACTCGGCAAGAACGAGCTTATGAAGGCCTTGCGAAAGCAGAACCTCCCGCTCCACCAGGTGATGAACTCCGAAGCGATCCAGCAGGTCGCGCTGCAGCTTCGCTACGTCGACGTGGCTGGCCTGTTTGCTGGGGTTGGCGAAGGCCATGTTTCGGCTCAGTCGGTCATCGAAAAGGTCACCGCGCTGGTGGATCGCGATGCCGCCTCCACGGATCCCGGTCTCGCCGCAATCCCCGTTTCCGCACCGCTCCGCCCGGGCAAGTCAGTCTCGCACTCGGGTGTGGTCGTCAAGGGCGCTACGGATGTTCTTGTGAAACTCGCGAAGTGTTGCACCCCCGTACCGGGCGACGAGATCCGCGGTTTCATCACCAAGGGACAGGGTGTGTCGGTTCACCGCACTGATTGCCAGAACTTCCTGGCGCTGGAAAGGCAAGGGGACCGACTCGTTGATGTGGAGTGGGCACCCACCTCGCACAGCGTCTTCCTGGTGAATATCCAGGTCGAAGCCCTCGACCGTTCTGGCCTCCTGTCGGACGTGACCCGAGTGCTCTCAGAGCATCACGTCAACATCTTGTCCGCGACCGTGCAGACTTCGAGTTCGCGACTCGCTATCAGTCGTTTTGTGTTCGAAATGGGCAACACGATGCACCTCGAGCATGTGCTCAACGCAGTGCGTCGCATCGAGGGGGTCTACGACGCCTATCGCATGAACTCGGCCTGAGCTCGGTGCGAAACGGCGTCGCTTGGTTCAGTCAAGCGCAGCGTCAGTCTGCTGAGTGCTCGTCTCCGATGTGGTCGTCTGGTTGCCAGGATCTGAGAGTGCACCGCCGCAGCGCCCCCATCAATGAGGGGGAAGAGGAGACGCAGAGCGACGAGTTCTGTGACGCCGAGTGGGGTGGAGTCGAACAGCAGGTCGGTCGCAGTGCGGAGCGGGCTCGTGACGGTGAACGGTCCGAAATGGCTGAGATCCGCGCCTGTCAGGCTCAGCTCTTGCACCCGCACCTGGGTCGACCGCGACTGCGTGTTCCTGGTTCGCGCGGGCATGCTCACGCGGAGTGGTCTCCCAGGGTCCCTCGCCGCACCCCAGATCCAGGCCGCAGTGAGATATGCAGCAATTCGATCATGCATGAGCCACGGTGCGAGTGCCGCAAGCCTGACACGCGGGCTATCTGGCCACCCCACCCCGCGCAGGCCTGGCCCGCACGGCACAAGAGTTCCACGAATCAGCTCAGCCGAGCGAAGTGCCTCGGGCCACAGATCGAATCGGGGTGGGTCGGGTAACCCCCGGGCGGGGATCGTACGTGGCGCCGGGGCGTGCTTGGCGTTCGTTGGGTGGGCGGTCATTCCTCCAGTGTGCGGCCGGAAGGAAACTCATGTCGGGTATCCAGTGAATCTGTGGATAAGTTTTAGTCGCCGAGCGCGGAGAGCCACGATCGCTGCGTGGCAAGCGCGGCCTCGGCCTCGGCCTTGACCTTCGGGTCGGACGCGGCAGCGATCTGGGCTTCCAGGTCAGCGATCGACGTCTCGAGTTGGCCGCGCAGGCCCTCACTGCGAGCCTTCGTCTCGGGATTCGACTTCCGCCAGTGCTCGTCCTCAAGCGACTTGACGTGATCTTCGATCTTTCGCATCCCGCCCTCGATCTCACGGAGTGCCTCACGAGGAACGCGACCCACCTCGTCCCAGCGCAACTGCAACGCGGTGAGGCGCTTGCGGGCGGCGACTCGATCGGTCTCGGCGAGCAGTGGCTCGGCTTCGGCGAGAAGCGCCTGCTTCGCTGCCAGGTTCGCCGTATGCTCCTCGTTAGATTGCGCGACCTCGGCGGCCTTCGCCTCGTAGAGCACATCCCCCGCGGCTTTGAAGCGAGCCCAGAGCTGGTCATCGAGCTTGCGACTCGCGCGACCCGCTGCCTTCCACTCGTCGAGGAGGTTCCGATAGGCAGGGATCCCATCGATGCCGCGCGGGGCGAGCGCCTCGGCCGCGGCGATGATGCGCTCCTTGCGCTGCTTGACTTCCTTGTTCGTGGCATCCATCTGAGCGAAATGCGCGCGTCTCGCCGAATCGAAGGTCTGCCTCGCGCTCCGGAAGCGCTTCCACAGTGCATCGGCTTGTGCTTTCGGCACCTGCGGACCGCTCCGCTGCGTCGTCTGCCAGGTGGTGAAGAGATCTTCAAACGCCTGACTGGTTTCTTTCCAGCGGATCTGCGCTTCGGGCTGACTGGCAAGGCCTTCCGCCTCCAACACGATAGCTTCTCGCTGCGCGAGCGCCGCCTGCTTGGCCGCTTCACGCTCAGCCTGCTGCTTCTCGCCGAGTTCGTTTGCCTTGCCGCTGAGCTTCTCAACGCGGGCGCGAAGTGCGGCAATGTCACCCACCGCGGCTGGCTCGGTCAGCAGTACCTGCAACTTTGCAACGGTATCGGCAATCTCGGCCCCGGCTGTTCCACGTGCGATGCGAGCCTCGAGAAGTGTCACCTGACCGGCGAGATCGGAAAACTTTCGCTCGAAGTAGGCAATCGCCTCCTCTGCGGTGCCATCAGGGAACTGCCCGACCTCGCGTTCTGAGTCGCCTTCGCGGACAAAAACCGTGCGGTTCTCGTCGACTCGGCCCCAAGGATGTTCGTTCGTCGCTTCACTCACCGTGATTCACCCGTCATCGTAGAGATGTCGACGTCTCGCGCCGACCGTGTCAATGCCACTCCAACTATGCCACAGCGCGCGCACAGTGTCAGGAGCGGTCGCTAGCATCAAGGCATGAATATGCAGCCCATGGCCGGTCACACCGCCCCGCTCGCGGTGCGGATGCGTCCTCGGTCACTCGACGAGGTCGTCGGTCAGCAGCACTTGTTGCAGCCGGGCTCACCGCTTCGTGTGCTCGCGGCTGAGGCGGCAGACGGCGGCGGTGCCGTATCGGTGATCCTCTGGGGCCCGCCGGGCACAGGTAAGACAACACTCGCGCAGGCAGTGGCCCAATCAAGCGGTCGCCGCTTCGTTGAGCTCTCAGCGGTAACCGCTGGCATCAAAGATGTGCGGACTGTGATGGAACGCGCACTCAACGACCGAGACCTCTTCGGCGTCTCGACGGTGCTGTTTCTCGACGAGATCCACCGGTTTTCCAAAGCGCAACAAGACGCGCTCCTTCCTGGCGTTGAAAACGGGTGGATCACGCTGATCGCCGCGACCACAGAAAATCCCTCCTTCTCGGTCATCAGCCCGTTACTCTCACGGTCGCTGCTTCTGACGCTTGAGCCGTTGGCCGATGACGAGCTCTCTACCTTGCTGCGTCGAGCAGTGACCGCGCCCTACGGATTGGGAGGGGTGGTGGAACTCGCCGATGAGGCGAGAGATGCCCTGGTGCACCTGGCATCAGGCGACGCAAGGCGCGCGCTTACCGGGCTCGAGGCCGCTGCGGCCTCTGCGCTGGCCGCAGAAGCGCCAGGTGTTCCTGAGTCCGACCACGCACCCGAATCTGTCGCTGTCGCTGGATCCGCCACTGATCTGGCTGCCGAGACGAGCGCAGTTCCGCGGGTCACTGCAGAGATCGTGGCCGCTTCGATCGATCGTGCGCTGCTCAGGTATGACCGCAACGGCGACGAGCACTATGACGTCATCAGCGCGTTCATCAAGTCGATTCGTGGCTCTGATCCAGATGCGGCGATCCACTACTTGGCCCGCATGATCGAGGCCGGCGAGGATCCGCGCTTCATCGCGCGTCGGCTCATGGTGCACGCGGCGGAGGATATTGGTCTCGCAGACCCGCAGGCGCTTCCGATCGCGGTCGCGGCGGCCCAGGCGACGCAGCTCATTGGTCTTCCCGAAGCTCGAATTCCGCTTGCCGAGGCCACGATCTATCTCGCCACCGCTCCGAAATCGAACGCGGTGATTTCCGCGATCGATGCCGCGATCGCCGATGTGCGCGCGGGCAAGATCGGCCGAGTTCCGAAGCCTCTGCGCGATGGTCACTACCCGGGCGCCAAACGGCTGGGGCATGGCAAGGGATATGTTTATCCGCACGGTGATCCGCTCGGTGTGGTCACCCAACAGCACCTTCCCGATGAACTGGTGAACCGGGTGTATTACGCGCCGTCGGATCACGGAAATGAGCGGGTTGTGCGTGAGCGGCTCGAGAAAATCCGACGCATCACGCGAGGGCGCGAGAACCTGATATGATTATCGCTGGCCAACGTCGTGTGCGGTCTCAGTCCCTGAGCGCACACACCGACGGCAGTCGCTCGGATTCCGGGTTTCTGCAACTGGTCGTTCCCTCACCGTAACGGTGTGCTGTGTCGCGTGCATCACTTGTTGATGCGGATCCAGCCTGGCCGAGGGGGCATTCCGCGGTGCGAGTCCTGCGCCGCGGGGAACACAGAAACCTGAAAGGAAACACGTGTCGACTACGTCGCGTACCCGTTCCAAGACCCGCCTGTCGCGGGCACTGGGAATTCCCCTTACCCCGAAGGCGGCTCGTTACCTCGAGAAGCGTCCGTATGGCCCCGGTCAGCACGGCCGCACCAAGCGAAAGAGCGACAGCGACTACGCGGTACGCCTGCGCGAGAAGCAGCGTCTTCGCGCTCAGTACGGCATCCGCGAGAAGCAACTGTTCATTGCCTTCCAAGAAGCTCGTCGTCAGGACGGCCTGACCGGTGAGAACCTGGTTGAGCTTCTCGAAATGCGTCTCGATGCACTGGTGGTTCGCGCCGGTTTCGCTCGCACTACTGCCCAGGCTCGCCAGATGGTCGTGCACCGTCACATCATGGTCAACGGCCAGATTGTGGATCGCCCGTCCTTCCGCGTCAAGCCGGGTCAGCTCATTCACGTGAAGACCCGCTCGGAGGGCATTGAGCCGTTCCAGGTTGCCGCCGCTGGCGGACACGCAGAGGTTCTTCCCCCGGTTCCGGGCTACCTTGAGGTCGAGCTCGACAAGCTGCAGGCGCGGTTGGTTCGTCGCCCGAAGCGTGCTGAGGTTCCCGTGACCTGCGAAGTTCAGCTCGTGGTCGAGTACTACGCAGCTCGCTAAGTTCTGCGAAAACAACTGAGGGGGTGCCAACTTGGCACCCCCTCAGTTGTTTTCTGAGCCCGCGAGAGAGCCTGCCCGGTAGACTGACCGGGTCAGAGAGAAACTGGAGAACAACATGCGCAGACTGTCTTGGCTGATCGTCGGAATTGCGCTCGGCTTTGTCGGTGCGCACTTCGTCAATCAGACCCCCGAGGGTCGACGATTCTTCGACCGCGTCGGGCGCGGGGCGAAGGAGTTCAGTGACGCGGTGGCCGCCGGTTATCACGAGGTCGAGGAAGAGTTCTCAGAGGTTCTCGACGACGTTGAGCGGCGCCTGGCGAAGCTCGAAGCGAAGCCATAGCCACCGACCGACACACACTCGCGACAACACCGCGCCCCAAACCACAAGTGGCGCGGCCTCCCCGCTCATTTGCGTGAAACGCGACACACGAAGGACCAATATTTCGATGCAGACCGCCGAGATTCGCCAACGTTGGCTTGACTTTTTCGAGAAGAACGGTCACACGGTGGTGCCTTCGGCCTCGCTCGTCAGTGACGACCCGAGCCTGATGTTTACTGTTGCGGGCATGGTGCCGTTTGTGCCCTACCTGTCGGGGCTCGTGCCTTCGCCCTACTCGCGTGCAACGAGCGTGCAGAAATGCATTCGCACGAATGACATCGAAGAGGTGGGACGCACTCCCCGGCACGGCACGTTCTTTCAGATGTGCGGCAACTTCTCATTCGGAGACTACTTCAAAGAGGGAGCGATCCGCTTCGCCTGGGAACTTCTCACGACCGCGGAATCCGCGGGTGGGCTCGAGTTCGACCCGAAAGACCTCTGGGTCACGGTATACGAGGACGACGACGAAGCGTTCCGGCTCTGGCGTGAGATCGCCGGGCTGCCACAGGAACGGATCCAACGGCTGGGGAAAGACACGAACTACTGGTCGACCGGTCAGCCAGGGCCGGCGGGGCCCTGCAGCGAAATCTTCTTCGATCGTGGCCCTCAGTACGGCATCGATGGCGGTCCCGCGACCGACGATGATCGGTACGTCGAGATCTGGAATCTCGTGTTCATGCAGTACTCGATCACCGATGTGAAGTCGAAGACCGACTTCACGATCGTGGGGGAGTTGCCCCAAAAGAACATCGACACCGGCATGGGGCTCGAACGCGTCGCCTTCATCAAGCAGGGTGTCGAGAATATGTACGAGATCGATCAGGTGCGCCCGGTGCTCGATGCCGCGGCCGCTCTGGCCGGCAAGAGCTATGGGGCCGACCACGCGGACGACGTGCGTTTGCGAGTGATTGCCGATCACGTGCGCAGCGGACTCATGCTGATCGCCGATGGCGTCACCCCCTCGAACGAGGGTCGCGGGTACATTCTGCGACGACTGCTGCGCCGCGTCACACTATCCATGCGGTTGCTGGGTGTCGAAGGCGCCAGCTTTGCCACGCTGTTCTCCGCGTCGCGCGACGCGATGAAGAGCGCGTACCCCGAGGTGGAACGTGACTTCGACTTCATCTCGCGCGCGGCATACGCAGAGGAGAAAGCGTTCCTGCGCACCCTGAGCTCCGGAATTCAGATCCTCGACGAAGCGATCTCAGGTGCGGCACGCGGGAAAACTGACCTTCCCGGCGATACCGCATTCCTGCTTCACGACACGCTCGGCTTTCCCATCGAACTCACGCTTGAAATCGCGGAAGAGGCGGGTGTCGCCGTCGATGCCGACGTCTTCACCGCGTTGATGACCGAGCAGCGTGACCGGGCGAAGGCCGACGCTAAAGCGAAGAAGGGCCAGCGCGCCGACGTCACGGTGTATCGCGAGCTGCGCGGCCTGGGCGAGACCGTGTTTACGGGGTACGACGAACTCACGCACGAGAGCCGAGTGCTCGGAATCGTGGTTGATGGCGCACCCGTGGCCTCAGCCAACGAGGGACAGATCGCCGAGCTGGTGCTCGCCGAGACCTCACTGTGGGCGGAAGCGGGTGGGCAAGACAGCGATCAGGGCATCATCGTGGGCGATGGTTTTGAGGTCGAGGTGCTCGACGTGCAGAAGCCAGTGCCCGGACTGATCGTGCACACGGTGAAGGTCACAGTCGGCACGGTGTCGATCGATGCCCGTGCGGAAACCCGCGTCGACGCCGACTACCGTCGCGGTGCGACCCAGGCACACTCGGGTACCCACATTGTGCACGCGGCGCTGAGACAGGTGTTGGGTGCGAACGCGCACCAGGCCGGCTCCTACAACAAAGCCGGATACCTTCGCCTCGACTTCACCCACAGTGAGGCGCTGTCGACCGAGACGAAATCCGAGATCGAGGAGATCTCGAATCTGGCGATTCGCGCGGATCACGAGGTATTCACCCGTGAAATGTCGCTCGACGACGCAAAGGCGCTCGGTGCCATGGCGCTGTTTGGTGAAAAGTACGGAGATCGGGTGCGCGTGGTAGACATCGGCGGCCCCTGGTCGCGCGAACTGTGCGCAGGTACCCACGTGGGCAGTTCAGCCGAGATCGGAATGATCAGTCTGGTGAGCGAGAGTTCCGTGGGATCGACGAATCGACGCGTCGAGTCTCTGGTCGGGATCGAGGCGTTTCGAAATTTCGCTGCAGAGCGGGCAATCGTGCAGCAGTTGACGAGCGGACTCAAGGTGCCACGGCTGGAACTCGTACAGAGAGTGCAAGACCTCAGCGCGCAATTGAAATCCGCAGAGAAGAAGATCGCCCAGTTGGAAGCGGCGAAGCTTTCCGAACGTATCCCGGAGCTCCTCGCGCAAGCTGAACGCCTCGGAGACCTGAAGGTTGTCTTGGGATCGCTCGGGACTGTGGGATCGCCCGACGATGTTCGACAATTGGCGCAGCAGGTGCGCGAGCGCTTCGGGAATGTCGCGGCGGTTGTTGTGCTCGCTGGCGAGGCTGCAGGCAAGCCGCTCGTGATTGCCGCGACCACCCAGGCCGCGCGTGAGGCCGGAACCAAGGCGGGGGCGCTCGCCAAGATCGGTGCCCAGGTGCTCGGCGGTGGCGGTGGTGGGAAAGACGATCTCGCGCAGGGTGGCGGCACCGATACATTCAAGCTTGACGAGGCGCTCTCGGCGATCCGCCGAGCGCTGGCTGAGTAGCACGGGATCGGACGCGTGCGCACCGGAGTGAGGCTCGGCATCGATGTGGGAAAGGCGCGCATCGGTGTCGCGCGCTGCGATGTGCATGGCATGCTGGCCACCCCGCTGGAAACGGTGCCGCGCGACGAGGCCGCGTCCAGCGATATTGCGCGGATCCTGGACCTTGCCACTGAGTACGATGCGGCGGAGCTGGTGTTTGGGCTCCCCCTCAACATGCGGGGGGAGCGCACACCATCGACCGAGGACGCGGTGCGCTTCGCTACGCAGGTGGCGACGGTGCTCCACACGACTGGCCGCGACGGGTCCGTGACGGTGCGGCTTGTCGATGAGCGCCTCTCGACAGTATCGGCGCAGGGGCTGCTGCGGCAGGTCGGGCGCACCACCAAACAGAGTCGCCAGATCATTGACCAAGCGGCCGCGGTCGTGATTCTGCAGCATGCGCTTGATAGCGAACGAACGCAGGGGCGCGCGCCAGGATCGACGATAGAACCCGGCTCGGGAACTACTGAACACACGGAAGAGCACGCGGGCGACGGGGGAGTACACGGATGAGCGCAAAACGGGCCGGTAAACGACTCCTGATCGTCATCATTGTTTTGGCGGTACTGCTCGGGGGCCTGGCTGTGGCGGGTGCCTCGCTGTGGGGCACCTACGGCGAGCGTGTTTCGCAGGCACTTGGCTGGACCACCAATGACTACGAGGGCGAGGGCCAGGGCGAGGCCACGATCACCATCACGGCCGGTGAGATCGGCGAAGACATCGCCGAAGCTCTCGCTGAGGCCGGAGTCGTGAAGACCAAGCAGGCGTTCTATGAGCTGCTGCTCGCGCAGGAGCCCGCGGTCGAATTCATGCCGGGGCTGTACCAGTTGCGACTCGAGATGAGCTCCGCGGCCGCGCTCGCTGCGCTGCAAGACCCTGCGAATCGCATCGAATTCACCGCGGTGATCCCCGAGGGGCGCACCGTCGCGCAGACCCTCGAGATCGTCTCCGCAGGTGCTCAGATTCCTCTCGAAGAGCTGCAGGCTGCGGCGGCGAACCCCGCGCAGTTCGGGTTGCCGGCGAACGCAACGTCGCTCGAGGGATGGTTGTATCCCGCGACCTACGAGTTCGAGGCCGAGACCAGCGCCGTAGATGCGATCGCAAAACTCGTTGGCTATCAGGTCGCACTTCTCGACGAACTGGGCGTGGCAGTCGAAGACCGTGAGCGTGTGCTCACGACCGCCTCTATCGTCGAGAAGGAAGCCGGCCGAGCAGAGGATTTCGGCAAGGTCTCGCGAGTGATTCAGAACCGACTTGATGCGGGTATGTTGCTGCAGATGGATTCCACGGCGCAGTACGGGTTTCAGCAGCACGAAGAAGGCACCGTGTGGTCGTCGAACGAGGCGCTCGCCGACGCGAACCCATGGAACACGTATGTGAACCCGGGTCTCCCGGTGGGCCCGATCGCGAACCCTGGGCGTGCCGCAATTGAGGCGACGCTTAACCCAGAACCGGGGGATTGGCTCTACTTCGCCGCGGTCAACCTCGATACCCGCGAATCGAAGTTCTCGACCACCATTGAGGAACACAACCAGGTGGTGGCCGAGCTGAATGAATGGTGCATCGCAAACCCGGGGCGCGGGTGCTGACCGTGCCCGCATCGATGGAGACTAACGGCCAGCCAGCCCGATTGGCAGTGCTCGGTCACCCCATCGCGCATTCACGCTCGCCTCGTATCCATCGCGCGGCGTACACCCAGCTCGGGCTGCCCTGGCACTACACGGCGGTGCGGATCGGCGAGGCTGGCCTCGAGCGATTTCTTGCCACGCGGGGTGAAGAATGGCGAGGCTTCTCAGTGACGATGCCGCTGAAGACTGAGGCGCACCGACTGAGCACAGTGCTCGACCCAGTGGCACGTGAGAGCGGCGTGGTGAACACACTGTTCCGTCTGGTGGGCGGCGGAGACGAGCCCTCCTGGGCTGGCTTCAATACCGACGTAGCAGGCCTCGCCGCTGCCTTGCGCACGAGCGGCATGCGGCGCAGTCGCACGCTCATCTTGGGAGCGGGGGCCACCGCAGTGTCAGCGATTCTCGCAGCCAGGCAACTCGGTGCCGAGCGAGTCACGGTGCTCGCTCGCAGGCCACAGGCCGCGATGGCTCTTGCCGAGCGATTCGATGAGTCGCGCGCCGACTCCGCCGGAGATCGGGGTTCGTTTCGGGTCCTCGGCTACGGCTGGGCTGACCCCGAATCAGGGGAGAGCGTCCGTGCCGAGGTTGCCGAGGCGACGGCAGTCATCTCGACGCTTCCTGGCGACGCGGGTGAACGGATCGCGCTCCCCGCGGGCATCAGTACTATTCCGCTCTTCGATGTCGCCTACGATCCCTGGCCCTCACCGTTGGCTGAACGATGGAAAGTTGCTGGCGGAGAAGCCCACGCTGGCATCGACATGCTGGTAGAACAGGCACTGGCACAGGTACGAATCTTCGTGGGGGGTGACCCGGCCTTCTCCCTCACCGACGAGGCGCGCCTCTTCGCCACGATGCGCGACGCCGGTGTGGGAGGATAGTGCCTATGTTGCGTTGGCTCACGGCCGGAGAATCTCACGGCCCAGAACTCATTGCTGTCCTCGAAGGCATGCCCGCAGGGGTACCCATTTCGCTTGCCCTGGTGCGCGAAGACCTGGCGCGCCGAAAGCTGGGATACGGCCGCGGATCACGCATGAAGTTCGAACAGGACGAGCTGAACTTCTCCGGCGGCGTCGTGCAGGGGCGCACCATCGGTGGGCCGATCGCGATTCGCATTGGCAATACCGAATGGCCTAAGTGGGTTGAGGTGATGAGTGCTGAACCGACCGAGCTGTCTGAGAAGTCGCGTGGCCGAGGTGCCGCGCTCACTCGCCCACGACCCGGCCATGCTGACCTCACTGGGATGCAGAAATATGGCTTCGACGAGGCTCGACCCGTGCTGGAGCGGGCAAGTGCCCGCGAAACCGCGGCACGGGTCGCGCTCGGAGCGGTTGCTCGCGCGTTTCTTGCCGAGCTCGGTATTCGTCTGGTGAGTCACACGCTCGCGGTGGGCCCGATCGAGGTGCCCGCAGGCTCGCCGCTGCCCCGGCCCGAGGACGTGGCAGTGCTTGATGCCGATCCGCTGCGGTGCTTTGACCCGGCCACCAGCGAGCGTATGGTGACCGAGGTCGATGACACCAAGAAATCTGGCGACACGATCGGTGGAATCGTCGAGGTGCTCGCCTACGGCCTGCCGCCCGGACTCGGTTCCTACGTGCACTGGGACCGGCGGCTCGACTCGCGACTCGCGGGGGCGCTCATGGGGATTCAGGCGATCAAAGCCGTCGAAGTTGGCGACGGCTTCGAGACCACTAGGCGTCGGGGATCCGCCGCGCACGACGAATTGCACGTGCGCAACGGTGACATCGTGCGCGACACCGATCGGGCTGGCGGCATCGAGGGTGGCATGACCACCGGGCAGGTGCTGCGTGTTCGGGCCGGAATGAAACCAATCGCGACGGTGCCCAACGCGTTGCCCACCATCGACGTGTTGACCGGCGAAGAGGCGAAGGCGCATCACCAGCGCAGCGATGTGTCTGCGGTACCTGCCGCCGGGGTCGTCGCAGAAGCCATGGTCGCGCTCGTTCTCGCAGACGCGGTTACCGAGAAGTTCGGTGGCGACAGTGTGGCGGAGACGGCGCGCAACATGAAGAGCTATCTTGCCGCGATTCCGGAGAAGCTCGCAACCAGCATCGAATCGTGAGCGACGAAGCGGGTCAGCGACCGGTGCCGACGCCACCGAAGCAGCCGCTTACGCAGCCGATCAATATCGTCGCGGAACGCCCGCCCGCGAAGCGGAGGGTCTCTCGGCGAAGACGTAAGAATCGCCTGCCCGAGCGAGCAATCGTGTTTGTCGGGCCGATGGCCGCAGGCAAGACGAGCCTCGGCAGGCGCGTCGCGAAGGATCTCGGCATCCCGTTCATCGACACCGATGTCGTGTTCACACGCAGTCACGGCGCGATTACGGACTTTTTTGCTGAGCACGGCGAGGCTGCCTTCCGCGCGATCGAAGCTGACATCATCGCGAGAGAACTCTCTGAGCCGGGTGCGCGCATCGTCGCGCTCGGAGGTGGTGCCGTGATTACCGAGCGCACCCGGGAACTTCTGAAGGAGTATCCGGTCGTGCTTCTGATGACCACGCAGGCATCGGTGTTGCGCACTGCAAACCTCGACAAGCGGCCACTGCTGCGCGACGACCCCGGGGCCTGGGGGCGCATTCTCGATGCGCGTCGGCCGTTCTATGCCGAGGTGGCCGACGTGACCTTCCGTACCGACCGTGCGACGAAAGAACAACTTTCGCGCCGGGTCGTGCAGTGGGCCAGGGCTCAGGGGCGTGGCAAGTACGGTGAGCCTCTCGTCGGACGAAGCCAAGCATCTGGACCCCGCATCGCCCCCGATGCGCAAGGCACCGACACAACTCAGACCCCCAACTCGACACCGACGAAAGACGAGCCGCGCACGCCATGACCGACACCACAGCCCAAGGCCCCACCCAGATCTCGGTCACGGGTGAGGGCAACTACACCATCACCGTGGGCCGCGGTTTGACCGACCGGGTTGCCGAGGCGCTGGGTGAACGCGTCAATAAGGTGCTGATCGTGCACACGCCCACGGTGGGAAAGCTCGCAGATGAGTTGCGAATTGAACTACAGAAGCAGTTCGGCCAGGTTCTGCTCGCGGAGGTGCCCGACGCGGAATCGGCAAAGCGCGTGGAGGTTGCGGCGTTTTGCTGGCAGATTCTCGGCCAGGCGGACTTCACGCGTAGCGATGCGGTGATCGGCCTCGGCGGTGGAGCGGTGACGGATCTCGCGGGGTTCGTGGCAGCCACGTGGCTGCGCGGCGTGCGGCTCGTGCAGATTCCCACGACGGTGCTCGGCATGGTGGATGCCGCGGTTGGCGGCAAGACCGGAATTAACACCACCGAGGGGAAGAACCTGGTGGGCGCGTTCTATGCACCCCACGCGGTGATCTGCGACCTTGACCTGCTGCAGACGCTCCCGAAGAACGAGATACTCGCCGGCTTTGCGGAGGTGGCGAAATATGGATTCATCGCAGAACCCGAGATTCTCGACACGATCGAGCGCGATGTGGAGCGCGCGACCGATCCTGGTTCAGATGAGTTTCGCCGGCTCGTCGAGCTCTCGATTGGGGTCAAGGCGCGGGTCGTGTCGGATGACTTCCGCGAGGGAGGACTGCGCGAGATCCTCAACTACGGCCACACGCTTGGCCACGCGATTGAGCACGCCGAGCGTTATCAGTGGCGCCACGGCGTCGCGGTCTCGATCGGTATGGTCTACGCGGCAGAGCTCGGTCGAATGGCTGGCTCGCTGTCAGACGCGGTGGTCGCACGCCACCGCTCGGTGCTCGGGACGCTCGGTCTTCCACTGAGCTATCCCGCTGATCGCTGGCACGGCCTCCTGGCGACGATGCAGCGCGACAAGAAGGCGCGGGCTGGCATGCTGCGCTTCATCGTGCTCGACGATATCGCAAAACCGCGAGTGCTCGCCGGGGTGGATGAGTCGGTCTTGCAGTTCGCCTACCAGGAAATCGCCAGCTAGCGATCGGGGCGCGGATGCGTCCCGGCGTCGCGAAGTTTTTGTGACCTATTCAGGTTCACTGGCCCTGCCCGATCTGCGAGAATCACCTTACTCTTAACGTATGAGTCAGCACACGCCCCCTCCCGGGGGAATGCGTACCTTTTTTCAGGTGCTCGCAAACACGGCGGTGGCGAACCTCACCACTAACTTCCTGTGGTTCTCGCTCGTGTTCTGGGTCTATCTCGAGACTCGCAGCATCCTGGCCACGGGGGTGCTCGGTGGTGCCTACATGATCCTGCTCGCCGTGTGCTCAATGTGGTTCGGGTCGCTGGTGGATCGGCTCCGCAAGCTCCGTGTCATGCTGCTGTCGGCGTGGATCACGCTCGCGGCGTTCTCGATCGGAACAGCGATATTTTTCCTGATCCCGCACGAGACACTGCTGCGGATCGACGGCCCGTGGTTTTGGGTGTTCACCGTGATCCTCCTCGCCGGGTGCGTGGTCGAATTGCTCCGAAACTTGGCGCTTGCGACCACGGTCACACTGCTCGTACCCGACGACCGACATGCCAATGCGAACGGGCTCGTGGGGACGGTGCAGGGGCTCGCCTTCATTGTCACCAGCGTGTTCAGCGGACTCTCGGTGGGCCTTCTGGGCATGCCGACGACCATGATTATCGCGCTCGTCTTGACCGCGGCACCCATTGTGCACCTCCATATGCTCCGCATACCCGAACCAGAGATCGCGCACGATCCCAACCGCAGCGCGGTGGACTTCAGGGGCGGGATGACAGCGATCCTCCTCGTGCCGGGCCTCATTGGGCTGATCCTCTTCACGACGCTCAATAACCTTGCGAGTGGTGTCTATATGGCGCTGCTCGACCCCTACGGACTCAACATGTTTCCGGTTGAGATCTGGGGTGTCGTGTTTGGCGTAGCGGGCACCGGTTTCATCGTCGGAGGTGCCCTCGTCGCACGATTCGGGCTTGGAACGAACCCGATCCGCACCATGCTGATCTTGGTGATACTTATCGGAGTGCTCGGTGCAACCTTTACCCTGCGCGAGTGGCCATGGCTCTTCATCGTTGGCATCTGGTTGTTCATGGTCGCAATGCCGGCGATTGAAGCCGCCGAGCAGACCGTGATCCAGCGTGTCGTGCCCTATGAGAAGCAGGGCCGGGTGTTTGGGCTTGCGATGACCTTTGAGGCGGCGGCGTCGCCGATCACCGCGCTGATGATCGCACCGGTCGCCGAGTTCTTCATCGTGCCCTACATGGAAACCGCTGCCGGGCAGGAGCGCTGGGGGCTGCTGCTCGGGGAGGGCGAGAGCCGAGGCATTGCGCTCGTCTTCTTCTGGTCGGGAGTTGCGATGGTCGTGCTCGGTGCGGCGGCATTCTTCACGCGCACCTTCCGCACGTTGAGCTTTAGCTACGCGGAGGCTGCCCCCGATGTCGGCGCGTCCGAGCCAAGTACCCCGGCCGCAGCGACCACTCAAGGTGCGGATGCGCCGGCTCTGGGTGATCCACAATCTGAGCAAAGCCGTACACTTGAACGGTGACCGTGCACCGCATTAACCCGAGCATTCTTTCCGCCGATTTCGTGAACCTGCAGCATGAGCTTGAGCGCATCACAACAGCCGACCTCGTGCATGTTGACGTGATGGACAATCATTTCGTGCCCAATCTCACGATGGGACCACCGATTGTCGAGCGAATCCAGGCGGTCTCGCCGATACCGCTTGACGTGCACCTCATGATTACCGACGCTGATCGATGGGCGCCGGGGTACGCCGAGATGGGCGCCTACTCGGTGACCTTCCATGCCGAAGCCGCCGCAGATCCTGTTTCGCTTGCGCGGCGTATCCGTGACATCGGCTCGCGTGTAGGCATCGCGCTGAAGCCGGGGACCGATCCTGAACCGTACCTCGAGTTGTTGCCCGAATTCGACCAAGTGCTCGTGATGACGGTTGAGCCTGGATTTGGCGGCCAGAAATTCATGGCTGAGATGATGCCGAAGCTGCGCCGCTTCGCAGACGCGAAGGCGCGGCTGGGCCTGGATCTGTGGCTGCAGGTCGACGGGGGAATCACGGTCGATACGATCGGCATGGCGACCGAGGCAGGGGCCGACACGTTCGTCGCGGGTTCTGCGGTCTTTGGCGGCGTGCCCGAAGACCGGATCGCCGAGTTGCGAGCCGCAGCGGCCACTCACCGCCACTGAACCAGTGCACTGGCTACTCGCTCCACCCACACAGAAGAAACGGTACCCTGAAGAAGTGAAGTCGTTCGAGGCGCTATTCGCCGAAATTAGTGAGAAGGCCAAGACCCGGCCCGAAGGCAGCGACACCGTCGCGCGGCTTGATGCAGGTGTTCACAGCATCGGAAAGAAGATCGTTGAGGAGGCTGCCGAGGTATGGATGGCCGCCGAATACGAGAGTGACGAGGCCTGCGCCGAAGAGATCAGTCAGCTGCTGTACCACCTGCAGGTACTGATGCTGGCGAAGGGGATCTCCCTGCAAGACGTGTACCGCCATCTCTAGCGTCAGCGCGCGTCGCCAATCTCTGCCACCACGGAAGGACACACCCATGCTCCGCGTTGCGGTTCCCAATAAAGGCTCGCTGTCTGAGATAGCGGCCGAGATGCTCGGTGAGGCCGGATACAGCGGCCGTCGCGACAGCCGCAAGCTCGTGCACACGGATAGTCGGAACGAGATCGAGTTTTTCTACCTTCGCCCGCGAGATATCGCGACCTACGTGGGCTCGGGGGCACTTGACGTAGGCATTACCGGACGCGACCTACTGCTTGACTCCGGGTCCGAGGCGCGCGAGATCGCTCACCTCGACTTCGGCGACTCCACCTTCCGGTTTGCCGCTCCCAAGGGCTCGGGCATCACCGAGATTGCGCAGCTCGCCGGGATGCGGGTCGCGACCAGCTACCCAAAGCTCGTTGATGATTTCCTCCGCGAGCGAGGTGTCGAGGCCGTGACGGTCAAACTTGACGGTGCCGTTGAATCGGCAGTCCAGCTCGGCGTCGCCGATGCGGTGGCCGACGTGGTGTCGACTGGCGCGACGCTGCAGGCGGCGGGCCTCGTCATCTTTGGTCCGGTGATTCTCGAGTCAACTGCGGTGCTCATCGGAGGGCCGAGCAGCCAAGACGGTATCGATCGCCTGTTGCGCCGACTCCGGGGTGTGCTGGTGGCCCGTAAATTTGTGCTCGTTGACTACGACCTCGAGGAGTCGAAGCTTGAAGCCGCGGTCAGTATCGCTGGCGGAATCGAGTCACCCACGGTCTCGCCGCTGCGTGAGGACGGCTGGGTTGCTGTGCGGGTCATGGTGCTCGCAGAAGAGGCCAACGAGGTGATGGATAAACTTGCCGACCTCGGTGCGCGCGCGATCCTCGTGACCGCGATCCACGCTGCGAGGCTGTGATGTCGGTCGCCGTGCGCGTGATCCCGTGCCTGGATGTGGCAGCTGGCCGGGTCGTCAAGGGCGTGAACTTCTTGAACCTCCGGGATGCGGGTGACCCCGTCGAGCTCGCTGCGAAATACGCTGAGCAGGGCGCCGACGAACTCACGTTCCTCGACGTCACTGCGACCGTGGACGATCGCAGCACCACGCATGACGTTGTGCGTCGCACGGCAGAACAGGTGTTCATCCCACTGACGGTCGGTGGAGGCGTGCGCACCAGCGACGACGTGGCGAGGCTCCTCGGTGTGGGGGCAGACAAGGTGGGCGTCAACAGTGCGGCCATCGCGCGGCCGGGCCTCGTCGATGAGATCGCCGATCGTTTCGGATCTCAGGTGCTCGTGCTTTCACTCGACGTCAGGCGCAGCACGCGGCAGCCGAGCGGGTTTGTGGTGACCACACACGGTGGGCGCAACGAGACCGACCTTGATGCCCTGGAATGGTGCGTCGAGGCGGTGCGGCGCGGGGCCGGAGAACTCCTGGTGAACTCGATGGATGCCGACGGTACGCTTGCTGGCTTTGATCTCGAACTCACCGCCCAGGTGCGCGCGCTCTGCTCGGTGCCGGTGATTGCCTCCGGAGGTGCGGGCAAACTCGAGCACTTCGCGCCGGCGATCGCCGCGGGTGCCGACGCGGTGCTCGCCGCATCGGTGTTTCACGACGGAACCTTCACGGTGGGTCAAGTTAAACGTGCGATCGCCGATGCGGGGTATGAAGTGCGCCTCACCGAGAGTGTCGCATGAGCGCGGCGGATCGGGCAAACGTGGCGGAAATTGAAGTCACAGAATCGCTCGACGCCCTGGTGTTTGGCCAAGACGGGTTAATGCCCGCGATCATTCAGGACGACGAAACTCATGAGGTGCTCATGCTCGCCTGGATGGATCGCGAGGCAGTGCGTCGCACGTTGACCACCGGCCGGGTGACGTTCTGGTCGCGATCGCGCCAGGAATACTGGCGCAAGGGAGACACCTCGGGGCACCGACAGTACGTGCGTACGGTCGCCATGGACTGTGATGCCGACACTCTGCTCGTGCGTGTGGTGCAACTCGGCGCGGCCTGCCACACCGGCACGCGCACATGCTTCGAGGGTCGCGGGCTTCCAGCTCACCCGGGCGACCCGACAGACAAAAAGTGATGCGCACACAGCGCGATAGGCTGGAAAAGTGAGTCTCACCACGTCACGCGCCGACTTCGATGCGGCCCGCGCCACCCATTCAGTCATTCCCGTCTGCCGCGAAATCTTCGCTGATGCCGACACTCCGGTCAGTATCTACCGCAAGGTCGCTGGTTCTCGTACGGGCACGTTCCTCCTTGAGTCCGCCGAGCAGGGCGGGGTGTGGACCCGGTTCAGCTTCGTTGGAGCCGGGAGCTTCGGCGTACTGAGCGAGCGGGACGGTCGCGCACACTGGCTCCCTGAGCCCGGCAAGGGTCTGACCGAAGAGCGACTGTTGTCGGGTGGAATCGCCGCACTCGCCCCGGCGGCAGCGCTGCGCGCCGTGGTCGAACGCTGGGAGCAAGAGCCCACCCCCCACCTCCCGCCGCTCGCGAGTGGCTTTGTTGGGTACCTCGGCTGGGACACGGTGCGGCAGTTTGAGCGACTCGAGCATGGGCCTAGTGATGGCCCGGGTTTGCCCACTCAGAGCCTCAGTTTTGTCTCGGAGCTTGTGGTGATCGATCACCGAGAGGGCAGCGTCGTCTTGCTCGCAAACGTCTTGAACGACGCCGAGGCCATCTCCGCCCAGGCGCAGTGGGACGACGCGCAGACTCGGCTTGACGCACTGCAGGAGGCGCTTGCGGCGCCCCTCTCATCACCGCTCGGCATGCTCGACCGCGACGCACTGCCCAACGCGGTGCGGTTGACAGCCGAGACCGACTACCTCGCGGGGGTCGACCGCTCGAAGCAATACATCGTAGACGGAGACATCTTTCAGGTCGTGCTCTCACAGCGCTTCGATCAGGAGTGCACTGCAGATCCCCTTGACGTGTACCGGGTGCTGCGGCATCTGAACCCCAGCCCGTACCTGTACCTCCTGCAGCTGGAGGACGCGACGGGCAGACCATTCGCGGTGGTGGGTTCAAGCCCAGAGGCCCTGGTGACCGTGCAAGAAAGCGGTCACGTGATGACTCACCCGATTGCTGGCTCGCGACCGCGTGGTGCATCGGTTGACGAAGATCAGCAATTCGAGCGAGATCTCCTCGCCGACGAAAAAGAGCGAGCCGAGCACCTCATGCTGGTGGATCTCGCACGCAACGACCTGCTGCGCGTCTGCGAGCCTCACAGCGTCGAGGTCACCGAGTTCATGCGTATCGAGCGATTCAGTCACATCATGCACATCGTCTCGACCGTCGAGGGTCAGTTGCGGGAGGGGCAGAACTCGGTGGATGCCTTGCGAGCGACCTTCCCCGCAGGCACACTCTCGGGAGCACCGAAACCACGCGCGCTGCAGATCATCGACGAGCTCGAGCCGGTGCAGCGAGGCGTCTACGGGGGAGTGGTGGGATACTTCGGACTCGCCGGGGCCGCCGATCTTGCCATCGCGATTCGCACCGCAACGATTGTCGACGGGATTGCCATGGTGCAGGCTGGCGGGGGCATCGTCGCCGATTCGGTGCCGACGCTCGAAGACCAGGAGTCGCGAAACAAGGCCGCGGCACCTCTTCGAGCTGTGGCCATCGCGAACACCCTCCGGCATTTGGATGTGCCACGTGCGTAGCAAGCTTCCCCTGCTCGCCGCCGTTGCACTCTCGAGCGGACTCGCGTTGGTCGCAGCGACGCAGCCCTGGGCAACGATCGTGCTCGTCGAGGGTGCTGCCGCAGCGGGCGCGCTGCAGGTGAGCGGTCAGGATCTCAACGCCTCGTTGTCGCCGGTCGCGATCGCCGCGCTCGCGGCTGCGCTCGCGTTGACGATCGCCGGAAAGATTTTTCGTCGGGTGCTGGGGATCCTCGTCGCGGCGCTGGGAGCCGGGGCAATTGCCGTTGCTGTCGGTGTGCTCGCGGATCCGGTGGGTGCCGCCGCGGGGCGGATTGCCGAAATAACGGCAATCTCCGGCGCCGACCAGCTAGCACTCATCCAGTCCAGTGCGCTTTCGGTGTGGCCGCTCGTGACTGCGATTGCTGGCGGTGCGCTGATCGTATTTGGTGTGCTCGTGGTGATACTGAGTGGCAGGTGGGGCACGGCTGGCCGCAAGTACGAATCGAGAACCGGCGCGGATGTGGCTGAGCGAGCCGCGACCGAGCCAGACCGTATCTCTGACTGGGAGCGACAGAGCGACGGTGAGGACCCGAGCGAAATCGATTCATTGCCAGAGTCCCCCAAAAAGTAGGGTTGGTCACCACCGACCCGCGACAGACTGCCACTCGGTTCGCAGGAAATGCCCAGCAACCGGTAGGCTTGAGACGAACCATAGGCTTCAAGGAGATTCATGAGTACCCACCACGGAGACCCCGGACACGGCGATTCGCCAGCTGCGTGGACGGCGGTGATCGTCATGCTGCTCGGTATCGCTTTTGGCACGGTCGCGTTCTTCCTGCACCAGCCACTTCTCGTGTGGATCAGCGTCGGCGTTGTTGCATTGGGCGGAGTGCTCGGCTGGGTGCTCTCAAAGGCCGGGTACGGCGTCAAGGGCCCGAAGTTCACGCCTAAGACGCACGAATAACGTGCTCGAGCAACTTCTCGCGGGCTCACTAGAAGACGCGCGGGCTCGGCGAGAGCTGCGGCCACTGGCTCAGGTTGAGGCCGACGCGATTGCTCGGCCCGAGGCCCTTGATGCGATCGAGGCCCTCCGGCCGACCGACCACATTCGTGTGATCGCAGAGGTGAAGCGGGCGAGCCCTTCGCGCGGCGACCTCGCAGATATCCCAGAACCACAGGCCCTTGCCGCGCAGTACGAGGCCGGCGGCGCGAGTGTCGTGAGTGTCCTCACCGAGCAACGCAAGTTCAAGGGATCCCTCGCCGACTTGGAAGCCGTGCGCAAGGCTGTGAGCATCCCCGTGTTACGCAAGGATTTCATAGGTGACGAGTATCAGATTCTTGAGGCCCGTGCAGCTGGGGCCGATCTCGTCCTCCTCATCGTCGCCGCCTTGCCGCAACCGGTTCTCGTCAGACTTCACGCACTGATCCGCGAACTGGGAATGACACCGTTGGTGGAAGCTCATTCCGCAGATGAGGTTGCTCGGGCTGTCGATCTTGGCTCGCAATTGATCGGTGTCAATGCGCGCAACCTCAGCACGTTCGAACTTGATCGGGAGCTCTTCGGCCGGGTCGCTGATCAGATTCCTGCGGGAGTGATTCGCGTGGCCGAGTCCGCAGTGCTTGATGTGAGCGATGTGATCCGGTATCGCGAGGCAGGGGCCGACGCGGTACTTGTCGGCGAGGCGCTGGTCACTTCCGACCCCATCGCCACGCTGCAGAGTTACCTCAGCGTCTGAAAACCTTACATCTGGGAAGAGGCACCATGACTCAGGACATGACTCAAGATCAGAACGAACTCGGACCACTGCGCGCACAGTCAGGGCCGTTCTTCGGTGACTTCGGTGGGCGGTTCATGCCGGAGTCGTTGATAGCAGCGCTCGACGAATTGACGCAGGCATACGAAGATGCAAAGAATGATCCCAGCTTTGCGGCCGAGCTTGCAGAATTGCACCGAAGCTATACCGGTCGACCCTCGATCCTCACGGAGGTCAAGCGGTTCGCCGAGCACGCGGGTGGGGCGCGCATCATCCTGAAGCGGGAAGACCTAAACCACACCGGTTCCCACAAGATCAACAATGTGCTCGGTCAAGGGCTGCTCGTTAAGCGACTCGGGAAGACCCGGATCATCGCAGAGACAGGTGCCGGCCAGCACGGAGTGGCAACAGCCACGATCGCAGCACTGTTTGGGATGGACTGCACCATCTACATGGGCGAGGTCGATACCGAGCGGCAAGCGCTGAACGTGGCGCGCATGCGCTTGCTGGGCGCCGAGGTGATACCGGTGAAGACTGGGTCGCGCACCCTCAAAGACGCGATCAACGAGGCGTTCCGCGACTGGGTTGCAAACGTCGACACGACGCACTATCTGGTGGGCACAGTTACCGGGCCACATCCCTTCCCGGTCATGGTGCGCGATTTTCACAAAGTCATTGGCGAAGAGGCACGAGCACAGATGCTCGAGCTGACCGGTGCACTCCCCACCGCAGTGGCAGCCTGTGTCGGTGGCGGTTCGAACGCGATCGGCATCTTCCACGCGTTCCTTGACGACCCGGAAGTTGAACTCTACGGCTACGAGCCTGGTGGGCACGGAATCAGTTCTGGAGAGCACGGCGCTACCATCGGCGAGGGGTCGCAGGGGGTGCTGCACGGCTCCCGCACGTTCGTGCTGCAAGACGCAGACGGGCAGACCCGCGAATCGTATTCAATCTCAGCTGGGCTCGACTACCCGGGAGTTGGTCCCGAGCACGCGTGGCTTGCCAGCATTGATCGGGCGAACTACGAATCGGTCACCGACGACGAAGCGATGCAGGCGCTGCGGCTACTTAGCCAGACCGAGGGCATCATTCCGGCGATCGAGTCGGCGCACGCGCTCGCCGGGGCACTTCGACTCGGAAAGCAGCTGGGCGAAGGCGCGGTGATTCTCGTGAATCTCTCGGGACGCGGTGACAAAGACATGGCGACCGCGGGCCGGTACTTTGGGCTGTTTGATGGAACCGAACTCGAAGGCGCCTCCGCGAGTGCAGGAGAGGGGCACTGATGGCGAATCACGAGTCACAGGTTTCCGCAGCCATCCGACGGGCCAAGGAATCGCGTCGCGGAGCGCTCGTCGGGTACCTGCCCGTTGGCTTCCCGGATCTCGACACCAGTGTCGCCGCGGCGATCGCGATGGCGAAGGCCGGGGCCGATGTGATCGAACTGGGGCTGCCGTACTCCGACCCCGTGATGGACGGAGTGGTGATTCAGGAGGCCACGCAGACCGCGCTGGCAGCCGGCTTCCGTCTCACTGATGTTTTTGAGGCAGTGCGTCGCGTACGAGAGGCGGTCGACACGCCGGTACTCGTGATGACCTACTGGAACCCCGTGTTGCAGTACGGTCTCGAACGATTTGCAGGCGATCTCGCTGCCGCCGGGGGGGCTGGGCTCATCACGCCAGATATCACCCCCGACTCTGCAGCCGAGTGGATCTCCGTGAGTGAACGTCTCGGACTTGACCGCGTGTTCTTGGCCGCGCCGACATCCTCCGATGATCGTCTCGCGCTCGTTTCCCGCAGCACCACTGGGTTTGTCTACACCGTTTCTACGATGGGCATCACCGGAGAGCGCACCCAACTCGACGAGGCAGCTCGGAATCTCACTACGAGACTGCGCGAGAGCGGGGCCGAGCTGGCGTGCGTCGGGATCGGCATCTCGACGGCTGCGCAGGTGTCTGCGGCGCTCGAATACGCAGATGGTGCGATCGTGGGCACCGCCTTCGTGCGGGCATTGCGTGACGGAGGCATCGAGCAACTCTCCCGCGTGGTGCGCGAAATCGCAGCTGGCACCGCCCAGCATTGACCTGGCACTGATATACCCGCGGTAGGATTTTGTTGACCCGCGCCCGATGGCGCAGAGCGTGATGCGAAAGAGCGGTACATGATTTTTCCGATGAGTATTCCGAGCCCCGACGTGCAGTTTCTGCAGATCGGTCCGCTGCGCGTCTACTTCTACGCCCTGTGTATCCTCGCGGGAATTGTGCTGGCGACGATCTGGACGGGCCGGAGGCTGACGCGCCGGGGTGGCGAGCGCGGCGTCGTCATTGATTTCACAGTGTGGTCGGTAGTGCTGGGCATCCTCGGTGCGCGCCTGTACCACGTGGTCACTCACTGGGGAGATTACTTTGGCGAGGGAAAGAACTTCCTCGAAATCTTTGCGTTCTGGAATGGCGGCATCGCGATCTTCGGTGCCCTCATCGGCGGCGGTATCGGCGTGCTGGTCGCTTCACGCATCACCGGGATTCGCTTCTGGTCGTTTGCTGACGCGCTCGTTCCGGGTCTGTTGATTGCTCAGGCAGCGGGTCGCTTAGGCAACTGGTTCAATCACGAGTTGTTCGGCGGCCCCACCACGCTTCCGTGGGGGCTGCAGATCGAGTCAACCAACTCCGCGTTCCCGATTGGCCTGCCCGAGGGCACACTCTTTCACCCCACGTTCCTCTACGAGATCGTATGGAATACACTCGGCGTGATCGTACTGTTGCTCATCGAGCGACGCCTCCGCCCACGCTGGGGCACGTTCTTTGGCATGTACCTCATCTGGTACGGCATTGGTCGCGCCGTCATCGAGTCGATGCGTGTGGATCCGAGCCTCATCATCTTGGGGCTGCGCACCAACGTCCTCGCGGCGCTCCTCGCGGCGCTCCTCGGTGTCATCATCATCTTTGTCCAACGCCGTCGCCATGTCGGTCTCGAGGCGAGTATCTATCTTCCCGGACGCCGCAATCCGGCCGATGCGGTTGACGAATTGACGGCGAACCCCGACGAGTACTACCACGTACTCCCGGATCGCACGAAGGCTGTGGCCCCACCAGCAGGGGTCTCACCGTCGACCATATAGGCGAGCCCGAAGCGGGTCCACCATCGAACGAAAGGCAGGCCATGCGCCACGCAAAGATCGTTGCAACCTGGGGACCAGCGGTCTCGAGTTACGATCACACGCTCGAGCTCATTCGCGCCGGGGTGAATGTGGCACGGTTGAACATGTCTCACGGCACGCACAACGTGCATGAGGGCATTTTCCGTAACATTCGCCGCGCGGAGAACGAGGTGGGCAGGCCCATTGCCGTGCTCGCCGATCTGCAGGGCCCGAAGATTCGATTGGGCACGTTCGCGGCAGGACCGTTTGATCTCGCAGAGGGCGACGAGTTCGCCATCACCACTCGCGATGTCGTTGGTGACCAGACAATCTGCGGCACGACCTATAAGGGCCTTCCCGGCGATGTCCGTGTGGGCGACCCACTGCTGATCGATGATGGCAAGGTGGGGTTACGTGCGGTACGGGTAACCGAAGACACCGTGCATACTGTGGTTGAGATTCCGGGCGCGGTCTCGAACAACAAGGGCATCAACCTGCCCGGTGTGGCCGTGAACGTGCCGGCGTTGTCGGAGAAAGACGAGGCCGACCTTCGGTGGGCCTTGCAGCTAGGTGTCGACTACATTGCACTCTCGTTCGTGCGCGATGCCGCCGACATCACTCGCGTGCACGCGATCATGGCAGAAGAGGGAGTGAAACTCCCCGTCATCGCCAAAATCGAAAAGCCTCAGGCAGTCGAGAACCTTGAGGCTATCGTCGATGCGTTTGACGGCATCATGGTCGCACGTGGCGACCTGGGTGTCGAGATGCCTCTCGAACAGGTTCCGCTTGTGCAGACCGAGGCGATCGCCGTCGCGCGACGCATGGCGAAGCCCGTCATCGTGGCCACGCAGGTGCTCGAGTCGATGATCGAAAGCCCGAGGCCCACTCGCGCGGAGGCGTCCGACTGCGCAAACGCGGTGCTCGACGGTGCCGACGCGGTGATGCTCTCAGGTGAGACAAGCGTTGGGGCATTTCCCGTGGCCGCCGTTGCCACCATGGCCCGCATCATCGAGGCGACCGAAGATCACGCCCTCGACAGGATCGATCCGTTGCGCACCAGCCCGCGCACCCAGGGGGGTGTGCTCACGCTGGCGGCGGCGGAGGTGGCGGAGTTCATTGGGGCCAAGTACATTTGCGTGTTCACGGAGTCCGGCGACACGGTGCGCCGGATGTCTCGACTCCGCAAGCCAATCCCGATCATCGGGTTCACGCCGAGTCGAACAATCCGTCGACGGATGGAGCTGACCTGGGGTGCGCGCAGCTATGAGGTTCCGCGAGTCGGCTCTACCGACGAGATGTTCGAGCAGGTCGATAAGGTGCTGCTCGACGCGGATCGTGTGGAGATCGGCGATAAGGTACTGATCATCGCAGGTTCGCCTCCCGGAACCGTGGGATCCACAAATACGCTCAGGATTCACCGGATGGGGGAGACCTTGGGGCTACTTCCCGAGGCCGGGCCGCGGAAACACGTCATCGGACGGGGAAGCATCCCGCTCTAGATGCGATAGTGTTGCACAGGTGGAAAGCGACTTTCGAGCCGCTACCCATTTGCCGGATTGGCGGAATTGGCAGACGCGGCGCACTCAAAATGCGTTGCCTTCGGGCGTGGGGGTTCAAGTCCCCCATCCGGCACCGTTAAACTAAGACAATGACTGAGCAGACTTCTTCCCCCGGCGCGGCACGTCGTGTCGTCGTCGCAGAAGACGAATCCTTGATTCGTCTCGACATCGTTGAAACGCTTCGCGACAATGGCTTTGACGTTGTCGGAGAAGCGGGTGACGGTGAAGAGGCGGTGCGTCTGGTAACGGAGTTGCGCCCCGACCTCGTCGTGATGGATGTGAAGATGCCGAAGCTTGACGGCATCTCGGCGGCCGAAATTATCAATAAAGATCACATCGCCCCCGTAGTGCTCCTTACCGCCTTCAGCCAGCGCGAGCTGGTTGAGCGTGCGGGAGAGGCCGGTGCCTTGGCCTACGTAGTAAAGCCGTTTACCCCGGCTGACTTGATCCCAGCCATTGAGATTGCACTCTCACGCTTTCAGCAAATCGTGGCGCTTGAGAGTGAAGTTGCCGATCTTGCAGAGCGTTTCGAGACGCGCAAGCTGGTGGATCGTGCGAAGGGTATCTTGAACGACAAGATGGGCCTCACCGAGCCCGAGGCGTTCCGCTGGATCCAGAAGGCCTCAATGGATCGTCGCCTCACCATGCAAGACGTGGCGAAGACGATCATCGATCAGCTCGGGCCCAAGTAGCACGAAGCGGCGAGACGAACACCCCGGTTTCTGACCGGGGTGTTCGTCGTTCTAGCCGGCCGCGTGGGGCTCGGCCACCTGCTTGAAGAGGTTTGTGATGCGGATCGTGGAGCAGCGTTTGCCCGCCCCATCGCGCACGACGATTTCGTGCACCGAGATCGTGCGACCGACGTGAATCGGCACGCACACCCCGGTGACGACACCGGCCATGGCCGAACCCGTGTGGGTTGCGTTGATGTCGACTCCGACGGGAACCGTGCCCTCGGGTGCCACGAAGGCCGCGTGCGTCGAACCGAGTGATTCTCCCAGCACGACATAGGCGCCACCATGCAGCAGGCCGATCGGTTGGGTGTTTCCGAGCACGGGCATCGTCGCGACGGCGCGCTCACGCGTGAACTCAGTGAACTCGATGCCCATGCGTTCGGCGAGAGCGCCCACTCCGAATCGGCTCAAGAATGCTTGGCCATCCGCGTTGTTCGGCGAGTCCACCGGCGTGGTGTCTAATGCCGTTGGCACAGTGGGTTGCGTGCCTCCCTCGGTGGATTCTGCTCGGGGTGCTGTCACCGTATCCGCTTTCTCGCGTTCATAATATCCGTGCCTCTTAGGGGCCGATCGGCGCGCCCGTCGGAGGCGGCTTGTAGGCTAAGTGGGTGTCGAACACTCAGCCTACCCTCATGCTCATAGACGGCCATTCCCTGGCATTTCGCGCGTTCTACGCGCTGCCCGTGGATAGTTTTCAAACCCAGTCCGGTCAGTACACCAACGCGATCCACGGGTTCATCGCCATGCTGATTAACCTGCTGGGTGCCGAGCAGCCCGATTCAATCGCTGTGGCCTTCGATATCTCGAGGCATTCGTTCCGCACTGATGAATACCCCGAATACAAAGGAACCCGCGGCGAGACACCGGCCGAGTTCAAGGGTCAGGTTCCTCTTCTGCAGGAGGCCCTGCACGCAATGGGGATCCGCACCATTGAGAAGGAGAACTACGAGGCCGACGACATTCTGGCCACGCTCGCGACGCAGGGGGCCGACGCCGGGTATCGCGTGCTCGTGGTGAGCGGCGACCGCGACACGATTCAGCTCGTCGATGAGCGCATCACGCTGCTCTACCCCTCGAAGCAGGGTGTGAGCGAACTGACGCGGTACGACACGGCAAAGGTGCTTGAGCGCTACGGCATCAGGCCCGAACAGTATCCCGAAATTGCCGCACTGGTCGGCGAGACGAGCGACAACCTGCCCGGGGTGCCCAAGGTGGGCGAAAAGACCGCGGTGAAGTGGATCAACCAGTTCGGCTCGCTGGAGGAGATCTTGCGTCGCCAGGACGAAATTGGCGGGAAGGTGGGGGAGAGTCTCCGCGAGCACGCACATCTGGCCGAACGCAATCGTCGCCTGAACCGACTGGTGCGTGACGTTGACCTCGACCTGAGCGTCGACCAGCTTGAGCGCGGCAACATCGACATGGCGGCCGTGCAGCAGGTGTTTGCCAAGCTGGAGTTCCGCACTCTGCTGCAGCGGGTGAGCAAGCTTGCGGGCATCGATGCGGCCGACGGGAGCGCCGCCGCGGCCGCAAGCTCGCTCGCGCCCCAGCTGCCTGAACGTCGTCTGCTGCTCGACGAAGAGCTCGGCGACTGGCTATCGAAGGCGGTGCAGCCGGGCATTGTGATTTCCGACACGGGCAGTGGTTTCGAGGTGGGGATCGCCACCCCTGATTCGACCGTGCTGGTGCACTGGCAGCCCGGTGGCCGCGATTACCAGCAGTTTGAAGAATGGCTTGCTTCAGAAGCGCCCAAGGTGCTGTTTGACGCAAAGGCGCAGCTGAAACTCGCGGCGCGAGCTGGGGTTGCCATGCGCGGGATCGAGGGCGACGTCTTGATCGCCGCCTGGCTGCTGCGGCCGAGCACGCCAGAGAAGACACTCGACGAGGCAGTGTTCCGATTCTTGGGCGAGCAGATGCCGAAGGCCGACCCGAACCAATTGCTCCCCGAGGAGGGTGCGGGGGCGGGGCCCGAAGCTCTTGCCTGGTACCTGGTGCGAGCTCACGAGGTCGCAGTGTCGCGCTTCGAGGGGCGTACGGGATCGATCTATACAGATATCGAACTGCCGCTGGTGTCGGTGCTGGCCGCACTCGAGGATCGCGGCGTGCAGATTGATCTCCCGCTCTTGCAGGCACACGAGGCCGAGCTTCGGGGGCGTGTGGCCGAGCTTGAGCAGCGCGCCTTCACGGCGATTGGCCGAGAGGTCAATCTCTCCTCGCCCAAGCAGTTGCAGCAGGTGCTCTTCGACGAACTGGACATGCCGAAGACTCGCAAGACCCAGACGGGCTTCACGACCGACGCGGCCGCGCTCGCGGACCTCCAGGCCAAGAACCCGCACCCCTTCCTCGATGCGCTCCTCGCGCACCGAGATGCCAACAAGCTGCGTCAGATCGTTGAGGGTCTAATTAAGGCGGTGCAGCCCGACGGAAGGATCCACACCACCCTGTTACAGATCGGCGCGAGCACTGGGCGCCTCGCCTCGACCGAGCCGAACCTCCAGAACATCCCGGTGCGCACAGAGGAGGGGCGTCGGCTGCGCGAGGGCTTCATTCACGCGCCCGAGTTCGAGGCACTCATGACGGCCGACTACTCCCAGATTGAAATGCGCATCATGGCGCACCTCTCGGGCGATGTTGCGCTGATCGAGGCATTCATCGAGGGTGAGGATCTCCACCGGTTCGTGGGCTCACGCATCTTCGGGGTGACCCCGGCTGAAGTGACTGCCGAGATGCGCTCGAAGGTGAAGGCGATGTCGTACGGTCTCGCCTACGGGCTTTCCGCCTTTGGGCTCTCGAAACAGCTGGGTATCTCGGCGGCAGAGGCCAGGCAACTCATGACCGACTATTTTGAGCGCTTTGGCGGGGTGCGTGACTACCTGCGATCGGTGGTTGAGCAGGCCAAGCGCGCCATGTTCACCGAGACGGTGTTCGGCAGGCGTCGGCCGTTCCCCGATCTTGCGAGCCCGAATCGGGTGTTGCGCGAGAACGCCGAACGCGCGGCGCTCAACGCCCCGATTCAGGGCACGGCTGCCGACATCATGAAGATCGCGATGATCGGCGTCGAACGACGCATGCGCGAGGCGAAGCTTTCGTCGCAAATGATCCTGCAGATTCACGATGAGCTGATGTTCGAGGTTGCGCCCGGTGAATGGGAAGAACTCGAGGTGATTGTGCGTGAGGAGATGGGGGGAGCAGCAGACCTCACGGTGCCGCTCGAAGTGCAGGTCGGCCGCGGCCCGAACTGGAATGCAGCAGCGCACTAGCATTCGCGTGCACCAGGCTAGACGTTCAAGGAATCGGACTTGGGTTTCCATCTTCTGTCGCATAGACTGAAATGTCACAACTGTGACGAATCAACCATGTCCACATGCTGGATGGTGCGTTGATCCGCGCGAATCCTTTGCGTGAATCACCGTGTCCAGCCTGATTCCCTGTCCATCTGGAGACCAATTACATGACGAATGCAACGACCGAAAAGGCAAGCAAGCAGGTCGCAATTAACGACATCGGCTCGGCCGAAGACTTCCTTGCCGCGGTCGAGAAGACCCTGAAGTTCTTCAACGACGGCGACCTCATCGAGGGCACCGTGGTGAAGATCGATCGCGACGAGGTTCTCCTCGACGTGGGCTACAAGACCGAGGGTGTCATTCCCTCGCGCGAGCTGTCCATCAAGCACGACATCAACCCCGACGAGGTGGTGAAGGTTGGCGACGCTGTTGAGGCACTCGTGCTCCAGAAGGAGGACAAGGAAGGCCGCCTGATCCTGTCGAAGAAGCGTGCGCAGTACGAGCGTGCGTGGGGCGATGTGGAGAAGATCAAGGAGACCGACGGTGTCGTCACCGGTACGGTCATCGAGGTCGTCAAGGGTGGTCTGATCGTCGACATCGGGCTTCGCGGCTTCCTTCCCGCTTCGCTCATCGAGCTTCGCCGCGTTCGCGATCTCACGCCCTACCTGGGTCAGGAGATCGAGGCCAAGATCCTCGAGCTCGACAAGAACCGCAACAACGTGGTGCTGTCGCGTCGCGCACTGCTCGAAGAAACGCAGTCGGCTAGCCGTTCGTCCTTCCTCGCTGACCTCAAGCCCGGCCAGGTGCGCAAGGGTGTCATCTCCTCGATCGTCAACTTCGGTGCGTTCGTTGATCTGGGTGGCGTGGACGGTCTCGTGCACGTCTCCGAGCTCTCCTGGAAGCACATCGAGCACGCCTCCGACGTTGTCGAGGTGGGCCAGGATGTCACCGTCGAGGTGCTCTCGGTTGAGCTTGATCGCGAGCGCGTCTCGCTGTCGCTCAAGGCTACGCAGGAAGATCCGTGGCAGGTATTCGCCCGCACCCACGCGATCGGTCAGATCGCACCGGGTGTCGTCACCAAGCTCGTGCCCTTCGGCGCGTTCGTGCGTGTTGCGGACGGCATCGAGGGCCTCGTGCACATCTCGGAGCTGTCGGGTCAGCACGTTGAGCTCGCTGAGCAGGTCGTTTCGGCCGGCCAGGAGGTCTTCGTCAAGATCATCGACATCGATCTCGAGCGCCGCCGCATCTCGCTCAGCCTGAAGCAGGCGAACGAGGGCGTCGATCCCGAGGGCACCGAGTTTGATCCCGCGCTCTACGGTATGACCGCCGAGTACGACGATAACGGTGAGTACAAGTACCCCGAGGGCTTCGATCCTGAGACCCAGGAGTGGAAGGAAGGCTTCGAGACCCAGCGCGAGAAGTGGGAGCAGGAGTACGCTGCAGCCCAGGCTCGTTGGGAGTCGCACAAGAAGCAGGTCGGCCAGTCGCTCATTGAGCTTGCTGAAGCCCCCGCGACCGATTCGGGCGCGACGAGCTACTCGAGCGAGTCGCAGGCTGGCGCGCTCGCAGACGACGAGGCCCTTGCCGCGTTGAAGGCACGTCTCGAGGGCAACTAACCCCTCACACTGAAGGCCTGGCCAGGGAGATGTTTCCCGGCCAGGCCTTTGGCATCTCATCGAGTCGGTAGTGTGTCTCTTATGCAGCTCATTGCGTTAACCGGGGGTATCGCCGCGGGTAAGTCCACCATCGCTCGGAGACTGGCAGAGCTTGGAGCAGTCCACATCGATGCCGACAGTCTCGCCCGGGAGGCGGTTCTGCCGAATACCCCGGCACTGTCGCAGATTGTGGATCGCTTCGGCACTCACGTTCTGGCCCCCGACGGCATGCTCGACCGCCAAGGACTCGCACAGATCGTGTTCAGTGATCAGGGTGCTCTTGGCGACCTTAATGCGATCGTGCACCCCGCCGTACGTGAACTCACGGCGCGGCGCATCGCTGAGGCAGAAGCGGCCGATCCAGATGCCGTGGTCGTATACGACGTTCCGCTCCTTGCAGAGGGCGGAGAGGTGCGGCCGTTTGACCTCGTCGTGGTCGCCGAGGCGCACCCCGAGGTGCAACTCCACCGTCTGGTGACGATCCGTGGGATGAATCACGATGACGCTTCCGCCCGCATCGCCAGTCAGGCGAGCAACGAAGAGCGCCGTGCGATTGCCGACGTGCTGATCGACACGGGTGGGTCAGAAGAGGAGACGCTGGCGCAGGTCGACGAGCTGTGGCTGCGACTTACGGGAGGGGCAACTGCCGCCTGATGAGGGAACCTAGCCGCGTGCGAACTCCGCGAACCAGTTCAGTTGAAACTGGGCAACCGCGGCGATGATGAACAGGTTGATGAGTACGATCACCCAGACCCACGAGTTGAGCGATCGGAAGAAGCGTCGACCGCGCGCCGACAGTGGAATACTTCCTGCGGCGAAGGGGTGGATGAGCCCCGACCACCACAGCGGAATCATGGCCACCCAGGCCACCATGCACCAGGGGCACAGGGTGCCGAGCGCGAAGATGCTCTGGAATTGCAGCCAGCCGACCAACACGAACCCGCCGAATAGCCCGAGCTGATACAGCCGCCAGAACCAGGCCATGAAGCGGGCACCCGCGAGGAGTGCAACGCCGACCGCGATGGGTGCGACGAATGCACTCACACCGATGATGGTGTTGCTGAAGCCGAGTATGGACCCCTGCCACGAACCCATGTTGGGGCCGCAGGTGACAAGCACGCTGATGTTACAGTTCGGCACGTGAGCGGGGCTCTGAAGGGTCTTGATGTATTCAGTCAAGAGCTCGAATGATGCGAACCATCCGACCATTCCCAAAAGAATCGAGAGGATCGCGAAGCCGACCGGGCGCGCGGTCTGTTGGGGCGCTGTGCTCATGCCGATGATCCTACTGGGGTGCACTGCGCGTTCCCTGCTTCCGCGTGACATAATGGAAGCCGTTACCTGGTGTCACGAAGACGCTCGGTACGACAGTCTTTTTTGGTCGCAGGGCGACCAAGCACGAGGCACCCGCCTCGCGCAGCACAGTATTCGCGGCGGCCACGCTGCAAGAGATTTTCCCGCAGATGACACAGCGCGTCTCGGACAGAGGAGTACACCAGCAATGGTGAATGAACCCGAATTTGAAACCGTTTCCACTGAACATTCCGATGTTGAGGAAGCCGCAGCAGCGCACGAATCAGCGCCTGAACCCTCCTCTGTGGTCGGTAGTGAACCCGCGGCCGATTCCGTGGGTGAGGGCGACGTCGTCACCGATCCAGTTGCGGTCACGGAGCTGGCAACGTCAAGCGAGCCGGAAACGTCAAGCGAGCCGGAAACGACCAGTGAGCCGGCAACGACAGTCGAGCCCGAGACGACAGCAGAGCCAGTTGCCACACCCGAGCCTGAAGCTGAAGCTGCGGCCGAGCCCGAGTCGGCACCCGCACCGATTCTCTTGCTTCCACTCTCAGAGATGACACCTGAGGAGCGTTTCCGCGCGACGACCCGCCTCATCTTCCTGGCCCCTGATGTCCCTCCGGTACAGCCGCGTCAGCGCCGCACCGAACTTCGCCAGCTTGACGACATCCTTGATCGTCAGTTCACGAGAAACACCCGCGAAGCTCGCGCGGAGGTTTTTGAGAACGAAGAGTTTGAGGAACGCGAAGCTCCCGCGAACCGGCGGCGCACCCGCCGTCGGAGCGGCCCAGACTCATACGTTGAGGAAGAAGCGCCGCGCCCCCCGGCCAGGCAGGCCCCGCTGATCACGGAACCCCAAAAGGTCAAGGGATCCACCCGCTTGGAAGCGAAGAAGCAGCGTCGACGCGAGGGCCGCGATGTGGGCCGGCGGAGGCGCCTCGTCATCACCGAGTCGGAGTTTCTCGCGCGCCGTGAGTCGGTAGACCGACAGATGGTTGTGCGTACCACGTCGGATCGCATTCAGATCGGTGTGCTCGAAGACAAGGTGCTCGTAGAGCATTATGTCGCTCGATCGAGCGAGTCGTCGATCATCGGCAACGTCTATCTCGGCCGCGTGCAGAACGTGCTGCCCAGCATGGAGGCCGCATTCGTCGATATCGGTCGCGGTCGAAACGCGGTGCTCTACTCGGGCGAGGTTGACTGGTCTGAGTTCGAGGGAACCAGTTCGGCGCGTCGCATCGAGAATGCCCTGAAGCCGGGCGATCACGTACTCGTACAGGTGACCAAAGATCCGATTGGGCACAAGGGAGCACGACTCACCAGCCAGATCTCGCTTCCCGGCCGCTTCCTGGTCTACGTGCCCGGTGGTGCCATGAACGGTATCTCGCGCAAGCTCCCCGACACCGAGCGTGCCAGGTTGAAGAAGATCCTCAAAGAGGTCTTGCCCACGGGTGCCGGCGTGATCGTGCGCACCGCTGCCGAGGGGGCCACCGAAGATCAGCTAACGAACGATGTGCAGCGCTTGACGCGGCAGTGGGATTCGATTCAGCAGCGCGTTGCGAAGGGCGGCGGCCCCGTGCTGCTGCACTCGGAACCCGACATGCTCATCAAGATCGTTCGTGACGTATTCAACGAAGATTTTCACAAGCTCATCATCTCGGGCGACGACACGTATGACACCATCACCGGCTACCTCGACCAGGTCGCGCCGGAGCTGCTTGAGCGGGTCGAGAAGTACGATGCGAGCCGAGATATCTTCGACGAGTTCCGCGTCACTGAGCAGATCGCCAAGGCACTTGACCGAAAGGTGTGGCTGCCCTCGGGTGGGTCACTCGTGATCGATCGCACCGAGGCCATGACCGTTGTCGACGTGAACACGGGCAAATTCGTCGGCTCTGGCGGAAATCTCGAAGAGACCGTCACGATGAACAACCTTGAAGCTGCCGAGGAAATCGTGCGCCAGCTTCGCCTGCGCGACATCGGCGGAATCATCGTGGTCGACTTCATTGACATGGTGCTGGAGAACAACCGCGATCTCGTGCTTCGCCGACTCGTTGAATGCCTGAGCCGGGATCGTACGAAGCATCAGGTTGCGGAGGTCACCTCGCTCGGACTCGTACAGATGACCAGGAAGAAGCTGGGTCTGGGGCTCCTTGAGGCGTTCAGCGAGCCGTGTGAGGTGTGCGCCGGTCGCGGGATCATCGTTCATCACGAGCCGGTCAATCGTCATCGGAGCGCGGATTCGCCGACTCCGCGTACCAAACGTCGGAATAACTCAACGTCGCAACAGGCACCGAACACGCAGACTCATGCCATCACTGATGAGTCACGTAACATGCTCGCGAAGATCGCCGCGAAGACGATTCCCGGCGCGCAGGAGCATCATGAGGAAAGCGGCGGGCAGTCGCAGAACAAGGAATCTCGCGAAGGTCAACGCGGTGAGTCGCAAGTATCTGAGTCATCGTCCGCTTCCGCACGAGTTAGCACGTCCGAGGCTGCCGATCTCGTCGAGCAGCTCGTGGTCGATTCCGCGAGTCGGCGCTCGGGGCGAGGGCATCGCGCGAGTTCTGAGCGACCACTGGCATCCAGTGCGGAGGCGCTCAGCTCACCATCGCCTGACGACCTGCTGGGATCGGTGCTCGACGCGCTTCCTCCTGCGCCCGAACCGGGCCGCAGCCGCAGTCGTGGTCGTCGCGTGAGTACCCCTGCAATTCGGGGAGACAATCCCACGCCCACGATCGAATCGGCCCAGGGTGAGGCTTAACACGCCGACCCTGGCTGCATTTGACCGTACCGATGGTTTGCGATAAAGTTGACCGTTGGTGCCACTCAAAAACTGAGTGGTCTCTTGCATGGAGCGCTATGCGCGCTCTCCCCGACAGCTCCCGGCCTCGCCGGGAACGCGGAAGAACGTTCTCGAGGAAAAGGTAGACAATTGGTTTACGCAGTAGTGCGCACAAGCGGCCGGCAGGAGAAGGTCGAGGTCGGTACGATCCTGACCGTCAATCGGGTGACCGGTGATGCCAACGGCAAGCTCGATTTGCCCGCCCTCCTTCTCGTGGACGGCGATCAGGTCACCACCGATCCCGCGAAGCTTGCAAAGGTTAAGGTCACCGCTGAGGTGCTCGACGATCTTCGCGGCCCGAAGATCGTGATCCAGCGGTACAAGAATAAGACCGGTTACAAGAGCCGCCAGGGTCATCGTCAAGACCTCAGCCGCATCAAGGTCACCGGAATTAAGTAACCCGAGCCCCAAAGATTTCGTAAGGAGACAGGCAGATGGCACATAAGAAGGGCGCGAGTTCGACCCGCAACGGTCGCGACTCCAACGCACAACGTCTCGGTGTGAAGCGCTTCGGCGGTCAGCAGGTGAGCGCAGGTGAGATCCTCGTTCGTCAGCGTGGCACACACTTCCACCCCGGCGCCAACGTCGGCCGCGGTGGCGACGACACGCTGTTCGCACTGGCTGCAGGCGCAGTCGAGTTCGGCGCGAAGGGCGGCCGCAAGGTCGTCAACGTGGTAGCCGCAGCGTAAGTTCGGTTTGTAATAGGCAGGGGCGAGCTTCGGCTCGCCTTTTGCCGTATCTAGGGTAGTTCGTTGAGAAGGATGAGGGGAGGCGCGTAATGGTGACGTTCGTTGATCAGGTGCAGGTGCACTTGCAGGCGGGTCGCGGGGGCAATGGTTGTGTGTCCGTAAGACGAGAAAAATTCAAGCCACTCGCGGGCCCAGACGGCGGCGACGGCGGAAACGGTGGCGACATCGTGCTGTTTGCGGACCCGCAGTCGACCACCCTTCTCGACTATCACCGTAGACCCCACCGCGTTGCAGAGAACGGCGGCTTCGGTGCTGGCGACTACCGCAACGGTGCCCACGGCACCGAGTTGATCCTTTCCGTTCCCATCGGCACGGTGGTGAAAGATGGAGATGGCGAAACGCTTGCTGACCTCACCGAGCCCGGGGCGAAGTTCATCGCGGCAAAGGGCGGTCTCGGTGGGCTCGGTAACCTGTCGCTCTCGAGCCCCAAGCGCAAAGCGCCGGGCTTCGCTCTCTTGGGCACTTCGGGCAATTCGGGAAGTTTCACGCTTGAGCTGAAGACGATCGCCGACGTGGCCTTGGTTGGCTACCCGTCAGCTGGCAAGTCGAGCCTGATCGCCGCGATCAGCGCGGCAAAGCCGAAGATCGCAGACTATCCGTTTACTACCCTTCACCCGAATCTTGGGGTGGTGCAGGTCGAAGAGCACCGCTTCACAGTGGCAGATGTGCCTGGCCTGATTGAGGGCGCGAGTACGGGGAAGGGCCTCGGGCTCGATTTCCTGCGCCACGTTGAGCGGTGCAGCGCGCTGCTCCACGTGCTCGATTGCGCCACGCTCGAACCGGGGCGTGATCCACTATCTGACCTTGAGGTGATTCGCGCGGAACTCGCGGCCTACCCAGTGCCCGAGGGTCAGACCCCGCTGCTTGAGCGTCCTCAACTCGTCGCCCTCAATAAGGTCGACGTGCCAGAGGCGCGAGAGCTCGCCGACTTTGTGAAGCCGGAGCTTGAGGCACTCGGCTACACGGTCTTCGAGATCTCGACGGTCTCCCACCACGGACTGCGTGAACTCAGCTTCGCGATGGCAGAGCTCGTCGAGACGGCACGTGAGCGTGAACTGGCTGAGGCAGTCGACTCGCCACGGATCGTGCTGCGCCCGCGCCCGGTCAACGACAGCGGATACCGTGTCGTGACCGAAGGTGGGTCGTATGGCACCATCTTCCGTATTCTCGGGGCGAAGCCTGAGCGCTGGGTCGAGCAAACCGACTTCACCAACGACGAAGCGGTGGGATACCTCGCGGATCGACTGCAGAAGCTGGGTGTCGAAGATGCCCTCGTGAAGGCGGGTGCCGTCGCAGGATCGACGGTGGTCATCGGGCCCGGATCCGGCGTTATCTTTGACTGGGAGCCGACGCTCACGAGCGCCGCCGAAGTGCAGATGGGTGCCCGCGGCACGGATGCCCGGGTCGATTCCACCGATCGGCGCACGAACCAAGAGCGTCGCGTCGAATACCACGAACTGATGGATGCTAAGGCTGCCGCGCGCGCCAATCTTGAGTCCGAGCGAAAGGCCGGGCTCTGGAACGAGGACTCGTGATCGAGGGGCAGGGCAACGAAGATGCGCCTCCACGCTTCGCGGGATCCCGAATCGTGGTCAAGGTTGGCTCATCGTCGGTAAGCGGAGACAACGCGGCACAGATTCCGAGCCTCGTCGATTCACTCGCCAGGCTGCATCGCTCGGGCAGCGAGGTGATTCTCGTGTCGAGCGGTGCCATCGCCACGGGGGTGCCGTTCTTGCGGCTTGACGAGCGGCCTGACGACCTCGCAACCCAGCAGGCCGCTGCTGCGGTGGGGCAAAATATCCTCGTGAACCGCTATCAGCGCTCGCTCAGCGTGCACGAAATCATCGCCGGGCAGGTGTTGCTTACGGCTGGCGATATGGAAAACCCGACGCACCGAGGCAACGCGAAGCGTGCCATTGAGCGGCTGCTGGCGCTGGGTATCCTTCCCATTATCAACGAGAACGACACGGTCGCGACGCACGAGATTCGCTTCGGTGACAACGACCGGCTCGCGGCCCTCGTGGCCAGGCTGATCCACGCGGATCAATTGGTGTTGCTATCTGATGTCGACGCGCTGTACACGGCCCCACCCACGACTCCCGGCGCCACCCGCATTGAGCACGTCACGTACGGGGACGAGCTCGAGGGCGTGGAAATTGGTGCCACGCAGTCAGGCTGGGGAACCGGGGGAGCTGCGACCAAGGTTCAGGCGGCCCGGCTTGCCGCCGAAGCTGGCACTGAGGTGCTACTTACCGAGACCAAATTGCTCGCTGGCGTGCTCAACGGCGAACCACACGGCACCCGGTTCTCGGCCAATGCGCGGGCGGATCGCTAAACTGGGGCACATGAGCGCCTCAGATCCCTTCATCGACCGACTCGAATCGGCCCGCCAGGCTGCCCGCGGGCTCGCACAGGCGACCACCGCGCAGAAAAATACTGCTCTTGCTGCGATTGCTGATGCGATCGAGTCGGGTGTCGATCAGGTGGTGGCCGCGAATCAGATCGATCTGGATCGTGGCCGCGCATCCGGGCTGACGGAGGGCTTGCTTGACCGTCTGCTGTTGAACGAGTCGAGACTGCACGGGCTCGCTCACGCGGTGCGAGACGTGATTGCTCTGCCCGACCCGATCGGTCAGGTCGTGCGAGGAAGCACACTGGCCAACGGCATCCAGATCACTCAGGTGCGGGTGCCCTTCGGTGTTATCGGTGCGATCTACGAGGCCCGCCCAAACGTCACCGTAGATATCGCCGCATTGGCGCTGAAGAGCGGAAACGGCGTGGTCTTGCGCGGGGGCAGCGCCGCCGAAAACTCGAATCGGGAATTGGTAGGAATCATTCAACAGGCGATTTCTGCCACCGGGCTTGACGGCGGCGCGGTGCAGACGATTGACGACTTCGGGCGAGAGGGCGCCAGTCGACTGATGCGTGCCCGCGGCTATGTTGACGTACTGATTCCTCGGGGGAGCGCGGGGCTGATCTCGACGGTGGTGCAGGAATCAACGGTCCCAGTGATCGAAACGGGATCGGGCATCGTGCACGTGTTCGTCGATGCAAGCGCCGACCCCGAGAAGGCCCTGGCGATCGTGCAGAATTCGAAGACGCACCGCCCGAGTGTGTGCAACGCCGCAGAAACACTGCTCGTGCACCGCGACGCTGCCCAGCGGCTGCTGCCTCGCCTGGCTGAAGAACTTCTGGGCGCAGGGGTGCTGCTCAGCGGCGACGAGGCATCGCGCGGACTTGCTGCAGGTATCGCCGAGGCAAGTGAAGATGTCTGGGCCACCGAGCACCTTGCGCTTGAAATGGGAGTGAGAGTGGTCGAGTCACTTGACGAGGCGCTCGCGCACATTGAGCGATACTCGACCCGCCACACCGAGGCGATTGTGACTGAGGACTACGCGAGCGCTCAGCGTTTCCTCGCCGAGGTCGACTCAGCGGTCGTCATGGTGAATGCCTCGACGCGCTTCACCGACGGTGGAGAGTTCGGCTTCGGCGCGGAGGTGGGGATCTCGACGCAGAAGCTGCACGCACGCGGCCCGATGGGTCTCTCCGAACTCACGAGCACCAAGTGGCTGGTGCGGGGAGATGGCCAGACTCGCTAGCGTGTCGCGGCCTCACCACTCGAAACCTGGGAACCCGCTAGACTGACTACGTTCAACGTACCGTAATGAATGCAGGGGAAGCTTGATGTCTGTTCTCGCAACGATCGCACTTGCCGCCGAAGAGGGGCATCACGTCGTCAACGAATTGTGGTTCCCGGCGTTCTTCTTCGGGGTCATCATGTTCGTGCTGTTTGCTGCCCTCGCGGCTGTCACCTTCAGCTTCCGTGATGTTGCGAACCGCCACGCGGAAAAGGCCGAGGCGTATGCCCGCGAGCACGGCAACACCCAGCATCACTGAGATTGAGGCGCCGCGAAAGCGCCGCACTGGAGTGATGGGTGGAACGTTTGATCCGATCCACCACGGACACTTGGTCGCAGCCAGTGAGGTTGCGAAGTGGTTTGACCTCGACGAAGTGATTTTTGTGCCGACGGGCGAGCCCTGGCACAAGTCAAACGTTTCTCCGAGCGAGCACCGATATTTGATGACCGTGATCGCGACGGCTTCTAACCCGAATTTCCGGGTGAGTCGTGTCGATATCGATCGTGATGGCCCGACGTACACGGTAGACACCCTGCGCGACCTGCAGGCCATGCATCCGAACTCCGAGCTGTTCTTCATCTCGGGTGCCGACGCGGTTGCCCAGATCGTTAGCTGGAAAGACGTGCCCGAATTGTGGGATCTCGCGCACTTCATCGCGGTGTCACGGCCGGGCCACGAGCTCTCGCTTTCAGGATTATCTGATGAACACGTAAGCTTGTTGGAAGTGCCTGCGTTGGCGATATCCTCAACCGACTGCCGCAGTCGCGTTGCCAGGGGGTATCCCGTTTGGTATTTGGTACCCGACGGGGTTGTGCAGTACATCGCCAAACACGATCTGTACAGCGAAGAAAGTGACTGACGCATGAGTGACAATGAAGAGGATCGCCCACTGAGCCGACGCGAGCGTCGACTTAAAGAATTGGGCGAGACGGGTATGAATCCCGTGGTATCCGGTGCAACGGCGCCCGGAGCGGATCCACGAACAGACCTCGTCGATTTCGAGGAAATCGTCATCTCGCCGGTTGACGAGCATGGCCGGCCTCGCACGCGTCGTGAGATGCGTGAACTCCGCGAGCAGGCACTCGCCGAGCGTGCTGCCCAAGCCGAAGAGGTTGCTGCGCTCGAGCCGAGCGTCAACGCTGACGTTGACGCTCCAGCCGAGGAGTCTGAACCGGGTGTGACCGATGCCCCGGTCATTCAGGCCGATGAGGCGCCGGAAGTAGTTGCAGACACTGAAGCAACTACGGACACTGAAGCGGTCGAGATCGAGAAGCTCTTCGAGGCCGAGGAGACTGTGGCGGTTCAAGACGACGCTGCAGGAGATCCGCAGCCCGATTCCTCTGTGCCCGCTTTTGATGATCACCTTGCACAGACTCAGCCATTTTCGCCCGCTGATTTCGCCGCAGCCACCACCGCAGCCGAAGTTGACGAGGTCGTCGAAATCCACTCCGACGAAGACGGCGATGAGATGTTGGACGCGGAAATCGCCGCAGACACAGTTCCCATCAGCGCGATCCGCGAGCGATCCACACGGGCCGCAGAAGCCCCGCAGGCGTATACGTTTCCTGACATTGCGCCACTCGATGACGGAATTTCTGTGTTTGACAATCCGGCCTCGCGCGGAGTCTCGGGGAAAGACCCGGGCTCCGTGGGCGAAAATGGCGGGGGCTTTGATGACATCATTTCGCGTGCCGTGGCGCAGGAGGGCGCGGCGAGCGCTTCGAGTTCGTCCGCACTGATTTTGCCCGCTATGCCCGAGAGTGGCCAGCTGGCCGGTCGTCTCGGTGAAACCGGGGAGCTGTACATTACTGGCTCCATCGAGCTGCCGAGGTCCCTGGGTGAAACCGGCGGCCATGCGAGCCTGCTCGACTCGGTCGAGGCGGATCCGCTCGATGAACTGGGTTTTGCAGATCGTGCGGCGAGTGCCGGCGGCATCGCCCCTGTCTCGGCTGCGCGCGCAGTGAGCGCCCGGGCAACGCTCGGTCCGGTCGTGACCGAGGCGCAGAAGGAAAAGAGTAAGCTCCCCGTGGTGTTGATTGCCACGGGTGGCGGCTTGGTAGTGGCCGTTGTGGCGCTACTGGTATGGGGAGCAACTTCAGGGATGTTTGGTTGAGCGTGAAAGAAAGCCCAAGTGTGCAGCAGATGCTGCGTACAGCAGTGCTGGCAGCCGAGTCGAAGGGTGCAACGACGCCGGTGGCGTTGGAAGTGTCCGAACACTTCGCGCTTGCCGATGTGTTCTTAATTGTCAGCGGAAGCGTCGAGCGCAACGTGCAGGCCATCTCCGACGAGGTGGAGGACGCGTTGAATACCTCGGGCGCCCGCACCATTCGGCGTGAGGGTCGGGGCGGTGGTCGATGGGTGCTGCTTGACTTTGGCGACCTCATCGTGCACGTGTTTCACCAGGAGGATCGCGAGTTCTACCAGCTCGAGCGACTCTGGAAGGATTGCCCCGTTATTGACCTCGAGGGCTTCATCGCGGAGACCGCTGATTTGCAATCGGATCCGGGCGATAGTGTAAAGTAGAAGAGTTGTCGGGTGAGCATTCGCCCGACTTCCTATGGGTCTGTGGCGCAGCTGGTAGCGCACCTGCATGGCATGCAGGGGGTCAGGGGTTCGAGTCCCCTCAGATCCACCAAAAGTTCGAAAGTCGAAACTTGCCCCGCTTGAATGCGGGGCATTTTCGTTGTTGCTACCGGGCCTGCGCTGTAGGTGTTGATTCTCTGCGAAGTCACGGTGTCGACACCGGCCTGGGGCTGCAGCTCGACGTTCTCGTTCTCGTCCACGATGATGCGCGTGAACAAGGCTTGGTTCAGGAACCGGCGTTCAGCGGGTTCGCAACGCAGGTACAACCCTTGCAGATCGGTGAGCACGGCGAGCATGTCTTCGAGGCCTTCACGGGCGTCCGCGTAGCGGGAATGCAGGCTGTCGAGCCTGGTCTGGATCGCGCCGAGTGCGTTCTGGATTCGGTCTTGCTCGCTCTTCAACAGATCGACCGGGATCGCATCGGCGTAGTGCGCCTGCACGAGCTTCAACCGTTCGGACTCGAGGCGAGCCTTCTGCTCGGTGAGTGCCGCGCGCTCGTCGCTGGCCCCGCCTTCGAGCCTGTCGAACACCTCGTGCAGAATCTTCCCAACCCCGGCAGCTTGGTCTTCGGTGAGTGACTTCGTGGCGTATGCCTGCTCGACTTTCAGTTCGATCCGCTCCACCAGGATCGCACTTCGCGTGCAACTCGTGGTTTTGCGACGGCGACCTGAGCAGGAGAAGTAGTCGTACCGTTCGCCCGTGTTTCCCTGCGGACGTTCAAGCATGAGCTTTGCCCCACAGGAGCAGTAGAGCGCGCCTTTGAGGTAGTGGTCGTGCTTCTGCGGTCGCTGACCTCGCTGGTTGTTGCGGTCGAGAATCTGCTGCACTTTCGACCAGACCTCGGGTGTGACCATCACGTCGTGGCTGCCCTCGTAGACTGCGCCCTGAAACGTGACGAGGCCCTTGTAATACGGGTTCGTGAGTACCTTGTGCAGCATCGTTGTGGTGAGGGGCTTCTCAGGATGCTTCGGTGTCGGTCTCGTGGTCAGGCCGCGCCGATTCACTTCCTCGGTGAGCATCGAGAGTGTCCAGTCGCCATTCGCGTAGCTCTCGAACGCAAACTTCACAAGGTCGAATCTGTCGGGATCAGTGGTGACCTCGCGAATCTCGGCACCGTTCTCGGTGGTTCGCACGTTGAGGTAGCCGAGCGGGGCACGACCGGGAGTGCCACCCATGACTGCTTTCTGCCGGAGGCCCTTCACCACCTCCTGCGCGAGGTTCAGCGAATAGAACTCCGCGATCGTGGCAAGGATGCCGTGCATTAGCATCCCCGACGGCGACTCGTCGATGTTCTCAGTGACCGACACTAGCTGGATGCTGCGCCCGCGTAGCGTTGCATGGATCACGGCATCATCAAGGCGGTTCCTTGCCATGCGATCGACCTTGTTGATAATGCAGAACTGCACGGGGTTCACCGCCACATATTCCAGCATCTCCTGCAGCGCTTTACGGTTTGCGGTCTTCGCCGATTCGCCTGGCTCGATGAACTCTTTGACGATCACTGCCCCGAGCGAGGCGGCTTTCTTCTCGGCGGCTTCGCGTTGTGCAGGGATCGAGAGACCTTCTTCGAGGCCGTTGCGGGTGGCTTGATCCTTGGTCGAGACTCGCAGGTATGACACCGCGAGCGGGGTGCCATCACCGGGGGCGGGCTGCGGTTTGGCTTTGGCTGCTTGGGTAGCGAGCTTGCGGAGCGAGTCGAGGTCGAGACCGGCAGGGAGACCTAGGAGAGTCATTGCGATTGCCTTTCGTCAGGCAGCACCGAGCATGACTCGCTGCTGCGTGACGTGGCGGTCAGATTCGCAAGAGAGAAAGAACACTGCACTCCGGGCAATCGCCGGGGCCGTGTCGCAAGGGGTGCCACGTCTTGCTTGAGTATCTGTCTACGATGCTACTGCTTCACCGCGAGGGCGTCTTGGAAGAACCGGGAGAGACCGGCATTTCCGATATGCTGCTTGGCGGATTCATTCTGATCAGCAGACGCTGATGTCGAACGGAGTGCGATCCTGATGAGTACCTCCGCAAGCAACGGCACATCCACGGTCTCGCGGTCTTCGCAGCGCACCTTGACCTCCCGGCCTGCGGAAAGGGCTGGAGTCTTTCGCTGGTAGCTGCGCACCATCTCAATCACCGCTTGCGGCATTGCGGCGTGCTTCATGCTCAGCCACGAGAAGGAAGTAAGCGTCTTCGTCGGCACGGCGCGAAGCCACATCGGCTTTGACGAACTCTACGAAGTCGGCGTCTCGGTCAACGATGGGGGCCTCCGCCGCCGCAGGGTACGGGGTGTCGCCCGGCCAAGTGGTTTGCCGTGTGGGGCGGTCGCGGTCGATGCGGGTGCCGGAGGCTTGCACCCATTCGCGCAGGCGCATCCGCGCTTCGGTGAAGTCGCGGTGCCAGGTGATCGGGCCGCTGGCGTGCTGTTCAGGATCGTAGGCGCCGAGCCAATGACAATGCAGCGCCGAGAGTTCCCATACCAGCTCGGGGTGCCGGTGCCACAGCGGGGGCAGCACTGCCGGTGTGAGACCGTAGGAGAGTTTCAGCCAGGACACCCAGCTGTTGAGTTCGAGCCACTCGATCTCGGCTTGTTCGCTGGTGAGTAGGTTCCAGTTGATCGGTCGCGGCGGTGCGCTCACTCTGCCTCCCGCGTTCACCGGAGTGCCGAGACGCGGGAACTCTCGTGATGTCGATGCCGATGATTCTGACTCGGGCGCCTCCACGTCGGGAGGAAGTTCACTCGTATCCATGATGCCCTCGCTCATCGACTCACGCCGACTGATGCCGCGCTCACGTGTGTGGTGCGGTGCGGCTCAGGATGTGCGCTGACTGCCGTCGAGTGCTCCTGCGCGGCGCTGAGTGCCTGCCTCATCGCGGTGTGCTCTGTCGCACGCTGTTCGGCGCGGGGGCTGCGGTCGACCGTGTAGCGGGTGCGTCGGGTGTTGTGGCCGATCTGCTTGACCTCGAAGCGTTCCTTGCCAGTCTGCTTGCTGACGCGCACCACGCCCTGCGCGATGAACGAGTCGCCCTTGCGGTACTGAGCGAGGATTGTCTCGGCAGCACCCCAGTATGCGGTGAGCGCGTGAAAGGTCGGTTCTTCCTTGATCGTGCCGCCGGTCTCTAGGTCGTGAACGAATCGCTCGGTGCCGTAGCGGGCATAGATTTTGGGTACGCCGTCGCGGGTTCTGCTGGGCTTAGGCTCGGTTGCGAAGAACCCGATGATCGCATCGAGGGTTTCGATCGGCTCAGATGTGGGGGCCGGTTCGCTGCTGTCGTTCATGGTGGTGCTCCTTGGATGTCGCGCCGCGCCTCCGCGCGGCAACAAGCAGGTGAGGTCGCCACCCCGAGAAGCGGTTACCGCCCGATCTGCAACCCAGACGGTCTCAGCGGCATCGGGTCGAACGCACTGGGAGCAGCAGCTGGAGTATGGGGTCGCTGCTGGTCGGGTTCAGAGCGCACACCGCCCCGAGGCTGATACGCGCGCACCGCCTCAACCGTGAGTTCTGGGCGAGGCGGCGAAGCCGAGACCCGCTCAGGCTCAGGGGTGGGTTCCTCCGGGGTTTGCCGCTGCATAACGGCGATCTTCTTCTCAACCTTTTCGAGGTCGGCCTCAGCCGCAGAGAGTGCGAGGGCGTGCTTGAACGGCTGCCCGAGTCGTTGCTCGGCATCCTGCCGGGTCTGTTCGGCCCGCGCTAGATCCTGTTCGGCTTCGGTCAGCAGCTTCGGGAGTGCGGCCATACGATTCTCGATCCGCTGGATTAGGCCGACACCGCCTTGCAGGAACGAGTCTCGGGTGACTGTAAACGATCCCCTCGGAACTCCGTGCAAGCTGGTACGCACGAGCACGTCTCCGGCCATTTCGGGCACGAGCTCGCAGCTGATGTCGAAGCCACCGATCCGCCCGATCACGCCGTAGTCCTGTACTTGGTGACGCCCCGCGTACTGCATGTTCGCTTGCCTTGCCCACCCCATGAGCGCGTGGCCGGCATCGCTACGCGAATCGTAGAAGCGGCCTTGGATCGTGATGCGGAACTTCTCGGCCGTGGTGTCGATCATGTTCGGGATCGCTGCCCGTATCCCCTCGATGTCATCGGCAGCACGGGCAGCGTCTTGAACTGCCTGGGAACGGGTGTATTCAAGCATCCGCTCGTTGTTCTGGTGCGCCCGTTCGAGCCGTCGCAGCCGGGTAACTTCACTCTGAAGATTAGCCTGATCGAGCAACAGCGGGTTGCCGGACGAGATGGCTTTCGCCTCGGCAGCGGTGAGCGAGGCGGAGTCGATTTCTTCGATCTCGCGCACATCCAGCCTGCCGCGCATCACCTGCGAAATGAACTTCGCTTTACGCTCAACGCCCTGCCACATATACGAGTCGAAAGAACGCTCTGTGACGAGCCTAACGATCGCGACTTCCTCATTCTGGTTGCCCTGCCGCAGAATCCGACCCTCGCGCTGGGCAATGTCAGAGGGTCGCCAAGGGCAGTCAAGGTGATACAGCGCGATGGCCCGTGCTTGAACGTTGGTGCCGACGCCCATGCGTTCGGTGGAACCGAGAAGTACAGAGATGTGCCCGGCGCGGGCAGCCGCGAACAGGCGACCTTTCTCGAGGTCGTTGCGGGCCTCGTGAATGAACCGGATACCCTCGGCAGGCATCCCACGGTAGATGAGTTGGGTGCGCAGTTCCTCGTACACATTCCACCGTTCCTTGTTCGGTGTCGAGAGGTCGGAGAACACCAACTGCATCGCACCTTTGATCGGCGATGGCTCGCCGGTCACCGTATCGAGGTACTCGGTATCTCGGGTGTTTTCCCAAGTACGGAAGATCATGTCGGCCGCGACGTCGACCTTGGTAGGGCCGGAGGGATCGTCAGATACGATCAGCCGCATATCGAGTGCAGCTTTCCTGCCGTCGCTGGTGACCGAGAGCATGTTGTCCTCGCGCGGGTCAACACTGCCCGAGGCGATCATCTCGGCACGTTCACCGAGGGTCTTCACGAACGCCACCAGTTCGGACGATGGGGCTACGCCTCTGGTCAGCGGGGCACGGTTGCCATCGTCGCGAATGCGAATATCGGGAACGGGGAGCTTCAGATCCTCGGCGGCCTTCACATCAGCGAATGTGCTCCACATCCTGAGCATCTCCGGCACATTCTGAAACTTCGCGAAGCGCGTTTTCATCCTGAACGATGCTCCCGTAGGAGACATCTCCATCTGCGTGACCGTCTCGCCAAAAGTCGCCGCCCATGCGTCGAAGCTCTCACCGATCCCGGCAGCATAGAACAGATCTGGGCGCAGGTAGCGCTGCATCACATACGCCTCGGTGATGGAGTTCGAGATCGGTGTCGCCGTCGCAGCGGTCACAATCCTTTTCCTCCCCGTCGAACGGAGATACTCAAGCTTCATATGCAGATCAGAAGCGCGCTCGGAGCCCGTGATAGCGGCATCTCGAATGTTCGAAGGAGTGGCGAGGTTCTTAAACAGATGCGCCTCGTCCACAATGACGTAGTCGATACCGGTGTCCTCGAAGTTGATGCCCGAATCGCGCGGTTTGTCAGCGAGCTTCTTGAGGCGTTCCTCGGCCATCGTGAGGGCGCGCTGCATCCGCTTCACACTGATTCGATCATCCTTGTCGGCACCCTCAAGCGCGGCGCGGAGACCGTCGAGTTGCCGGTCACGATACTCGCGCTCAGTATCCACCCGCAGCGGCACGCGCTCGAACGCAGAGTGCGTCATGATGATCGCATCCCACTCGTTCGCCGCCGCTCGCGCGACGAACGCGCGCCGTCGATCCCGCGTCACATCCTGGCTCGACGCTGTGAGAATCTTCGCGTTCGGATATAACTGCAACCACTCACGCGAGAACTGCTCCAACATATGATTCGGCACCGAGACCACGGGCTTGTTGATGAGGCCCATACGTCGCATCTCCATCGCGCCGCACACCATCTCAGCGGTCTTCCCGGCACCGACCTCATGGAAGAGACCGACGGACGGTTCTGCGACCATCCGGGCTACCGCTGCGCGCTGGTGCGGGCGCAGCGTGATCGTGTTCGCAGCAAGCCCTGGGAATGTGAGATAGTCGGCTGCGCTCGTGTAATCGCGGAGCGCGATGCACGCGAACCTGCGGTTGTAGCCGTCTACCAGGGTGCGGGCGCGCTCGGGGTCTTCCCACACCCATTCAGCGAACCGCTCCTGCAGCTGGTTCGCCTTCTCCTGCGCAGCTGCTGTCTCAGTTGGGTTGAGTACCTGCCGTTCTTTGCCCTCTACGTCCTTTTCGGTGTCGTAGACGAGGATGGGCCGTTGCTCAGCGAGCGCTTCAAGCAGAACGGGCGCGGAGCGACGCTCGGTGCCCCATTCAGAGGTTGAGCGGATACCGTGCCTGCCGCCCTTCACCTGCCACATACCTGGCACCGGGTTCTCGACCACGACATCACGGGCCTGCAGAAGCTCGGTGAGGAACTGCTGGTGAATCTGCGCGCTGATCCACACCGCTCCGATCCTCGGCGTGATGTCTTCAGCGCCGAGAGGTTCGGGTTTCACTTGTTCCAGCGCGGTGATGTTCACCGCGAACTCGGGATCACGCTCTGCACGCTGACGGGCAGCGTCGAGCTTTTCGTAGATGTCACCCGAAAGGTACGCCGGGGCATGAATCAGTTCATCGGTCACCGGATCGGTGAACACCAGGCCGTCGAGCGCGCCGCGAGCCTCGTGCTCGCTCATGCCGAGCAGATCAGCGATCAAGATCAGGTCGATCCCGCCGGTACGGTCGAGACTCACCGCCACCGCGTCCGCAGGGGTCTCCACCCCTTGAATCTCAGGTCGAGGCACCACGACCCGCTCGCTCAGCAACGTCGCCGGAGTTGCCTCTTGAGTGGTTTCCTCGAAGTTCTCGAGCGCGAGCACGAGCGGCCCGAACGGGTCGCTGCGCAGCAGCCTGATCGGGGTCGGCACCGTGCGCGCATACTTCGGGTTGCCGTCCTCATCGAAGCGCCCCGTACTGCGCAGCTTGTAGCGATTCAGCGACCCATAGACGCCTACATACTTCTGGTAGGAGCGGCGTAGTTGCTCGCGTGCCTGATCGAGTTCAGGGGTGTCATCGAGCGAGTGCGCCTCCATCGTGAGCAGTGTCGACGCTTGATCCCGCAAACTGAGTAGCGCTCGTAGCTCTCGTGCCGCTGACTTCGGTACGGCGAACGGTACGATTGCGCCTGCGGCGACCACGCCGAAGCTGCCATTGTCGTGCGGCACGATTGACCCATCCCATCTGCCGGGCTCCGATGGCACGAATGCCGCGCGCCGCGCCTCGACCTCCGGTGCGGCCTCGGTCAGTGTCAACCCCTCTCGACGTGCCTGGAATGTCAGCTGGTCGAGTGCGTTCCGCAGGTGCTCGGCGGCGTGCTCGTGGTCGCCTTTCACGACGAGGGTGAGTGCCGAATAGAGGCCGTGCTGCATCCCGATGTCACCGAGCGCCATCTCCGGGCGCTCGTCAAAGTAGCGGTTCAGGTTTAACGGTTTCCCGTCGAAGTCGAGCTGCGTCACCGTCTCCCATGTGAGGTCGCGCGGTGGTTCACCGTCTGCGCGGCGACGGAACAGTAGCAGGTCGGTGACGATCTCGGTGCCCGCGATCCTGCGGTGCGCGCCGCTCGGCATCCTGACCGCGCCGATGAGGTCAGCGACCGCGTTCATTTCCCGGCGTGGGCCAGGGTTTCTCGCGTCGAGCGTGTAAAAGGAAGTAAGTACCGCCATCAGCCCACCGGGCCGCAAGAGCCTCAGCGACTTGATAATGAAGTGATTGTGGATCGCGTATTCAGAGGCGTTGTACACCCGGTCATGCAGCTGGATCTTCCCGTAGGGCACGTTGCCCACCGCGACGTCGAATGTGCCCTCGGGAAACCGGGAGTCCGCGAACGACTCGGTGCGAATATCCGCGTGGGGGTAGAGTGCGCGGCTGATCGCTGCCGTCATCGGGTCAAGCTCCACGCCAGTCGCATGGGCACCTTCGGGTGCGAGACCGATGAAAGTACCGGAGCCGCTACCGGGTTCGAGCACGCGACCGCCCGAGAAACCGAGGTCTCCGAGCGCCCGCCATATCTCACGCACGACATCGGGGTCGGTATAGTGCGCGTTCATCGTCGTGCGAGCCGCAGCCCGCCACTCGTCCTCACTGAGCAGTTCACGCAGCTCGGCGCGCTCGTTCTCCCACTCCGGTTTCGACGTATCGAAAACGTCTGCAACCGCACCCCAGCTCGACCAGCGCGCGAGCACCGACTGCTCAGCCTCCGTGGCCGGCCGTTGCTCCGCTTCAAGCTGCCGCAATAGCCGGATCGCAGCGATGTTTGCGTGGTAGCGGCTCTTTGCTCCGCTCGGCGGGCGAGCCTCGACCGTGCCCGGCACAAACCGGGGAGCAGTCGGGTGAGGCGGTGCTGGCTCGGTGGTCTCGGCTACTGGACTTCGCGGAGGAAGCGAATGTTCGCCCCTTCTTCCATGATCCCCTGATGCTCCTCCAGGTAACGATAGGGGTTCTCCGCTCCGATCAGGCCCTCGAAGAACCACATCGGGATCGCCCACTCCTGAGCTATCTCTTCCAGTTCCTCGGTCGCGTAGATCGGGTACGGGCTGTCCTGAATCCGATCGACGATCATCATCAGCCCCTCGTCCATCGGCCGGGTGTCCTCCCACTCCTGCCGAGCCTCGGTCAGCGTCAGCGAGGGATCGCTCATCCATGCGAGTTGATGAGTCATGGCGATCTCCTCCGCTATCTTCCGTGCCGTGGTCAGCAGTGCGACCTGGGTAAGATAATCCTCCCTCGCTTCGGGCATTTCCGCCAGCATCACGCGCGCCATGTCCTCGCTCAGCGAACTCACTTCGCCCAGCACTTCGGTTCCAATCTCCGAAAAGAGTGTCTCCAGCTCCTCGCTCGAAGCCGCCAAAGTCTTCATGTGGTTCGGGGCGTATCTCTCCCAATGTGCCCTGATCCGGTGCGTGTAGTGCGTCATTGCTCTCACCTGCTTCTCTTGTGCCAGCTTCGGCAATCTGTGCGTCAGCGGTTGTTTCATCCAGGCCCCAGAGGTCGAGCTCAAGCTGGTCTGGTGGCGGCTGCCGTCTACGCCTCGCCATCGGAAGCACCGCCTCTCAACGCGGATTCGAGCCGCGCCCGATCCGAGCGAAGCTGCGCCGCATCGTTACGGGCTGTCCAAGGCCGTAGATCGGTGATGATCGGGGGTGCGGCACGCAGCAGCATCACGCCCGTGCCGAACGGGATCATGCGCAGCTTCTCTGGCGGCATGATCGGTACCCTGCGGATCGACCGCTGCGAGGAACGCTCACCGAACGCGCCCATCGTGATCGAATCGGTGTGCTCGTCGCGTTCACCCAGCAGGGCGGAGAGGTCTTGCAGATCGCGCGTATTCGACGCGCCGCCGAGGATCACTTTCACGATCGACGCATCCCAGATCGCGTTCGCGGAGTTGTCACCCCATTTCTCGCGCGCCTGCGCGAGCGATTGCAGGATCGGCACGGTCGTAATGCCGGTGCCACCGCCCTCAGCCATGAGCGTCGGAAGCGACGGCAACGCGGCGATGTTCGCGATCTCATCGAGCACCAGCGCGAGCGGAGGGTCGAGCCGGGCACCAGCAGAGACCGCCGCCTGACGGCGGGCGGTCTCCACGATGTCTTCCACAAGCGCAGCGACGAGCGACGCTGACGCGCCAGCCCCGGCGCCGGTCGCAAGCAGATACAGGGTGCCCCGATCAGCGAGGAACTGCGCTGGGTTGAACTCTTCCCCAGGGCTGGGTGAGACGGTATCCAGCACTCGGGGGTCGGCTAGCGCTGCGAGACTGAGCGCGACACCTTGCCAAATGCTGTCGCGTGTTCTCGGGTCAGCGTCGATCACGCCACCGAGTGCGTCAGCCCACCCCGACGCCGCACTCGGGGTGCTCTCAAGGATCGTGACGGCCTCAGCAGCAGCGGCAGGATCGAGCGTCCACCTGAACAACTCAGAAGTGGGCCTCTCATCGAGCGCGGCAGCGTGCAGCAGCGACTGCAACGCCACCCGAGTCTTCGCCTCCCAGAAGCCACCATTCTCGGTATCGCCAGAAGCCAGCCCGGTCGCCGAGGCGAGGCCGGTGGCGCGGATCATCGCAGTGAGAGGATCGGTGCAGCCCCGCACCGGCGACCATCTCATTCCCGCAGGAATACCATCGGCGAGGCGCTGCGGATCGAACACCGCCACCGGACGGTCGCCTCTCCTGCGCGCCTCAAGCGTCGCGGTCACGTTATCGGGCCGAGTCGATGTGGTCACCACCGCGCCCGGCGCATCAAGGATCATGTTGATCGCGAGGTGCAAACCCTTTCCAGAACGGGGCGGGCCGAGCACGAGCATTGAGTCTTCGACCGATGCCCACACGGGTTTGCCGTGGGCGCTGCCGAGCCGGTAGCCAACATCGGGAGGGCCGGGGGATGCGAGCGAGGGGCGAAGATTTGATGCGCGTCGCATGAGTGCTTTCTCTGACGCTTGCGCCTCGATGTCTGCACGGGTCGCGATACCGACGATCCGGCGAGGATCGGCCTCTCGCTTCTTCTGGCCGCGACGCACCATCGTCCACGCCCATATTCCGACGCCTGCGAGCATCCCGAGGATTACGGCCGCGACGAGCCAGTATACGACAGGGTTCAGCCCTGGCGCGCCGAGCGGCGTACCAGGGTCGCCGGGAGTGAAGAGCACTCCGCCACCTGCCGCGATCCCAGCCTCCGGTGCGGGGAGCCCGGTCGCCCATGCGGTGATGGTGCCAGCGGCACGCAGCACGAGTGCGAGCGCGAACAGGGCGGCGAGGCCGGCCATCGCGAAGTTGGTGAGTTCGTGCCCGTACCCGCCGACTTGCCGGTTCATGGCGTCGCCCGAACGAGTTGCATGGTGCCCGAGACGCGCCCAATCAGCAACATCTCCTGCACATTTGCCGGTATCTGATCCTGCGCCACGACCGCGTTGACCTGCCCGTCTGGGGCGGCGCTGCCGTAGCCGATGATCGGCGCGATCGCGACATCCTCGCCAGCGATAAACCCGTGCCCCTGCACCGGCACCGGAGGCGCTTGCATGACCGGCACCGGATCAGACACGGGAGCGACTGGATGTGCGGTTGGGGCGCGCGACGGCATCACGATATCAGTGAATCTTGCGCCGTCGTACTCGGTGACGGTGACCTTGACCGCTGTGCCCAGGCTCGTGGTGATAGCTTCGAGCACTGCCGAGAACGCCTCCCTGCGCCAGGCTGGAGCATACGGCGGCGGCGCGTACGTCTCACCGTCAACGAGTACGATCATCGCCCCGTCTGACTGCACGGTCATCTGCACGAGCGGTAGACGAACTGGAGCTTCCACATCGGGCCGATGCGCCGGCTTCGCACTGTGTCGCCTCATCCGAATACCGCCCGCGTCAGGAGTTCGAAGGATATGGGCAGGGTTCGGTTACTGCATCTCATGCAAGCGAAGTGTGACCTTCCGACCGAAGCCCTGCACTGGTGAGCTGAGAACAGCGCTTTTTGTTCGCGAGTTACGGGTTAGGCGGCAGAGCCTACGCCTCCGATGCAGAGGATACGTTCGGGCGGGAACCGGCTTGATACCAGAGGTCGTGTGCCGCTATCAACCGTTAGATGAGCGAATGGGGCAGGAAATCAAACACCACTCGTGAGTAGAAGAGCGGCATCAACCTGAACACGCTTATCTTTGCCGCCGATGAAGGCCGGAGCATCGGCTTCGATTGCTGGTGGCTCCAGGCTGGTGGTAAGCCCGCCAAGTTCACCGCATTCAACCCGCACGCGGCGACTCCCGGATAGCAGGCTGCGGCGACAAAGCTCACATCGCAACTGTGCCAGCGATACGCTGAGCCTTGCGGCATACATTTTGGCTGGAGACACCTCCAGACCAGAGGCAGTAGAACTCTCAACAGGCGAATGAGCAGAAGCAGAAGGAGAATCTTGACTAGAGCGTGGCAGGCAGGCGGAATCTCGCTACCGCAGGAGCTTGATCGCGCGTTAAGTTCCGACAAACTTGTGTTCTTTGTTGGAGCTGGGGTCTCTTCCGCGTCGCCTTCAAACCTGCCAGGTTTTCTGGGCCTTGCGGCCGACATCGCAAATGACATGGGTCACTCGGATTGGGTGCCCGAGAAACCAGATCCTTCCATCCACTTCGATGAAATCATGGGGCGCTTGAATGATCTTCATGGAGACGCGCATGCTCGAGTGAGTGCAAGACTCAGGCCCATAACTGAGCCGAACACCTATCACGAGGATCTAATCGCCCTCGCAACGGTTAACGGCAACAAACCTCGAATCGTCACAACCAACTTTGACTTACTCTTCGAGGAGGCCGCGCGTCGAGCAGAAGTGGAATTGTCTGTCCACCATGCGCCGGCATTGCCGCTAGGCAACGACTTCAGCGGCTTGGTGCACTTGCATGGGCCGATCGATCCAACGCACTTTCAGCGTATGGTGTTGACTGATCAAGATTTTGGCCAGGCCTACATCACCGAAGGTTGGGCTACGCAGTTCCTTACTCGAATGCTCGAAGAGTACGTCACCGTATTTGTTGGATACAGCGCAGATGACGTCGTTATGCGGTACCTTGCACGCGCGTTGCCCACTGACGGGGGAACCCGATTCGCATTCATGCGCGAGGACTACAAAGACGAAATGACTGCGAAGTGGCAGCGCCTCGACGTCTCGCCCGTTCTGTATCCGAAAGCGGAAGGGTCAAATGGGCACGCTCGACTCCAAACTTTCTTCACGAACTGGCGCGAGCGGGTTACCTCTACAAGCGAAGACCGCTATGACGCAATTGTGGCACTGATCGATAAGGGACCGTCCGACCGAACTACTCCAGACCCGGAGCTTTCGTGGCTGCTAAGCGATGAGGAGTATTCTCGTCACTTTGTGGGTCGGGCTGACCCGACTGAGTGGATGCGACATGCTGAGGCAATCGGCATTTTGGATGTAATCTTCGAACCTGCAAATGAGCAAACTGCTCGAACTCAAGCCATGTGGAGTGCCTGGGTGACAAGGTCGATCTCTGTGGACCGCGGAGAAAGCATGCTGGAGATCCTTGCGAAGCACCGCGGGCAGATGTCTCAACAGCTATGGTTCGACGTATTTCGTCAACTGTATGAGGGCTACCAGCCGCATGATCACCTGAGGAAGCTCTTGATTCTGCTTACTGCCGCCCGTTCAGACAGCGACGACTCTCAGCTTTCGCTGCTGATTCAGAAACTTGCCGAGGTCGATCCGGAGGCCGCAGAGGTGCTCCTGCACCAGCTCCTAACTGCCCGGCTCGAATTCACCTCTCATCGCGGCATACTCGGTCGACCTGACTTCCTGACGACCGAGTTCGTGTTTCCCTGGCATCCTTCATCGATCCGAAAGGTATGGCCTCAGCTTCTGCAGAGCCTCAGAGATCCAGACCAGCTCCTTTCCTTAGTGCTCAGCCTTATCGCACACGTGGAGACCACGACCGCATTCTTCGACGGTACCAACTTCAGAAATCGATTCTCCACCCGCCGATATACAGTTGATGGCAATGAACGGTTCCTTATAAGTCGTGATGAACACGGCGTGCTTCTGGTCGACGTCGCACGCGACCTTCTCAGGGAATACGTGCGTCATGGCCGACCAGAACGCGCAAACAATCTGCTGGATAGTTCTTCTGAATTAGCACAGCGGCTCGGGATCGATGCGCTCACAGAATCACGACCATCCGAAGCAGACTCCCTCATCGGCCGAATGATCAGCCAAGGTTTGATCCTGAGTCGTTCTCACAAACCAGAAGTGTTCCGGCTACTCAAGGAAATGTACCCTCACGCATCCGCCGAGATCTGTGCGGAACTTCTGAACCACATTCAGGAAACAAGTGCAGCTCCAGGCGGGATCGAGGTCAGCGACTCTGAACGATTCAATGCGGTTGACTGGCTGACTCGGCAGGTAAAAGAGGACGACCCGGCACATCAGCTTCTTCGGGAGATGAAGCAGGAGCATCCCGAGTTCTCGCCACGCGAGGAACCCAATCTCGACGCAACACCAGTGACCTTTGCCCGAGTCGAGACCCCCAGTGAAGCTGAAGGGCGTTTCCGCGGCATGACGCCAGCAGAGGTTGCCAATAGCCTGAAGAGCGACCCGGATCTTGACGACATATTTGAGCAAGACACACTCAGTCTCGAGCTGAACGATTTCTTCGAGAATGAACCCTTTAGCGCTGGTGAGCTTCTCGCTGAGTTTTTCAGGCAAGGCCTCTATTCGTACAGTGCATGGGCCGTCGTGCTACTCATCCTCACACGCCCAGGCGCAGACTGGGAAGCTGAACCACTGCTGACCCAGCTGAGGAAACTTCCTAGACAACAAACCTCAGCGATCGCCCAGAACGTCGCATACACCTTGATGCGCCCAACTGCGACACAAGAGGAGGACCTCGAACAGCCAGACGAACGTTGCAAGCTCCTGTTCGGTCTATGGCGTCTCACGTTGCTTGAAGGCGATAGCGACATCGAACCTCGAGACCCGAACGAAGCAAACTCAACCGCTCGCGGAGTCGTCGCCAACGCATTCTTGGAAACCGTCTTCCGAACAATGCATGAGCAGAAGAAAGAATCCATCGACCCGGCATATTTGCTGGCATTCAGCGAGTTCTTAGAGGCCCAAGACAAGGATGTGAGAGATCCGAGTCCGATGATGCTCGCGCGATATGCGGCACACATTCAGCACTGGGATAACGAATGGTTTGACCGCAAGATCGCCGTCAAGTTGAACGAGATCGCTGATACGCCACAATCGAGGAGCTTTTGGGCCGGGATCTTTACCGCCAACAACGTGACAGATGCACTCATGGTGAGCACGAGAAGCGCGTTACGTACTGGATGGCTTCAAGTATCAACAGAGCTGCCCGGCTCGATCGAAGCGTATATCGATCTGCACTCGGCACAGTTCGCCTACTACACCGAACCCGAGGAATCCACCTGGGCAGACCCCTTCACCTTAAACGCTCCTGCCGCGACGAGAGCGCGCTGGATACGAAATGTGGCACACAGGGTTTCCCGCGTCGATTCATTCCCAGAGGTGCTCTACAGCTATTGGAAGCACCGACTGGACAAGCAACCTCCACTGACAGGGACCGAGCAACGTGCACTTCTAAGCTGGATCACAGTCCCAAGCATCGATATTGATCGTGCAGTAGATCTCTTCATTCAAGGCCCTGAGGCTTCACCCTCAGACGAGGATCGAGGCTTCGACTATTACGATCCTGGCGAGTTCCCAATAGACCATCCCTCAGCTCTTCTGAAGGTAGGGCTCCATCTGCTTCGGGGCCGAACCACCCTGCCATCGTTCCTGCAACCGATCGTTGAAGCCGCGAAGATCGCACCAGATGACGACCGCCATATCGTGAAGGAAGTCTGGTCCGAACTACTGCGCCTCGGTTACTTTCCGGCGAGAGATTTCCTCGACGACTGAGCTCCTCTCAGATAAGCGTCTTCGCGCATTGCCGGTGGCTGGTGGCGCTGGCCTGACCCTCTGCCGGACTGAGATCGCGAGTGTGTAGGACCCTGCTGAGACCCTGCCGTTGGGCCCGGCTTCAACTGGGTTCTGGCTACGAAGTGGGGCACATGCATGACAAGAGGCACGGCCCCGGTACAGGGGTCGTGCCTCTCTGGGGGAGTGTGCGTGTTAGTCGTTCATGAATGTGTCGATAGCATCACCACCCTTCCTGTCGACTTCGGCATCCTCATCATCCGCACCGTCTGCCTCGTCGCGCTGCTGAGCGAGGCGACGCCCGAACAACAGCACGCCTGCTGCGGCGAGAATCGCGACGCCCGCGCCGATGCCGAGAGCCCACATGCCGCCGTTGTCGCTGCCGGTGACCGCCAGCTCAGGCGGAGCGGTCAGCTCGGTCACGACCTTGGTGGTCTCGTTCGGGGCACCGCACTGGCCACGATGCAGCACGTCACCGTCGGGGCCGATCAGGGTCTCCACCCAGTAGTAGGTGCCGACGCGATCAAACACCACATCGTTCGAGCGGTAGTCGCCCGGCCTGTCGACCTCGATGGTTTCTGAGGTGAAGACCAGCTCGTCTGCGGTGCAGAGCGCCTCGCTGCCGCCCTGTCGGTACGCCTCGAACTTCAGCGTGGAACCCTCGGGCACGTTACCTGTGACGGTAGCGACGTCGTGTGCGGGATCACCGAGCAGTACCTCGGGCACTGCGTTCGTGACCACGCTCACTTCCTCGGGCTGCCCGGTGATCACGGTGGTCTCGCCCGGAGCGCCGCAGCGCCCCTCTGCGATCACTTCGCCGTCTTTGTCGTACAGGGTCTCGACCCAGTAGACATGGCCGGGCTGGTCGACGCTCGTGGTGCCGGAGCGGTAGACGCCTGCCTGGGTGACAGGAATCTGCTCGCTCTCGAAGAACGGTGCGTCGCACTGCGGCTCGGCTTCGGGATCGACCGGGCCGTGAGCGCGGAAGATCAGGTATGCGCCTTCGGGAATGTCGGTGCCTTGCACGAGTGCGAGATCCTCGAACGGTTCGCCGACGCGCGCCTCGCGTGTCGCCTGCGTGATCACCGACACGGGCTGTCGATCATCGGGCACGAAGAACCGCTCGCGAATATCGCCCGGCGAAGTCGTGTGCGGCTGCACCCGGTCGTCACCAGCGAAATGCGACACGATGACGTAGTAGCCGGGCTTCACCGGCTTGATCGCATCCTCATCCGTGTACCCGAGATGGTAGGTACCGTTCCGTGCGGGCGTCGTGATCGAGGTGAGAACGGGGGCATCCTCAAGATCGAGGTCATTGGTCAGCTCGTCCTCGGTCTTGAACGGGCCATACACCGTGTGCACGACCTCGTCATGGTCGGCACCCCAGTACCCGTCGCCCTCGAACTCGCCGTGATTCTCGGGGAACCCGCTCATCTCGATCCGGTCGAACGCGCGACCGCCTTTGAGATGCACGTTGTATTCCTTGACCTCGGAGACGATCTTGATCGGCCAGCGCACCGAGTGCGTCTCGATGTTGATGCCGTAGTCATCGGCCCAATCAGCGGCGAGGTAGGGGCGCACCCATTCAGGCTGGTCAGCGCGCTTCATCTCCCACACCCAGGTCACAAACCCCGCGTTCGGCAGAACGATCTCAGGGCTGGTGTAGGTGCGGGGGCCGGTCGCGGTGATCGTGACCGTCTCGATTGCTCGCGCATCAGCGGGCACCTGGCCGGCCTGCTCAGGAGGCAGCGTGCCGGGCACCTGATAGGCGGTGCCCTCGAAGATCACGGGGATGTGCTCGCCGTTGTGCTTGAGCCAGACCCCGTTACTCGAGGACACGGTGATCGTGTCAGTTACGGTATCGCCGGGGTTCACGAGCCGTTGGTCAGCGCGCGAGACCGCCTCGGGCTGGAACGGCACCACCGACGTCTCAGGTACGAGGCCGAAACGATCGGTGAAGCTCTCAGTGATGTACTTCGCGTTGCCTCCCTGCGCCTCTTTGTCGATCGACCAGACCCAGGTGTAGAAACCCGACTCGGGAGCGGTGATCGTGCCCGGCGACGTGTAACTGCCGGGGCCGGTCAGGGTGAGCTTCTCCGTGCCCGTGACAGGCGCACCGCGCGGCGGCGCGTTCGCCTCGGCGGGCTGCGCGTCGAACGGGCCGTAGAGCGTGCCGACGGCCTCGACCGGGATCGGGGAACCGTTGATGCGAATCCACGAGTGCTTCGTCACCGTCACGTTCACGCCGTCAACGAACTGGTCGCCCGCCTGTACGAACTTCGATGCGACCTGCGTGGTCAGCTCGGGCTGAAAATCGAGCGGGATCACGGGAGACTGCGCGGCGGCTCTCACCGGCTCGAAACTCGCTGCTGCGAGAATCCGCTGCTCGCCGGGAGTGTAGAACATATCCACCCCAGCACCCATCCCCGCAGCCCGTGACGAGAACGACGCACTCACACGGTACTCCGGCGCACCCTCAGCGGGGGTGCCGGTGATCGCGTGCGTGCCCGCACCGAGTGTCGCAGTAGTCGCACCGTTCGCAAACGTCGCATTGGTGAGCGTTACTGCACCCGTCAGCGACCCCGGCGTGGTGCTGATCGTGAGGCGACCCTGGTACTGGTCGCTCATCTCGATACTCATCGACGCGGACGGCTTCGCCACCGCGTTCTCGGCGGCGGCCTGCCGCATCGCTGCGAGGTTTCCGAGCACCGTCGACCGCGCACCAGCCGGTACACGCTCGATGAAGTGCGCCTCACCGCCGCGCGCGGCATAGGTGTCGTGGTCGGCGACATCCCACACGAACAGCTGCACCGCAGCCGTGATCGCCGGGTCTGACGATTCGCCCCAGGTCGCCAGCACATAGTTCAGCCGTGCGAGTTGCCCATCGGAGAGATTGTCGAGGGTGGTCTTCAGCTCGGGATGCTCGGTGTTCCCGTAGGGCGGCAGCGCGTCGATGTCCATGCAGTATGCCTGACGGCCGTGTGAGGAGAACGAACCGAGCCACAACTGCTCATTTCCATACCCGACGCCCAGGGTCGCGGCCTGCGCAGCCGGAGCAGGCATCATGACGAGGCTCGATACGAGCATCAGCAGCGCCAGCAGCAAGGCGGCGAACTGCGCTCGGAATCTTCGCTCCTGGGGATCGACCCTGGGCCGATCATCCGGTGGGCGGGTGGACGTGTAAGACATAGATCGCTCCTGACTCCTGTGTTGACAGGCCCCGCAATAGGGCGGTGACCCGACAGCGAGGTAAGACAGGAACCCCGAGCACGAAGAAACGGTCTGAGAAGCGCAGCACTTCTCAGACCGTTTGCGGAGATGAATTCAGCCCATGCGGGTGGTGGTGTCGAACGCTTCGAGTTCAGCAGGATGCAGTTGGTGCTGCGAAACGAAGCTCCTGCCTTTGATCTTCCACAAGCCTTGTCCGACGCCGAGACCGGGCAGCAGCGACTGTTCGGTTCGGGTCAGGCCGAGCGCCTGCGCGGTCGCGCCCAGCTGGTCGGGTTCCTGCCGGTAGATCACCCGCGTCTCGGCGTTTGCGAGCAGCGACGAGGCGAGCGCGCGCATGGCGGAGCCACTATCGCCTACGTTGTCGAGGTCTGAGAGCTTGTGAAAGACCAAGACGTTCGCGATCCCGTAGTGCCTCGCCAACCTCCACTGGCTGTCCATACGTCGAAGCAGCGAGGGGTAGGCCATGAGCCGCCAGGCTTCGTCGTAGATCACATACCGCTGCCCGCCCGCTGGATCGAGCAGCGCACCCTCCATCCACGCCGATGAGCAGGTCATCAGCACCGAGGTCAGTGCGGAGTTCTCGACCATGCGCGACAGGTCGAGGCTCACCATCGGCAGCGACGGATCGAAGCGAACGGTCGATGGCCCGTCGAAGATGCCCTGCAAGTCGCCCGCAACGAGTCGCCTGAGCGCGTGTCCAAGTTGGCGACCGTCTTCTTTGAGCCTGCCGTCAGCATCGCTGCCAGGCTCGAGGATACGGTCGACCACTTGCGGCAGGATCGGGGTGCCGTGCTCTCGCATCACCGCGCCAAGCGCGTGGTCAATGCTGGTGTGCTCCAGAGGGGTGAGGGGTCGTGCGAGCATGGTTTCTGCGAGTGCGCCGACGAGCTCGCGGCGACGCGCGGTGACCTGAGCCGCCCAGTCTTGATCGCTGATCCCTGCCGCACGATAACCCTCATCGAGAGGGTTGAGGCGGTGTGGCAAGCCACGTCCAAGAATGATCGCGCGCCCGCCGACCAGCTCAGCGACGGGAGAGTGCTCGCCTTTCGGATCGCCGGGCACATAGACTCTGCGCCCGAACGGCAGCGCTCTCGTGTAGAGCGATTTCACGAGCGCCGACTTGCCGCTGCCCACGATTCCGGCGATCACGATGTTCGGGGCGGTGATGAGGCCGCGCTGGTAGAGCGTCCACGGGTCGTACACGAACGAGGCCCCGGAGTAGAGATCCTGCCCGATGAACGCACCGTCTGAGCCGAGGCCGGCCTCGGCGAGGAACGGGTATTGCGCACCCAGCGTTGCCGTTGTGTCTTGATGCTTCGGTAGCCGAAATCGGCCAGGGGTGCGCAGCGACTCAGGGTACGGCTCGCCCGCTGCGGGGAGATAGACGGTGTTGCGGCGTTCCTCCCGTTCGGCCTCGCGCCTGGCTCGCTGTTCGGCATCTTCGCGGGCGCGCGCCTCCAGGCGCAGCTGCGCAGCCGCTCGGCGTCTTGCTTTCTTCAAGCGGCGGCGCTCGGCGGTCGGGGCGACGAGCACGCTTGCGTGCAGACGCTCTTCGTCACTCACCGCGATAACCCCGCATCGAGTCTCTGGGGTGCGGCCGTGCGGCCGGGGCCGTGCGCGGTCTTGGGCGCAAGGGTGCCCGAATCGAGCGCCTCCGGCCTGAGGTAGGTGGTGACGCTCGCAGCGGGCGGAGCATCGGGGCGATGTGGGGTCGGCCATTCGAGGAGCGAGAGGTGTTCGGAGGTGCGACCCAGGCGCGTCTCGGCACGGTCGACAAACTCTGCGGCTTGGAGAAGGTCACGGGCTGCTTCTTCGATCACCGCGACACCAGAGACGATGGTGCCGCCGGTTCGGATAATCGCCTCATCGTTGCGGGCGATCGCACGCGACGCGAACCTCCTGAACACGTCGGGCAGCAGCCGAGAGATGCCGAGCAGTTCACGGTTCAGATCGTAGAGTTCACGGGGCGGGGTCTCACGAACGGTGTGGGCGAGGTAACGGAGTGCGTCGTAGGCGGCAGTCGCCGCTTCGCGCGGGGTCTCATACTCAGGCATCAGTGGTGTCCAGTCAGTCAAGGCGGGTTCAGATGGGGCGGGCGAGCGGGAGGGCTGCGGCGGCGAACGCGCGGGCCTGCTGCCCGACCAAGCGACGGCATTCACATGAGGCTTGGATCGCGGCCTGTTCGACCGCCGCGACCGCTGCCTCGAGTTCCTCGCTGGTTGAGGCGGTGACCGAGATGAGGCCGGTGACGCGGGCGAGGCCGTGCCCGGCAGAGAGGTCGGCCTCTTGCTGCATTACGTCGACGTACTCGGCAGCGGTCGCGGCGTCTTCGATCTGCCCGATCTTCTGCCGCTGCGTCTTGTCCGAAATCAGTTCGGTGCGTTTGCGCCGCAGATCACGCGCCGCTTGATCGGCGCGCACCGGCAGGTAGTGCAACGAGAGAGTGCGCAGGATCCCCGACGAGAGCACAAGGGGCGAGAGGAACCCTGGGTAGACCTGGCTGCGCGGCCATTCGCTGACCCACAACACCGCATGATGCGCACTGTCAGACCTGATCGACTCCCACCGTTCAGTGACAGCGACCGGGCCAGCAGTTGCGAGATCGCGCCCAAGTTCGCCGTGACGTTCGAGCGCGGCAGCGGTCGCTGGATCGTAGGCAGCGCGCAGCACCATTGCCACATCGCCTGGGGTAAGCCACCCGTCGACCTGCAGATCTGCGGCACGAACCGCAGCGACCAGGGTATGCATCTCCTGCCGCAGCACCTGCGCAGCCCCGCGCACACCGCCGCCAGCGGTGCGAATCGCGCGTGCCGCGAGGCGCATATCGAGCGAGAGTGAGACGGTAGTGGCGTGCCGTTCCCCGGTGGGACCCGCCCGGTCGATGAGTTCGCCATAGACGGTCGCCGCCCACGACCCGTCAGCGTTGCCGTGCTCCTGCCACCATTGCGCCAGCCCGGTGCCGGAGTCGGGCAGGGTGCGCTCAGACACCTGGATGCGGGCGATCCTCCCCGACCTGCACGCGGAGGCGAGCACTCTGCCCCAACCGTCGACGCGGCGCTGCTGGTCGCCCGGATCGAGCAGCACGAACGCAGGATGAGAGACCCCGAGGATCGCGGTCAAGAGGTGCTGGTGCGGGTCATGGATCATCGCCGCCCCGGTCTCATCGTCCACCCACTCCCGCAACGCGGCAGCATCGCCAGGGAGCGCAAGGGTGCCCTCGGGTCGAAGCCGCATAAGCGCGCGTCGGTACTCGGCCTGCCCACTCGCTTGCTTCTGCCACCACCGCAACACGATGGGTGCCCACTCGACGATCTTCCGCCCGCCAACCGGCACGGTCGCGGTGACAGCGGCAAACCCCCAGACCGGGGCCGTCCAGACAAGCCCCGCACCACCCGTGACGTAGAGGCCGCCAACGGCAGTGACGAGACCGATCCCTAGCGTGACCAGCTGGGGCAGCGAGAGACCGAGCATCACGCCCCGCTTGGTGAGGCGCGAGAACTGCACGGTCGACAACTCGAACTCAGACATGACAGCTCCCTACGCTTTCGGGGTCGAACTATCGCCAGAGTTCGCACTCGGGCCAGGCGGCAGCGCGCGAGGCGGCGGTACCTGCCCGTGGCGTGCCGGAGGCGGATCCGAACTCTGCCCCGGCGTGCTCGCCCCCTCCATCTGACTGTCAGCCTGCTGCGCGACCTGACTGCCAAGCTCCGGGCCGAGGGTTGCAGCCTTCTTCGCCGCTGCCGCACCGAGCGCGATCCCAACACCGATCGGCCCACCCGCAGCACCCGCGCCAACGCCCGCTCCAGTGCCGCCACCGACACCCGCGCTCGCTCCGGTGCCACCACCTGCACCCGCAGCACCAGCACCACTCCCGCTCCCGCCGGTAGGCGTCGGCGCGGGAGGCTTGCCTTTACCGCCGGAGCCACCTGAACCGCCCTCGCCGCCCGAATCGCCGAGAACGCGAGACGGGTTCCCAGGCATCCGATTCGGCACCGGCACCGGCCGGTTGAGCGCCTGCTTCGCTTCGGACTCGGTGGACATGGCGTGGTAGTAGTCGGTACCGAGCCACGAGATCGCCTTATAGGTGATGTACGGGGCGAACGCGGCAACCGCGAGAAGCACAATCCCCGCTAGCGGGTCAGTGAGCGCCTGGATATCGAGGGCGATAGGCACCGAAATCTGCGCGATCGCGACCAACAGGATCACGGTCAACACGAGTTTCGAGACGATGAGCGCGACCACGAACATCAGCCATTTCCCCGCCCACCCGCGCGTGGTATCCCAGGAGAATCCCGCCAGTGCGAGCGGCGCGAGCGCGACCGTCAGCAGGAGCAGGCTCTTTCTCACGAGCAACGAGAACCACACGATCGCTGTCGCCGCGATTGACAGGCCGCCGAGGAACAGCGTGACGATCGCTCCGATACCTGGGGAACCGAGGTTCAACGTAGTCAGTGCGGTGATGAGCATCGTGATCTTGTCGCCCATTGACTGCATCGAGTTCCCGGTCGCTTGCACGACGCCGAGGCACAGCTGATCCACGATCTCTAATCCCAGCGCGACGAGCGAGACCGCGACGAACGAACCGAGGATGCTCTTCCCGAGACCGATCCCAGCACGGGCGAGACCACCGGGTTCGCGTTTCACCACGGCGGTGATGAGTTGGAAGCAAGCCAGCAGCAGAGCGATCATGACGCCGATGCCGAAGATGAGATTGTAGACGCCGACAAACTCGGCACCAGTAACGTCGACCAGCGTGGTCGAGTCGAATACGATCCAGAGGCCCTGGATGAACCAGGCCGCAGTCTGGCCGACACCATCGGCGATCCACTGGATCGGAGCGGTGGCGACCATCGCGGTGGCTTCGTCTCGCACCTCGCACAGCATCGACAGGATCGGCTGCTCACACAGACTCATCGGGAACTCCTTTTGAACCGTCGAACGCGAGGGTCAGACGGACTGGCCCACATCCCAGAAGAAATTGATCAATGTGACGGCGGCCCCACACAAGATCGCGGCCCCGCAGCAGATCAACACGCCAGTTTTCCCGCGCCCGGCCAGATGCGGGTTCGACGAGTTCGCCCCGAACGCCCAGACCACCGCGCTGATGATGAGGCCGAGCGCGGAAAGGATCAAACCGAACGTCATCACCGCGCCGACGATGAGCCGGAGCGCGTCGATGCCGGGAAGCCCGGAACTGTTGGGGTCGATGTCGATCATGGGGAAGCTCCTTAACGGGTCAGGGCGCGGGAAGTGCGTACCCGTCAGGTGCAGGCCATGCCCCGAGAACGAGCGAAGCCCGGCAGCAGACGCGAAGACGCGCCGACTGCCGGGCAGATCCCGAATCGGGTGGTTACAGAGTGGGGCCGTAGGTGAGGAACATATTGGTGATCGCGACAGCGGCTCCCGCCATCACCGCGCCGCCGAGCGAAACGAACACGCCGACCCTGCCGCGCATCGCGGTCTGCGGGTTGCCGCCCCAGGTACCTGCCGCCCAGGCGACAGCGGAGACGATGAACATGAGCACGCTCACCACGAGCACGATCATCAGTGCAGCCCCTATGGCGTCCTCGAGAGAACCGAGGTCGAGCGAGCCGAAGTCAGGAAACACATTCATCCGGCCTTACCCCTTTGCTGCGGCTTCGGCATTGAGGTCGCATCCGGCGAGCGCGGGAGCATCGGTGCCGATGCCGGAAAGGTCGATAGCTCCGTGGGCGGCGAGCCACGGCTCAGGATCAATCGCTGCGGCGCGAGACCCGCCGGGTCGCACTTCGAGGTGCAGGTGCGGGCCGGTTGACCAGCCGCTCGATCCGACATCGGCGATGTGCTGGCCAGCGACGACGGTATCCCCGGCGTTGACGTGGATGCCGTGCGCCCACATATGCACATAGGCGGTCGCGACGGTCTGCCCGTCAATGGTGTGCTCAATCGTGATGAGGCCACCCCAGCCGCCATCCATCCCGGCGAACGTCACATACCCGTCAGCGACCGCCATGATCGGGGTGCCGTCTGCGGCGGCAAGGTCGAGGCCGGTGTGCGTGCGCGCCTCACCAGAGATCGGGTCGATCCTCGGCCCAAACTGGCTCGTGCGAACCCAAACGCCTCTCGCCAGCGGAAACACGATGCTCTTCGTCTCGGCCGGCCTCTCGGGTGCCAATGCCTCACCGCCCCCAGAAGTGGTGTCGGTGCGGGTGAGACAGGCCTCGCCGCCGGGAACCGCAACCAGCACAAGAGCGATGAGGCCGAGGCCGGGGAGCAGCGCGAGGGCGGCGAGGAACGCGAGAATCTTCACAATGCGATCCCGCTCATCGCAGTGGTTTGTCGAGCACGGTCAAGCGCAGCAGACGGCACTGTTCGTACGTCGGCTCGCAGGCGATGAACATGGTGAACGCGACTGGATGCTCAGTCGCGACCTCTTTGCCCTCCCATACCCCGGTGCGGTGCCTGGTGCCGTCGACGGTGTAGGCGATGGTGCCCGGTAGCAGCGTGCCCTCGCGTGCCTGCCGCTCCACCTCGGCCCAGGTGTCGGGCACACCGATCTGGTCGATCACGAGATGCTCCCGCGTCTCGTACCGTTGCAACTCGATCCACGCCGCCCGGTTCGGTACATAGGCGGCGAGGTCGGTGGCGAGGCCGTCTGTTTCTTCGTTTGCAGGGTCGGAGGCTTGATCGAGCATCGCCTGCACATAGTCGGTCGGCTGATACCCGTCTCGGGTATCCCACGCGAACAGGGCGAGCGCCGCAGACTCCGCGAAGCGATCAGCATCTCCGGTCTGTGCGACCGTGCCGAAAGGCGCAGACCGACTCGTGGGGCGCTCAGCGGTGTCGCCTGGGTCGGGGGCGACGGTCGAGCCGACCATCGGGGTCGGCTCGTCATCGGGTGGGCCGAGCAGCAGCCCGATCGTGGCGATGATGAGGATGAACAGGAGCCCGGTGCCGAGCACCGTGGCGACGATCATGCGTAACCGGCGCGCCCGCTCAGGATCAGCGGCCGGTTGCTGCGGTGAGGGAGTACGACGTTTCATACCGCACAGGTGCGAGACCGCACCCCGAACACCGGCTTGGGTCAGGCGGCTGCGCGTGCTTCTTGGAGTTCGGTGGCGAAGCGCATGGTGCCCTCAGCGATAGAGACGAACAGATCGAGCTGCTCGCCGGAGAGCTCTCGCACCATCTGCTCGACGCCGTAGTGTCGCCACCAGCCGTCGAGTTCGCTCCAGGTTGCCCAGAACGCGCGGGAACTGCGCAGCTTCGGCATCTCATCATCGGCTGTGAGCGCAGTGCGAGGGGTGGGGCGGCGCTTCGACCCGCTGCTTCCTTTCACTCGTTCGAGGGCGGCCTGGGCGAGGCGTTCCATCTCAGCGGCTTTCAGATCGGCCTGGCGGGCGCGAGCCGCCTCACGGCCTGCGCTTTCGCGCACGCTCTCAGGCTGGGTGGGATCTGCCGCGATGCGGTCGAGTTCGTCAAGCGATAGGGCGGCGTTCATGCGCTGATGCGAGGCCAGTACCCCGGCACCATACCGAATCCGGACGAGCTCGGCCTCGGCCTGCCCGCGAACCGCCGCCGAGACGGTGCCGTCAGCGGCGAGGTCTTCGATGCGGTTCACACGTTCGAGCATCTGATGGGAGTCACGCCCGGTCACCATGCGGGCTGCCTGTTCGCGTGCTTTCCCGTATTCGCGCGCCTCTGACGGTGGTGGTGAATCACCACCACCGGAGATTCTGGCGAGTCCAGGCTGCGCTCCGAAGCGAGTAGCGGCCTGCCGCAGCGCGGCTTCTTCCTCGAGCACGGCTTTCAGCTCGCGGTAGAGCGCCGCAGCTTCCAGGGTGGTGAGGGGCTTGTGTAGGGCATGATCGGCGTGCTCGCTGAGCAGTTGCCCGAGCCGGTCGGAGAGGCCTGATCGCACCCACACGTTGATCGTGCGCCAACCGAGTTTCCGTGCGGCAGCGACCCGGCGCACCCCGATCAGCACGAACCCTTCCGGGGTAATCGTCGGCGGTTGCAGCAGCCCGTGTTCAGAAAGCGACTTCGCCAGCAGGTCGAGATCTCCGAGGTCGCTGCGATGCCGGGTGCCAACCAGGAGCGAGTCGAGCGCCCGATCCAACTGAATCCCATACTGACCGCTCATCACGCACCGCCAGGTTTCGGGGCAGACTCCACGATCTGCCGCACCAGGTGCTCGTCACTCAGCAGTTCGGGAAAGCTCTCACCGATCACGATTCGCATGAACAGGCCACGGCCCGCGTTCGTTGCCGCGTAAGCAGGGTTCTGAGTGCCCAGCAGCACCGCGACGACGGTGTTCCAGGCATCTTTCGTTACGTCCAGGAGCGCGAGGGCGAGACGGTCTCGGCGCAGCACGTCGAACGCGCTCGTGCGGCTCCCGAGCCTTTCAAGGCCTTCGTAGATGTACCAGATCACATTCCGGGCCGTTGATTCAGGCCAACAGAGCCGCGAGAACAGGAACACTGCCTGCTCGATCATGGTCACCTCGGGAGAAGGTTCTTCTTCGCCTGCATCCTCAATGCGGGGCTCACCGACTTGGAACGCTGGGTTCCATTCGAGCAGCGCCTGGTCGCGGTCTGCGAACCGTTCCGCATCATGATTCGCGGAGACCTCAGACTTTCGAGCCTTATCGACCGAGCAGAGCAGCCCCTGCCCGCGCTGCTCATAAATGCACGTCAGCCGCACCGCCTCGGTCACCACGGCCCAGGGGTTGTCGGCGCGGGCGGTGCCAGGTTTCCGCATCGCCTCGAACGCGGCGGTCACCGCCTCCCAACGGTCGAGGCCGTACTTGCGGGCAAGACGCGCATACTTGCCTGCGGTGAACTTCGCGAGCTCATGCGCCTCGGTGTCATAACGCCACGCGCCGGGGCCGGCCTCCTGCAAACGAATAAGCAACGCCCGCAGCCCCTCCGGGGTCTCGAACTCGTGATCCTCGGGCGAAGCAGCGGCGATAAGTGATCTGGTCATGATGGCGCACCTCCTGCAAGAGACGTGCGATCCTCATCCCGAACGAGCAGAACCAGTCTGAGAGCGATACCGTGCATGATCCATCACCGTCACCATCAGCCCCGAGAGATCGTTTCGGGTTCGGGCATCGAGCGGTGCGGTGCATCCTGACCAAACGGGTTCATCGGAGCGAGATGCCAGGTGCCCTCACGCATCTCCCGATGGAAGTCTCCGACCTTGCCTCGGGCACGCTCCGAGAACGCGGCAGTGAGATCCATGCCGCGAGCGGTCACCCTCGCCCCGGCCTCCGCGAAAAGGTCGGTCGGACGTTTCCACGCCACCCGCACCCCGGCAGGTTTCTCCGGTTCCGGGCCGACAATATCGGCAGGATCATCCGTTGCGCGAGGATCGAAGCCGCCATCCAACTCGAGCGCATCCTCGACCACTTCGGCGTCGTAAATGAGTTCAGGGGAAGGTGTGTGCCGGGTGAGTTCAGCGTCTTCGATCAGCTCGGCCTCGATGATCTCTTCCTTGGTGTAGAGGTCGAGATGGGGTGGGAAACGATACGGCGACATCGCGCCGGGCGGTGGGGTGGTCATGATGGGGTCTCCTGTTCTTCGACGGGTTTGAGAAGCCAGCGGCCGACGGTGCTGCGATCAACACCGAACAACCGGGCAATCTGGGAGTTGTTGAGGCCGAGGCCACGCAGCGTTGACGCCACGGTGCGCCGCTCTTCGGCATTGACCTCGGCAAGTGGAGCCTCACCGTCAACCTCGGGGTCGGGCGCTGGCTCGTGAGCCTCTGCCGCCCGTAGTTGTGCGGCTGCCTGCGCGGCTTCAGCATCGACAGATTCATGATGGGCGGCGGCCTGGAGCACGGTGCGTGATTGACGAATCAAGATCGCCGTGAGATGCGTTGACGCGACGAGCACGACTGGAGGTACGGAAGCAACCAAAGCAGCGATCAAGTCGGGCACGTCGGGGTCTGCTGCAACGAGCGCGTGTACTGCGTTCGCAGCGACCGAGACACCCGCGCCGAGAACGAGCAGCAGCCACGGATACCAGACCACCCGTGTACCAGCCAGCGCGAACACTGCGAGCGTCGCCACGACGATGATGCCGTCTACGATCAACGGCCACAGCCACGCCAGATCAGGGTCGATGCCGCTGCGCGCGGCGAGGCCATGCAGCGCGGTGAAACTGAGGATGAACGCGGTGGCAGCAAGGAGAATCGTGCCCGCTTCAGCAGCGAAAACCGCGACCCGCAGCACCCGGAACGAGATACGCGCGGTATTCATGAGCGTACCCACCCGGCATCGCCATACGAATGGCCCGCGCGAGGAGATCCCGGCATCGCTGAGCGGGCCGACTGCGGCGACTGTTGCTGCCCGGTGGTCGGGTGTGCTCGTTCCCACGCGGAGTCGATCGTTCGCAGAATCTCCCGCTCACCAAGCCCCGCTTGCTCCGCTGCGGGGAGCAACACCCTCACGATGTCGGCCTTGGCGATGCCGTCCTCGGTCATCCTACAAGACATGAAGTACAACGCCCAGTTCCGGTTCCCCTCGGGCTGCGCCGCCACCCATCTGGCCCGCCCAGCATCACTGTTTCGCGCTTCACGAGGCGTGCTCGGCACCGGGCGGGCGCGGGCAGGCTTAGGCGGTGCGAGCAACTCGAGCAACCGCTGCGCATCCACCGGAGCGGTGGGGGCTGGGCTGGTCGAGCGCAGCACGTATGCGCCGAGTGTCCCATCTTTCTGCCGTACCCTCGACGGTGGCACGAGCACATACCCGCCATCGCCACGAAAATCGACCTGCGCAGACGCCGCCTGCCAGATCCGTTGCGGCCGATTCGGGTCGGCAGGAAAGTAAATGTGCAAGCCGCCTGAGGGCGTCTCGACCAACGAGGACCAGCCGCTCAGCAGCCCGGCATCACGAGCGCGACCGAACGACAGAAGCCCGGTGTCGCTGTCGCTGTGACGATCCACATCCACGACATCAAGACCCGACGCCGCACCGGTCGGCACGGCTAGATTTGCGTCAGGCCACCGACGCCACCAGGTTTCAACCTGCCGAACATCGACGGTTGCTGCCGTGAAACCGCCTTTCACTATTGGGCGTTTGAATCCAGACGCACATGGAAAGACGGGCACTCCATGTCTGGCAAGATACATCGCAGCGGTAGGCAGGCCACGGACAGTGCCCAACAGTCTGCCGAGCAGCATGAGCCGTTGATCGAGATCATTCATGTTGCTAACTCCTTCTCACCTTGAGTACTGGCGATAAGGTGCGACGAGGAGAACAGAAGACGCAAGTGACGTTCGGAGGGTACCGTTCGTCAGGCGTAGCAGTGACCCCGACACTATGGAATATCTGGCTTACCGCTAATCACTTCCAAGATGGAAGTGTCCTCTTTCAAACTGCCTCGCTACGGGCCCCAAGACCAACGATTTCGGCCCCCAAAGTCACAGAAGTATCACGCCTACGCGCGATCCGATATTCGTGAGGCGAGACTTGCATAACTGTACGAAAAAGCTTCGAGGCATGCGAACTACTTCTCCATCCGACAAGATGAATGCAATGCTCGACTGTGCTGTCTGTCTCCTGCAGCAACCTTGCCAACATCTCAACCCGGATCAATTGCAATCGGGTCCTTGGCGGATAGCCCCAGGCTCGAGTGCACAGTGTAGAGAGATGACCCGGCGAGAGACTAACTCGCCTGGCCAGCTCTCTAAGTGTCCACTCAAATTCGGGCCTCTCACGCAGGAGCGTTTCGACCTTTAGTACCTCAGGTCTGATCGGCGTCGGGCGCGTCGCACGGAGCCTTTGGTCGGACCCGGCGGGCGGAAATGCCTCCGGTCCACCAATACTGCGTGAAATTGCGTTTGCAAGGGTGAACCAGTGTGCCTGCATCTGGTTTGAATGTATGACAAAATCACTCGTTCTGCTCAGCGCAACCATTCCGTCGAGAATCGGTGCCAGTTTCTTAAGGCGTTTGCCAAGCCGCACGATAATTCGCATGTCACCGTATAAACGTTCAGCAAAGACGTGCGCCTCTGCGCGGTGAGAGAGTCGGCCGCGATACTGCCAATAGACTAGATCAAGCGCATATTCTGGGTCTAAGTAGATGCATGTAATTGAGGCTTGGGGCACCGGGACCACATGGAATACAGTCTCTGCGGGGAGAACTGTAATGTCACCGGTGTGCGCAAGGGTTTCATAGTTGTCAACCAACACGCGTAAGCTACCGCTTCGGACCGCAACAATCTTGATTTCACGGTATGCGGTTCTCTCGGTTGCTGATTTCAGGACATGATGCCGGGCCATGAGTGGAACTCTCGTTTCCACCAGTAAAACGTCCTTGCTCCGAGGTGAACTCTTCACCTGTGTCGGCCACGGCGATAGTGTGGGAATCGCACTAGATGGTTAGAGATAGGAAATTCCTACCCGCCCGACGCCTACCGCTATTGGTTCTCTCCTATGTTATTTTTATGCATTGAACATGCAGACTGTACGAGGAACCTCATATAAATATGCCCGCGAAACACCACCGGTGACTCACATAAGAATGCCCGCGTAATTCTCGAGCTTAGCTTGCCTGTTTCCTGCTCGCGCGGGCCGGCTTGACCCCGGCTGCCGCGTTTGGTGCTTTCGCGAGTTCGATCGCTTCGAGCGTGCGAGTCTTCTCGGCCGCGAGGTAGGTGAGGCGCTGCTGGATTCGGTCGATCTCGCGAGCGATGTGGGCCGGGTTCAAGCTGTCACGGTACCCGGTCAACTCGGCGGTCTTCTCGGCGCTGAGCACACCGGAACGCTGGAGCCGGTCGAATGGTGTCGCGAGCTCATCGTAGACACGTTTACGGCGCCCCCTTTGATCGGTCGCCCAACCGATGGGTTTCTTCGTGGGGGTGAGGAAATTATGGCGATCGTTCACCAGCGGCCATAACTCGTTCAATAGCTTCAGCAGAGGCGCGGTGTCGTACCTCCAGTAGAACGCGTACCGGCGCACGATCTGATTGTTTTTCGACTCGATCGTGGCCTGATCATTCTTCTTGTACGGCCGGGACCTCGTGAAGTAGATGTCAAGTTCTGCAGCCCAACCGATGACGTCGTAGTTGATGAACTCGGACCCGTTATCAAAATCCACCCCGGTCACCTCGAACGGCACTTCGCTGATGAATCGGTCGAGGGCGTCACGAATGTGCAGGTGTGCGTTGTTCCGGATCGAGCGCGTGTACGTCCAACCGGTGTGCATGTCGGTGAGATCAACACTGCGACAGAACTCACCCTTCAAGACGGGCCCGCAGTGTGCGACGGTGTCGCCCTCGAAGAACCCGGGTACGGCCTCGATCTCGTCACCGGCTTTCCTGATCGTGATCGAGTTCCGCAGCAGCGGGCCTGGCGTGGTGGTGGCGATCCCGCGGAGTGGGTCCCTCGCGCGGGCTGGGGCGAGGTAGCGGTCGATCGTGGCCGGTGACATTGCCAGCAACTCGTCCGCGACGTGGTGACTGTACCTGCCCCGGCCTGGGACCAGTTCGCCGTGCGCTTCCAGCAGCATGAGTTGGAGTTCCATTGACGCGGCCAAGTATTTCCCGCTGATCCCGCCCGCGAACGCCCACACTTTCTGCAGCACTTTCAACGCGTCATGTGAGTACTTCAGCGGGCGCGGCTTACGTTGCCGGGCCCCTACCCGACGCGGTTTCAGCGCAGCTTGTAACTGTCTGCGCGCGTTGTCTCTGGACCAGCCCGTGATCGCGCATACCTCGTCAAGGAGACGGCTCTTCTCCTTCTTGGCCGCTGCGGCATACTGCTTCGCGAACTTTCGTGTGATCTCGTGTCTGGCACGCATTGATAGCCCACTTCCCATGAAACTGATGATTCCGTTTCGCGGGCATTTTTACGTGATGCACCGGAAGTGTTTCGCGGGCATATTAGGTGAGGCACGTCG
>NZ_JBPCEU010000006.1:0-156847 GCF_050971685.1 Leucobacter fengyongliangi | reverse complement strand
CGTGGGGTGGTGTGGTGGTTTCTGGGGGTGCGCGCCCGAGGACACCAATTCGGGGGAACATAACCATCACAGCGATCTGAGCCAGTCGAGCAGTGCCGTGTCGTCGCGCCAGACTGCGCGCGGGCGGGGTCCCTCCGAAATAGTTGAAGGCTCGGTATGGCGGAGGGCTTGGAGTTTCGTGTTCGTGTTGATCTCGGCGTATCGGTTCGTGGTGGATAAATCAGCATGTCCGAGCCAGCCGCGGATCACGTTAACTTCGACGCCCGCTTCGAGGAGGTGAACAGCGGCGGTGTGGCGAAAGATGTGCGGGCTGACCCTGCGCCCGGTGCGTGGGTCGTCAAGGTGGCCCGCATGCCGGCGAACGATCTTGTAGATTCCCGAGCGGGTGAGTGAGGTTCCGGTCGTAGACACGAACACATGCGCGTCAGGTGCCCGAAGGCGGCCCTCAACCTCGAGGAGTTGTGTGAGTAGCCGTGACGTTTGCTGCCAGAGTGGGCAGGTGCGCCATTTGTCACCCTTGCCGTGAAGGCGAACCCGTGCTGGCGTGTCAAGGCCGAGGTCGCCGACGCGAACGTCCGCGGCCTCTTGCGCGCGGGCTCCGGTGTTGTAGAGGAACAAGATCAAGGTCCGGTCTCGCAGGGCGAGCGTGCCGTGGCGGGGCAGGCCTCGGAGGAGGGTCTCGGTTTCGTCGCGTTCAAGGTAGCGGGTTTCGGCGGGAGCCGACCGTTTCATTGGGATCGCGGTGACTCGTTGGCATTCGCCGAGCATCTCTGGTTCTCGGGTAGCAATGTAGTCGAACAGGGTGTGAACTGCGGCCAGGCGCTGATTCCGGGTGCGGACGTGGTTGCCGCGCTCGTCTTCCAGGTACCGGAGGAATCTCACGACTCGTTCGAAGGTCATGTCACCAACGGTGAGCCTGGTGATTCGGCTGTTATTGTCTTTAGCGACGAACCCGAGGAGCAGCCGAACGGTGTCCCGATAGCTACTCACCGAGGTGGGCCGTAACCCTTTGACAGTGACGAGATGGTCGATGAAGAACGACTGGATCAGTGGCCCAATCGGCTGGTTGGCGTTCATGGGGTTGCCTCCATCCAAACCGATTGCGCATACGTTTCGAACCGGTCGGCGCCCTCGGTGAGTAGTTCCGGGGTCATGCGCAGGTAGACGGCGGTTGATTCCGGGCTGACATGTCCCATGAACGTGGACAGCCGGAATAATCGGTCGCTGGGATCGATGCCCTCCCGGTACCAGCGCAGCAGGCATCCGACCGCGAACGAGTGACGCAGCGAATGCAACCGCGGAGCTGAGACTCCGTCAGGGACGGTGAAATCCAGTTCGGTGATGATCTGGTGGAAGACGCTGCTGGATGTGCAGGGGTGAATGCTGCGCCGTCCATCGAAGCTGAACAGCGGATCGGTAGGGACAGTTGAACAGTGGTTCAGGCGACTGGTCAACAGCTCGCCGATGCGGGGGCCGTGGGGAACCAGGCGGCTTTTGCCGAACTTCCCGCCTCGAACGGTGATGAGTTGACGGTCGGTATCAACATCACCAACTTGTAGGTTGCAGGCCTCACCGGCGCGCAGCCCCAGCCCGTAACATAACGCGAAGACCGTGCGGTGGATCATCGCGCGGTTTCGGGCCCGCGGGTTGTCATCCAATGCGCCAGCGGCGGCCAGGATCAATCGGACCTGGCTGGTCTCGAAGATGAACGGCAGTCGTTCAGCGGTCTCTGGTCGCCGGATTCGTTGTAGTGGACAGGCAGGTAGCCGGCCCTGTGCCACTGCCCAGTTGAGGAAGCCGGTCACGACGAGCACAAGGTGGTTGAAGCTCCGAGCCCGGTGTCGGGGGCGAGATCCGAGAAACTCTTCCAGCAACGGCCCGGTCAAGCCGTCTAGATCTGTGACACCGTGCTCATCAGCGAATCTGACCAGCAGACGGAGAGCCGCTTCCTCGGTCTCATATTTGCGGCCGAGGGCACGTTTGTATGCGAGGAAATCAGAGACCACAGCCGTGACGGCAGCATCATCATTCATGACAGCACCTCCTCACCGTCACCAAGAGCAACCTCACGCAACGCCTCGATGGCGACTTTCGCGTAGACCTCGGTGGAGCGGGCGGAGCGGTGCCCGATGAAGTCCCCGATCGTCTTCAGATCCATGTCCGCATCCACCAGCCGTTGCACCGCCGAGTGGCGAAAGGTATGCGACCCAGGGCGCGGCACACTCACCCCTGCTGCACGCAGGTAGCGGCTCGCAAGCGCAGACACCGCCGCCGAACTGATCGGCCGTTGTGGCGCGGCAGCCCGGAAGAATACGTGCCGGTCACTGGTATCCGGGCGGCCATGTTGCAGGTAGTCAACGACCGCGTCACCGACGATGGGAGACAGCGGGAACGCGGTGGAATGGCCAGCCTTGCGCTCGGGGATAGCCAACCGCTCCCGCTTCCAGTCAAAGTCATCCAAGGTCAGCGCGACGATCTCCCGGCCGCGCAGCCCGTAAGTGGCTAGCAACAGCAAAATTGCGTAATCTCGCCGACCGACAGGGCTGCGCCGGTCAACCGCAGCAAGGGTGCGGTTCACCCCTTCCCACGAGACCGAGCGGGGAATATTGGAAAGCCGGTAGAACTGGGGCCACCCGACCGTCCCACTCAAATCAGTACCGATGACACCCTCGCGGTGCGCGTATCGCAGGAACACCCGTAGCACTCCCGCAGTGCTGCGAACTGTGCTCTTTGACAAACCAGTAGCCGAGCGCTCCACCATGTACGCGCTCAGCAGCGTCGGCGACAACTCACCCAGGCTGGTAACCCCGATCCGGGACAGGTGCGCCTCGAATCGGGACAAGTGATGCCGGTACTGAAACAGTGACGACGCTCGGAGGCCCCGCTCACTACTGAGGTAGTCGAAGAACCCGGGCAGCACGTCAACGAACGGCACCCGTTGATGCCTCCGGCCCGAACCCTCGAAACCAGGCAGCACAACCGACAGCATCTGCTCGACCGGACCACGGACTTCCTTGACCATTGATCTGTCCGACCCGAACCGCGCTAAATGAGATGCAACTCTGTCTGCTACGAACGCCTCAACGTGCTCGGGTAGATCGGCAACGGTCCTCGCGCCTTGGACCCAAGCGAACTCCCCGAACGCGTACCCGATCGGCACCCGCCGCCAGATCGTCTTATCGGCATAGCCCTCCCTGACCAGCCATTCCAGATACGATTCGATCTCAGCACCGATCCAAGACCCCCGAAACCGATCGGTCGTAGCTGGCTTGACGAAATACTCCTCGAACATAACAATTTCCTTTCACTCGATTGAGTGAAAGGAAACACCCTCGCCCGACCATCCGCATTATGTTCCCCCGAATTGGTGTCCTCGGGCGCGCACCCCCAGAAACCACCACACCACCCCACGCCCTGGGCGCATAACCGAACGGGGCACAGAATCCCGATTATGTCCCTCGGAACATAATCCGGGACCACGATCAACGGGACACCACCGAAGAACTCAAACGCCAGCCGGTGAGCGTCAAGCCATGCCGGGAGCTTCTCATCGAGACAGCCCTGCGCGTAGACCAGCCCCGAGTAGGGCAGCGTCGCGACGAACACCGACACCTTCGTGACTGCTCTGGTGATCGGGTCGGTGAAGTGCATTCGGGTGCCAGCCCAATCGACCTGCATCGTGTGGCCCGGGACGTGCTGGATCGGGGCGGTGAGATCATTCACTCGCACATGCTCAGCGACGAGCTGGCAGAACCGTTCATACCCGTAATGGCGGACCCCTGCGGGAGCATCAGTCTGGAGGTATCTCGCCCACAACACCTTCAACGGAGGCTTCTTCCGGCCCAGCCTGGCCGAGACGATCTGTTCGATATTGATCGCCACGAACTCGCCCGTCACGCTCTTCCTGCCATCACTGAAGAGCCGGTCGAGATCTTCCGCGGTGAGCGCCTCGACCTGTGACACATGATCCAGGTGCTCCTGCTCGAGCACGTGCCTCGCTTTCGCGATCGTGCGTTGCGAGCAGGACAGCCTGGCCGCGATTTCACGATACGGGCGCTGCTGCAAGAGCAGACGCATCAATTGTCGATAATCCGTCATTGGAATCGTTCCCTTTCACCCCACGGCAGTCGTTCGCTGCCAAAGGTGGGAACATCATCAACCGGGGGTACCGCGGAGCGCTACCCGATGCTTACATGCCCGCTTTCCGACCGTTACACACGCGCTATCCGAAGCATCGGCTAAACACGGTGCACCTCGTACTTGACGGCGAGGTCGGTGACGGTCGCGCCGGCGAGGTAGTCATCGACGATCTGATCTACCTGAGCGGGCGTCAGAAAGGTTTGAACAGTTGCAATCGTCCCCACGACCGGCCCCCGAAGGTCGCGAATCGGGGGCTCGGAGACCCTATGAGAGGTGCGATAGACACCCCGTTTCCACCGCTTGATCAGGGCATTAAGCCCAGGGGAAAGGTTTGTGAAGAGATCACGCAGGGACCCCACAGTGGTGAGGTTCAAACCCTCGACAAGATTCTCCAATCTTGAGAAGGTTTGGGCCTCACCTTTTTCGTTTTCGTACCTGATCTTGGGGTTTGCTCCCACATGCTCGTAGGGGTGAATCATCCCCCCAAAAGGGTGGATGTTGTTTGGCGAAATTCTTGCTATCCACCGCCAGGCGAGTGCTGAATGTCAGTGGTCACCCTGATACTCGATTTGCATGGACTTCGAGGGCCATGTGAGACAAGGGGATAATCGTGATCTTGAACAGTGACTTGAAGTGGTGGCTCAATCTTGAGCCCGAACCGGACTGGCAATACGCCACAACGTACGCCGAAGGCGCGCCACACGAGTATGTGGTTGCGGGCAAGACTTCGCGTGCCGTTTGACTCGCTTCGATCTGGCGGGGCCGAAGTGTCCTAGCCGACGGCTAGGCTGTCGATTATGAAGACATTGCGTGTTGTGCTGTTGGTGACAGTTGTTGTTGCCGCGCTTGTCGGCGGGGTGTTTCTCGGCTGGAAGGGCGTCGGCAAGTTGTTCCCCGATGCCACAGTGGAAACAATCACTGAGAGTCGGAGTAGTCAGGTCATTCACTCAGTAAACCGTCAGGAGCAGGTTGTGCTCCTGAGCCTAGGGATTCAAGGCGTTGAAAAGATTGACTCGCACGGTCAGATAGGTGACTGGGTGATTCCGGGGAGTGAGGTTAAAGCATTTCTCCCGTATGAGTTCATGGCGCACTTGGGCATCGACGGGGGAGAAGTGCAGATTGAGCAGCATGGCGAGAATCACTTCATCATCACAATTCCTGAGTTCACAATGATTGGGCACGACGATGTGTTTATCGACGAACTCATTATGACCGGAGGTGTTTTGAGTGGTACCGCTAAGGAAATTGATCAGAGTGAGATAACAAACCAAATCCTAAGCGATGAGCACAAGGCTGAGTATGTTTCAAAGCACGAAGACATTCTAAGATCTCAGGCGAATAGGTTCTATTCAAGAATTGTTACAGGGATTGACCCCTTCGCTACTTTGGATTTCAAGTACCCTAATGTCGAAGGATGATGTATATATCGCTCGTGGGAGTGGTTTCTCGGCTTTGTGGTCTTGCCTTTACGCATGAGCTTGTGTAGTTCGCATTGCCGCGAACGCTGCCATGGCAATGTAGCCGCTGGGAAGAAGCGAGTGGGTGACGGTGCTCGAAGCTTCGAATACTCACACGGTGATGCATCCACGCTTTGTGGCCGATAACCAGGCCTCTGATCGCCATGCTCGACGTGGTCGTGTCACAGACCGTTGAGCAGTAGCCGTGGGTGATTCACCATCTCGCTCTGTACTGCGTGAATCCGCGTTTCAGGAGGTGATGCACCGCGCCAGCCGAGTCTGACTGGAGTCTGCTGGATCAGCTGCGAAGTTCTTAAGTTGTGACTGCCTCGATCAGTTCGGGCCCGTCGCCGCGCAGCGGTGCGACCGGGTATTCGAAGAGGTCTTCAGCGATTGGCGCCGCGGCTGCCGAGACGGCTTGTACGAGGGCGTGGTCGCCGGAGATGTTCGGGTCGATCCACTCGTTCACGAACTCGTCGGCAAGGAACACTGGCATACGGTCGTGCAGCGGCTGCATGACCCCGGCCGAGTCGCGGGTCAGGATCGTGGCGGTGAGGTGCCACCCGTGATCATCGTCGGCGCCGGGCTCGTGCCACCACGACATCAGCCCTGCGAGGGTCAGGAGTTTTTCTGGGCCGAAGATGGCGTGCGGAACGCGTGCGTTTTTCGGGCCGGTCCACTCGTAGAAGCCTGAGACCGGGATCGCGCAGCGACGGTTCTTCACTGCCGCCTTAAACGACGGCTTCTCTGCGGCGGTCTCGGAGCGGGCGTTGAAAGTGGGGAACTTCGTCTTCAGCTCATTCGACCACACGGGCACGAGCGACCAGTACGCCGTCTCGAACTTCTTCTCGCCGGTCTTGTGGTCGGTGTACGCGACGGGGATCTGTTGGGTGGGTTTCACGTTCCATGAGGATGCGGCGCCCGCGGGCGCCCCGGTGATCCACGCGGCGAGCTCGGTGTCTGTTGCCGCGGGGATCATTTCCTCGTAATCAACGATGACTCGACCGCACATAGTCTGCAGCGTAACAGGGGGAGTGGAATCCACGGGGGACTGCTTCTGATCGCTGTTGGTGGTGCCGCATACCATCGGGCGTGTGCCCGCGACGAGCGAGAAACCACAGCGCCAGATCGCGCTGATCGACTGCGTCTCCTTCTATGCGTCGTGCGAGCGGGTGTTCGGGCCGAAGCTGCGGGGGAGACCCATCGTCGTGCTTTGTGTGCGACTGGACAGTGTTCGGTCTGCACCTGAGTTCCAAAGACGTTGCGAAAGGCGGTCATGGATCATTGTTCTACGAGATATCAACAGTGACTCTTCAGCACATGGGCGCAGGGTAAGGGTGCCGGTTGACGTCTTCTTGATTCTTTGAATGGGCAGTTTTCGCTGCCAGATAGGGTGAGGTGTATGGCAGCGATGCTTCACCCACGCACTAAACCAGGGCTCGTCGGAGATGCATCCTGGGTCAGACTCTCCCGTTGGGGCATGGCCTGGCGCGCGACTGTCGCATGTTCGCTTCTGGGGCTCACAGGGGTGCTCGCGCTGACGTTAGACGCTCTCACCAAGCGCGAACGAGTAAGCCTGATCGAGGTTCCGTTGGGCGTCATCTTCGCCATCATCATGCCGGCCCTGCTGGGGCTCCTCGCACTCGGGCTCAGCGCTTGGTTGCGACGATTCTCCCCCTTCACCCAGGCATTGCTGTTCGGCGGGATCAGCGGTGGCCTTGCGTTCTTGCTGTGGACGGGAACCGGGTCACTTGCCGGGGCCCCGGATTACGGCCTCATCGTCTTCGCAGCGTTCTTCGGACTCCCGATCTCGCTCATGGGGTGCGTTGGATACCTGCTCGCGATCTGGTTCTCCACACGCACTGGAGCGCGCATCATTTGGCCGATCTTTGGGGTCCTGCTCGCAGTCTTCGTGACCCTGTCAGCGCTGGCATGGGCCGGTATCTTCACAACGATGCCGGTAGGCAACGAGGAATCGGAAAACGGAATACCTGAGTGCGGGAGGTTCACCGCCACCGGAGAACTGGTCGAGATGCCGTGCGACGCCTTCAATCCGCCGCCGATCAGGCCATGACTTGAAGTTGAGTTCCAAGCTGTGTACTGGCGATCATCACAGGCTGGTCTTGTTGAGGCCCGTTGTTAATATGGCGGCGATGAGCGTGATGTGATGGACCAGGTCAAGTCAGACCGCGGCCGAGTGGGCAGGCGGGAGCGTTACCTTGCGACGTGCACGGTGCTCGCGAGCGGATTCTTAGCCGTACTTGTCGGCGGTTCCGCAATCTCGTTAGTCCGAGACCAACTCCATATCCAGTGCGAGATGGGTCCTCCCGGGTCCGAGGGAGCTGGCACCTGGATGTGTAGCGACGGCATCGGATACTTGGGCGTGGCTGTGACATTTGGAGGAATGTGGATTGTCGCTACTTTAGTTGGTTCTCTCGTCGCGGGCCTCGTAAGACGTCCCCGCGTAGCACACCACTTTCTGGTGGTTCTTGCGTGCGCGGCGACAGTATGGATTCTTTGGTGGACTTGGTATGGGGCGAACGAACTCGTTGGTGATCGATTCGCACCTATAGGTGGCCCAGAATACTGGCAGATCGCAGTGGGGTCAGCAGCAATTGTCAGCAGCGCCGGCTGCGCGGCCGCGGTGTTCAGTCTCCTTCTTCCTAGCCGTTTCGCGCCGTTGCTATGCGGTGGTGCTGCATCTTGTCTAATTATCGCGACGCTGTTTCAGCCAGGGCTAGGCATCAATATCGTCCCGGCGGCCGGCCTACTCGCGGCAGCAGCAATACACGCCAGGGGTGTTACATCACCACCCCTGAACAGTCTGTGCGGCACCACGACGCGCACAGAGTCAGAGCAGGTCAGTGGCCGCCCGTAACATCGAACCTATGTTCGGAAACCCAGGGGATACGCACACCCAGATCGCCCTGATCGACTGCGTTTCCTTCTATGCGTCGTGCGAGCGGGTGTTCGAGCCGAAGCTGCGGGGGAGACCCATTGTTGTGCTCTCGAACAATGACGGGTGTGTGGTGGCGGCGTCGCCCGAGGCGAAACGGCTCGACCCCGGCATCATGGGGAAGCCGTACTTCCAGATCAAGAGTTGGTGCGAGCTGCACGGGGTCGTGGCGCGCTCCTCTAACTACGAACTGTACGGGTCGCTGAGTGCCCGGGTGATGGAACTCATCGGCAGGCATGCCGCCTGGCAAGAGGTGTACTCCATCGATGAATCTTTCGTCGGGCTCACAGGGTCAGTGGGCGAGCTGATCGAGGTGGGTCGGTCGATCCGCCACACAGTTTTCAAGCACACGGGGATCCCAGTGCGGGTCGCGATCGGGCCCACGAAGACGCTCGCGAAGCTCGCCTCGATCGGTGCGAAGAAGAACGCAGAGTTCGAAGGGGTCTGCCACCTGGGCGTCTACACTGCTGGGCAGCTCGACCGCATCATGGAGTCGCTTCCTACCACCGAGCTGTGGGGTGTTGCCGGGCGCACCGGGAAGAAGCTTGCCGCCATGGGGATCCACACGGTGCGGGATCTGCGGGACGCTGACCCGAAGCTGATCCGCAAGAAATTCTCGGTGGTGCTGCAGCGCACCGTCATGGAGTTGCGCGGGATCTCGTGCATCCCGCTCGAAGAAGAGGCGCGCGCGTACAAGGATCAGCTGATTTACTCGCGTTCGTTCTCGCACAAGATCACCACCAGGGAAGAGATGAAGCAGGTGCTCTCGATCTACGCGCAGCGCGTCTCGGCGCGGCTTCGCGCGCAACGGCAAGTCGCCTCGCAGGTCAGCGTGTGGGTCGCGACCGGGTGGGCAGACACCGGTACGCCCAGGCATTCGGCGCATGTTGCGGTGCCGCTATCGACACCCTCCGATGACCCGATCACGTTCACGAAGGCCGCCGACAGGGTGCTTCCGCAGCTGTTTCCGGAATACCTGTCGGGGGTGCGCTACGCGCGGGCCGGTGTCACGTTGACGGGGTTGAGCCCGGTTGAGCGGATCCAGCCACTCGCACTGTTTCAGCCCGAGTTCGAGGGCCGCGAGGTGGGGAAGACGCTCGACCTGATCACCCGGCGTCTCGGCGGGGAAGCGATCGGGGTCGGGTTTGGGGGTCTCAAGCAGCCCGCGGGTTGGGAGATGAAACGCGAGCTGCTGTCGCGACGAGCCACAACGCACTGGGACGAGATCGTTGACGTGCGTGCCTAGCCCGAGTGGCAGGATGCGGCGCCGATGCGTGAGTTGATGTGCTGCTGCCTGTCTCAGAGCGTGCGGGATGCCGCGGCGGGGCGGGCTTGCGATTGTCGCGGTGTGTTGAGGCCTGTTGCCGGGTGAATTGGATCACGCAAGCCGTCGAGCAACCGAACCACATCGGCACCACTGGTGATCACTTGGGCTTGTCCTTCCTGGAGTAACCGATTCGTGCCGGTGCTGGCTGCGCTCGTCACCGGGCCAGGCACGGCGCCAACTGCGCGGCCAAGAGTCAGTGCCTCCCGCACGGTGGGCAGTGTGCCCGAGCGTGCACCGGCCTCGACGACCACCGATGCACCGGACATCGCGGCCAGGATCCTTGACCGGTCAATGAACCGTTGCCTCGTCGGGGCGTGGCCAGGCGGCACCTCGGAAATCACCAGGCCCTGCCGTGCGATGCGATCAATGAGATCCGTGTGGCCTGCCGGGTATGGGCGATCGAGCCCTGCGGCGAGCACCGCGATCGTGGAACCGTTCATCGCAAGCGGGGCTCTGTGTGCGGAGGCCTCAACACTGTAGGCGCCGCCGGCGACGATGACGCGATCCGCACGGACGAGCTGATCCGCTATCTCTTCGGTGACGTGCACACCGTAGGCTGTCGCTGCGCGCGACCCGGTGATGGTGACTCGTTTACTCGAGTCTCTGGTGAGTAGTGCGGTGTTGCCTTTCGCCCAGAGCACGTAGGGTGCGCGTTCGCCAAGGTTATTGAGCGTGTCATGCCACTCCGCATCGCCCGACGTGAGTACCCGGAACCGTTCACTTTCGGCCAAGAGGACGGTGAGCCGATCGAGGCTTCCATAGGCGCGGAAATGGTCACGCCAAACCGCGGCCGCGACCTGATCCATGCCCGGAATGTCGGTGCTGCTTTCGGCGAGAGCAATTAGCTCGACAGCGCCGATCCTTGTGAGTAGCCCCCCGGTCGCCGCATCGTTCGGCGCGCCGATGAGCGAAAGAAGAATGCGGGCAGAGCGTTCGTCGCGTGCAAGGTCGGTGAGCGTAGCCAAGATCAGGTTCCTTCGCAGTCAAAGCGTACTGTGAAGGTGCACACGGGTCACCGGCGGAGGTTAAGCGGCGGTGAGTCGATCTGCTCGCTGCAGGGTGTGACGCCGTGCGCGGGCTTCAGCAATCCGGACCCGTACGAGCAGCCCGACACTCAAGGGGCCGTTGACTGCGAATTTCAGGGCGTTCCAGATGCACACGAGCGCGACGAGGTAGAGCCAGTTCGGTGCACCGTCATCTATGAGCGCAGTCAGGTACGCGGCGGCGAAGCAGTAGGGGATCGCCAACAGCATCGCGGGAACACCCCACTTGAGGCCGCGCCGGGTGCGGAACGCATCAAGTGCATTGTTCGTCGGCATGAAACGCCGCATGAAGCTGCGGACGTAGATACTTATGATCCAGATCAGGCGAAACATGATGACAGTCCTCTTCCCGGCTCGGGCGACAGGAAGAAGAAAATGACTGTCCAGCTTAGGCTGTTTGTAGTGCCAACACTTCGGGTGCTGGCGTAGCAGGTAGAGGCCGCCTACGAACAGGGTACGCAGGGGCAGGGAAAAGCGCCATGCGATTCTGAATTCACGTAGCGTTCAAGAGATCACGGTGGTGCGGCCCACCTCCGAGCCCAGAATCACCGATGAAGTTCGCGTTGCGTGAATTCGAGGCGCTTAGACACGACCACGAGAGTTTGTGGAGGGCATGTTGGTGGTCTCATCGATTTGAGGCACACATAACAATTTGACCTGCCCCGGCAGGCATCGGATAAGAAAAATTGATGGCACAGGCGCACTATCGGCGAGTCGCTCATTGAGCGCAAGATCGCGAGGTCTCCAAGACTCCGTTAGAGCCACGGCACATCAGACTGAGGTGCTCTGGAAATCTCAGAGCACTCGACAGAACCAGGGCGCAACATTGGACTAGATTCTTAAACATGAGTACAGTGCGGTCTTCAGAACAACAGTTGCTCACAGCAGAGTCTTTAGAACAACAGTATCTCGCGGCGCAGAGGAGTGCCGTTATCGAGGTAGCTGATCAAGGACTAGCATCGCTAGCCAGGCTTGTACAGACCGGTGCTATTGATGTCTCACCGAAGTTCCAACGACGAGACAGGTGGAATGCTGACAAGCAATCTCGACTCATAGAATCGTTCTTCTTGAACATTCCGATTCCGCCAATTTACCTCGCAGAGGATGAGTCCAGAATCGGCTCATACTCGGTCATTGACGGCAAGCAACGGCTGACAAGCGTTGGTGCTTTCTTATCTGACACACTTCAGCTTCGGAAACTAGAACGAATGCCTGCGTTGAACGGGCTGAAATTCTCAGACTTACCGGAGGGACTGCAACGTGCAGTCGAGATGAAGAGCATGAGGGTTACTACTCTATTGCGGCAGTCGGCAGATGACCTGAAACATGAAGTTTTTCTCCGACTAAACACCGGTGGAGAAGTGTTGAACGCCCAGGAGATTCGAAATGTCGCATATGGCGGCCCTCTGAACGACTTGGTCTACTCCTTGGCAGAGAATGAATTCTTGCGAGCCCAGTTCAAGGCGTATCCATCGACACCTTCCTATCGGAAGATGCTTGATGCAGAGTACGTTGTACGTTTCTTGGCATTCTCCGAGGGATGGAGAAGTTTCTCCGGGGATATTCGGGCTGCGCTTGACTCCTTCATGCAAAAAGAAAGATTTGCGGATCCGAATCGACTTGAGCAGTTTCGGCAACGATTCGTAGTTGCTATTGAGACTTCCGAAGCAATTTGGTCCCGTGATGCGTTCAAATGGCCAGGGCGAGACCAGTCACTTGCTGGACTTTTTGACGCTGTTATGATCGCGCTTGCCGAACTGCCTGATAAGCAGATCGAGATCATTAAGGTCAACGCGCAGGAAACACGAAGTCAATTGGGTTCGCTGTTCCAAAATCCGGAGTTTGATGAGGCTACTCGACAGGGCACGAACACCCCTGCCAGATTGCGGTACCGAGTCGAGCAGGTCATTCAAGCGCTCAAGCGGGTTTAGGTATAGGAGACGCAGGTTTGTCACAATCCCGGCGGGCATTTCTTGTCGGCTATTCCGCAATTCGAGAAGCGATTGCAGAACAGGCAGTACTGAAGCCCGGAAATGTAGGTGCACTGTTGCGCAGGGGCCTTGCCGTATCGACTTTCAATATTCTTGAGAACTTTGTGGAGCAAAGAATATTTGAGCTCGTGGAAAGAATAAACAGTGGACATTTAGGGTTTCGAGATTTACCCGAGAAGCTCAAAGAGCAGTCCACCCGTAATGTGCTCAAAGTTGCAGGGACCAGGGCCACTCGCATGGAGCTTGATGCCCTCATCGATCTGAGCAAGTCAATAGGCGGAAGTCTCTCTTCGTTGGATGGGCAGGTCACCTTCTCGCCGCTCGCATGGGGGTGGGTGGGGAGCAACATGGGACATGAGGACCTAACTAGTGCACTTCGAACATTTCATGTGAAGGATCCATATGGATCTATGCGTACATTGTCTGGCACACTCGGATTTCAGACTAAAGACCAATTCAACAAGGACATTGACCTTCGTCAGCAATTGAAGGACCTTGCCTCCGAGAGACACTCCTCCGCGCATGACTCGAAGCACGATGTAAGCGCGATGGTTATCGGCGCAAACGTCGCTGTTGCTCTGAAGCTTGCCATTTGCTTTGATTCTCTTGCATCGCGGGCATCAGTCGCTTTGCGGTCGGGCTCGCGCGACTACCTTGACGATATTCACTGGACCTCGCCGAATAGGATTTCGATTCGAACGGTCCAACAACGCGAGAAGGACTTCGCAGAGTTGAAGCCGGGTCAGGCTCGGGCCGTCGCGGTTGGAAAGACCAAGGACGAAGTTCTAACCGCTGCGATGCGTCGGTGTGGTGATTCGGACCTACTCGTGGTGAAGGATAGAACTGGTGCAATTGTGGACTGGAGATACCCGAGTTGTGACTAGACTTTTTTCATCTCGCTATTGAGAATCTTGGTGATGACCTTCCGGTTGGCTCCGAGCGTGCGGGCAATCCTGCTTATCGAGATGCCGCCACGATGAAGCCTTACTGCCTCGGCGGCTTCTTCGATCGTGAGGCCGTACTGGCGGCGATGGACGTTGTTTCGGACGAGGTGCTTCGAGACTGTCGCCCGGTGCACACCATACTTCTGTGCAAGGTATCCGACGCTGAGACCGGCGAGGTAATCGTCGACGAGACGGTCTACTTCAGAGGGGGTGAGAAAGGTTTGAGGTTTCCCAATCCTCCTGACGCAGGGCCCTCGAACGTCCTGAATTGGGGTGCTATCTACCCGCTGCGATACCCGGTAGACCCCTCGTTTCCAGCGAGAAATCAACGATTTCAGCATGGGGGCAGGGTTTGAGAACTGTCTATGCAGGGACCCCAAATGGGAGAGGTTCAAACCCTCGACAAGAGTAACCACTCTTTGTCCGGGTTGAACCTCTCCCTTCTTTTTCGCTTTAGCCGCCCAGTTCAGAGCGTTCATCTGCTCCTCCGTGTCGCAGAGCGCGCCGAAGGGTGTTTCGTACTCGACTCGAACATCACCCTCTTCCTCGATGAAGATCCGGTGGAAGAACGCCTGGTTGCAGAGTCGTCTGTTCGCGTCATCAGCACGCTGGTAGATGCTGACGATGTTGGCGAGTAACCCGAGTGAGTCGTCAAGGTTCGCGCGAGCTGACGCATACTCATCGTGGTGCGCTTCAAGCCGGTGCTGAATGTCACCGATCTGATTCGCGATGCGATCCTGCTCTTGCTTCAACAAATCAATTGGCACCGCACCCGCATAGTGGGCTTGCAGGAGTTTCATCCGCTCGTTATCAAGCCGGTCACGCTCGCTCGTGAGTCGCGAGAGTTCTTTCGTCTCGTTCGCCATGAGCGCGACGAAGTCGGCGTGAATCTTCCCTGCGAGGTCTTGCCGCATGCCTGGTGACACTTCAATCATCTCGTAGTACTTCTCGATGAATTGGCCTGGTTCTTGTTCCGACCGGTTTCCCTGTCAGCCGGTCGGTGACAGAAGCGTCTCAGTTTCAGCGTAGTACGCCTGTTCGACCTCGATCGGAGTACGCATATCGAGTTCCCCGTGGAGCCGCTCATGCTTCCACCACCACACGTATTCGAGGGTCGCAAGCTCGACCTGCTCGACCGTCCGCCAGGGCCTTGCTGACGGATCAGTTCGGTCTTGTAGACCTTCATGGCGCCCAGCAGATCAACCAAGAAGCGACTCACGGCACCCAAGTAGCTGGTGAGCCACAGAGAGGAGCTCCGAGCACGACTTGATCTAGGTCAAGGCTGAGGCTTTGTCAACACAATAGTCTGGGTCGTGAAGGCCAGGAACCTCCTGGTCGATCCCCGTTTCGGGGTGAAGCGAAAGGACTCATCATGGCGAACGCTACTGACACCACCCACACTCTGCTGCGCGCCGAGGGTTTCTCGTGCCCGTCGTGCGTGACCAAGATCGAGAAGCAGGTCGGCAAGCTCGATGGCGTCGAGAACGTGACGGTGCACTTCGCCTCGGGTCGCGTTGAGATCGACCACGATGAGACAAGAAGTTCCGTCGACGATCTCATTGCTGCTGTCGATAAGGCCGGCTATAAGTCGAAGGCCTCCGCGTTCTAGCCAAACGGCTCCTAACGCACTAAGTTCACCAATTCGAAAGGCAGCACATTCGTGAACGCGTTCCGTAAGTGGCGGTATGGCAACTGGTTCATTCCCGTTGTCTCGGGCCTCCTCATTCTCGTGTCGTTCGGCGTCGAAAAGCTCTTCGGCGGCAGCTGGAACGTCACGGTCGGTCCGCAATGGTGGATCGACGCTGGCGAACACGCCCACGGTTCTGGTCATGTGTTTACCCTTGCGAACGCGTTCATGCTCGCCGCAGCAATTGTCGCGGGGTACGGAATCGTCGTGAAGGCCGTCCGGGCACTGCTCGTAAAGTTCATCAGTATCGACCTGCTCGTATCGATTGCAGCGATCGGCGCGACGCTCATCGGCAACTTCTGGGAAGCTGCCGCCGTGACGTTCCTCTTCGCGATCGGTCACGCACTCGAAGCCGGCACGATGAACAAGACCCGTGCAGCGCTCGCTGAGTTGGTCGCGGTGGCCCCCGACGTTGCAGTCGTGATGCGCGACGGTGAGCAGGTCGAGATCGCCGCACATCAGGTGCGCATGGGTGAGATCGTGCTCGTAAAGAACGGAGCGAAAGTTCCCGTCGACGGGCAGGTCGTGTCAGGCACCGGAGCGATCGACGAGGCATCGATCACGGGTGAGTCGATCCCTGTCGAAAAGACGAAGTCAGATCACGTGTTTGCGGGCACGATCTCGCGGGGCGGATTCCTACAGGTCATGGCGACCGGCATCGGAGCCGACACGACGCTCGCGCGCATCATTCACCGTGTCGAAGAAGCGCAGGATGCGAAAGCGAAAACGCAGGCATTCATCGACCGATTCTCGAAGTGGTACACGCCCGCGGTGATGGTACTCGCGCTTGCGGCGGGCCTCATCTCTGGTGACGTAGTGCTCGGCCTCACGTTGCTCGTGATCGGTTGCCCGGGCGCGCTCGTCATCTCGATTCCCGTGGCGATCGTAGCGGGAATCGGCCGCTCGGCCCGCAACGGGATTCTCATCAAGGGCGGCGAGTACCTCGAAACCTCGGCCAAGATCTCGGCCGTCGCAGTCGATAAGACGGGGACTCTCACCGAGGGCCGCCCGGTACTCACCGACATCGTTGTGCTCAATCCTGAAGCGGATCGGCGCGAGGTGCTTCGCTGGGCAGCCGCCGCAGAAGCAGGGTCCGAGCACCCACTTGCCCGCCCGATCCTCGACACCGCACGAGAAGAAGGAGTGGCCCCCGAGGGCCTTCCTGGATCGGTCACACCGGTCGTGGGCAAGGGGATCGTGGCCGACGCTCACGGCAAGCGGGTACTCATCGGTAACGTGCCGCTGCTCGAACAGTACGGGATCGTGAACGACGCGGGGGCGGCTGTGGCTGCGAACAAACTGGCAGCGGCAGGCAAGACCCCCATGATTGTCGCGGTCGATGAGAGCGTGCTTGGCGTAATCGGTGTCGCAGATACGATCCGCGAGGATGCCCCCGAGATGATCAGGCGCTTGCACGCTAGCGGGGTGCAGAAGGTGGTGATGCTCACCGGAGATACGCGCCTTGTCGCCGAAGCCATCGGTGAGGCGGTCGGTATCGATGAGATCCATGCTTCGTTGCTACCCGAGGACAAGCTCGACGCTGTCGCGCGGTTGCAGCGCGAGGGGCACACGGTCGCGATGGTGGGCGACGGCGTGAACGACGCCCCGGCCCTCGCGACCGCCGACATTGGTGTTGCCATGGGTGCAGCGGGCTCCGCGGTGGCCGTGGAGACGGCAGACATTGCCCTGATGGGCGACAACCTCTTGAAACTGCCCGAAGCAATCGGCCTCGCCAAACGCACCGTGAACGTCATGCGCCAGAACATCTGGATCGCGCTCATCACCGTTGTCGTGCTGCTCGTCGGGGTCTTCGCAGGGGGTGTCACGATGGCTATCGGCATGCTCGTGCACGAGGGATCGGTGCTCATCGTAATCCTCAACGCGATGCGCCTGCTGCGCAACACCCAAGGAGCCACTGCGTTGTCGAGGAGTGAACGCGCCCGAGCCGCACATGAAACAGGCCGCCCGGTCGAACCAGCCACGGCCCAGAGTTCATCCGAACTTCCATCTTGAGAAAGGACCACACACATGAGTGAGAACCAGTTCAGCGTCGGCGAGAAGGCGACGCACTTCATCATCGACGAGGTCGCGAAAGCAAACACGAATTTTCGTCAGGTGCTCTGGACGGGAAAGCATTCCCAACTCGTTGCGATGACGATTCCGGTGGGCGGGGAGATCGGCGACGAGGTGCATGACACCACCGACCAGTTGCTGAGTTTTGTGTCGGGCAGCGGAGAGGCCGACCTTGACGGCGAGACGCACACCGTTGATGCTGGCGACCTGTGCGCTGTCCCGGCCGGTACTCGCCACAACTTCCGCAACACTGGCGATGAGCCTTTGGTGCTCTACACCGTCTATTCACCTCCGGAGCACGCAATTGACGCGGAGTATGCCACGAAGGAACTCGCTGATGCGGCAGAGGCTTCGGGTGAAGACGCTCCGCCACAGGCAACCACGTAAGTGTCACTCACCTGGAGAATGAGGAGAAGTCAATAATGTCGAAAGCGCTGGTCTTCGCCGCCTATGGCGGCCCCGAGACGCAGGAACTCGTTGAACGCCCCGCTCCGGCGCCTGGGCCTGGAGAGCTCGCGATCGAAGTGAAAGCGGCCGGGGTGAACCCTGCTGACTGGAAGATCCGTGCGGGGCAGATGGGCTCCCACTGGCCGCTTCCCGCACCGATGGGCCGAGAGGCCTCCGGTGTCGTCACCGCCGTAGGCGCAGAGGTCGAGAACTTCGCTGTCGGTGACATGGTGCTCGGCCTCGCGGCCAAAGGACAGGGAACGTTCGCGAAGCACACGGTGTTGGATGCGGCACAAACCGTCCAGAAGCCCGAAGAGCTTTCCTTTGCTGACGCTGCAGCACTGCCTGTCGCAGGGGCTACTGCGTATGACGTGACGCATCAGATCGAGCTGGAACCTGGTCAGACGATGCTGATTCTTGGCGCCGGAGGTGGGGTCGGGCTGATGGCGGCGCAGATCGGCAATGTGCACAAGTTCACGGTCATCGGTGTGGCCAGTGCTGCGAAGCAGGAACTGGTGGAGTCGACCGGTGCGACGTTCGTTGCCTCCGGAGAGGGTGCGGCTGACCGGGTGCGTGCCATCGCGCCGGAGGGTGTTGATGTGCTCATCGACCTGGTCGGTGGGCAGGCGCTTCGTGATCTCGCGGTCGTCGCCAAAGACCCGAGCGTCATCATCAGTACCGCAGACCCGACCACCGTGCAGCAACTCGGTGGCGTAGCGGTGGTGCGCACGCGTGAAGGGCTCGAGAAGGTCACCGGCGTCGCCCAGTACGGTCTCGTCGACCCGCAGGTGACGGACCGGTACAGTCTCGATCGGGCTGCGGAAGCCGTCGCCATGGTGGAGGCCGGGCACACTGCCGGCAAAGTGATCATCGAACCATGACCCAGCGGCCTGAGGCACCGACGGACGCCGTATTCACAGCAGCACGGACGTCTGATCCTGTGGCCTCAATAAACCGGGTAGCCGATGCATACGGGTCGCCTGATGTTGATATCGAGGGCATTCTCGGTGCCGAGATCTCACCGGATGACCCTGATCGTGCGGTCATCGAGCCGTGGGCAGCGGCAGTCGATGGCCCCATTCTCGATGTCGGCGCGGGTACCGGGCGTTGGACCGGTCACCTCGCACGCCTCGGACACACGGTGGAAGGGCTCGAGCCATCGGATCGCCTCATCACGATTGCCCGAGCCAGACATCCCGCGGTTGTGTTCCATCACGATTCCATCGAAGATCTCGCCCGTTGCGAGACCCGCTGGGGCGGGATCATCGCCTGGTATTCGACCATTCACATGAGCTCAGAAGAGCTTCTACACGCGCTCGTAATACTGCGCACTCGGCTGGGTGACGGCGGATCGCTGCTGATGTCCTTTTTCGCGGGGCCGCGGCGGGAGGCATTCGACCATCCGATCGCCGCCGCATACCGGTGGCCGATGAACAAAATGGTCGAAGCCCTCACCCACGCCGGGTTCGAGGTGATCGGGCAGCGCTCGAACCCGCGGACGCCACACGCGTACATCACTGCACGCGCCACCCCTGGCTTCAGCTGAAGCGCGGGTGTTGTGCCACGAGTCGCCATACTAGAAGGGAAGGATGCCGTTGGCTGTTTCAACCGATGTGGATGCTGATCCAGCAAATGATCTCTGCGTGGCCCGTGTACCGCTGTTTCAAGGGCTCACACATGCGCAGCAAGTGGAAGTTGCGGGATTTGCACGTACCGTCCGATTAGACGCTGTCGAGCAGGCGTATACAGCAGGCTCGGATATGTCGCAGTTGATGGTGGTGCACACCGGTCAGGTGAAGATCGCTCGCACAAGTGCGGCTGGGCACGAGCAGGTGATCCGGGTCCTCGGGCCGGGCGACTTCATCGGAGAATCCGCGTTTCTCACCGGCACGAGACCCGATCACGCAGCAGAAGCGCTCGTGTATACCGAACTGTGCGTGTTCCGTCATGCCGATCTCGGGCGTCTCGTCGAGAAGCATCCGAGCATCGGGCTGCGCATGCTGCAAGGAGTGAGTCAGCGCTTGGATGATACTGAGGCGCGACTGGCTTCTGTCATCTCAGGAAACGTGAGCTCTCGTCTCGCCGATTACCTGCTCTCGCTCCCTGCGACGCCAGGGCCGCGAGGAGCCATCGACGTGACGCTGCCGCTCGCAAAGAAGGACATCGCTTCGCTCCTGTCCACGACACCAGAGTCCCTCAGTCGGCAACTTCGCAAACTCACCGACTCCCGTGTGATTACGCAACAGGAGCAGGGGCGAATCACGATCACTGATGTGACCGCGCTCAGCGCACTCTCCACTCTCACCAAGAACGAATGAGGCCGTAGCAGTGCCAGCCCAGACCCTCACCCCGCACACCCGAGAATCGACACGTGCAATTTCACCGACCATAGAGTTTCTCCGCAACCGCAAGCTCATGATGTTCGTGCTCGTCGGGCTCACTACCGGAGTGGTGCTCTGGGCGACCGGCTTGATAACGGCTCTCGCGGTCACCGCGTATCTCGTGCTCGGCATCGTGATCGTGATCACCGCGATCGACATGTTCAAGGATCTGATGCGCGGGCATTGGGGGCTCGACATTCTTGCGGTCATCGCCATGATCGCGACACTCGCAGTACAGGAATATGTCGCGGGGCTCATCATCGCGTTGATGCTCACCGGAGGGGAAGCACTCGAAGACCTCGCCGCTCGCCGCGCGAGCCGAGAACTCGACCAACTGTTGAACCGAGCCCCAGCATTCGCGGGGAGAATTCACCCCAGTACGGGCGAGGTCGAACGTATCCCGGTCGATGAGGTCGCAGTCGGTGACGAACTGCTGGTGCGGTCATCAGAGATCCTCCCCGTCGACGGGGTACTGATATCTGATCACGCGACGATTGATGAATCGTCAGTGACTGGTGAGCCGATCCCGGCGAGCTACCATGCGGGCGACCCGCTGCTTTCTGGCACGGTGAACAGCACCACGAGCTTCACGATGCGCGCGCAGAAGTTGGCAGTCGATTCGAACTATGCCTCGATCGTGCGACTGGTGGAGGAGGCCGTGGACTCCCGGGCGCCGATGGTCAGACTCGCTGACCGATATGCGATGCCGTTCACCATTGTTTCGCTGCTGATCGCCGGGTTTGCCTGGTTTTTTAGCGGCGATCCGGTGCGGTTCGCCGAGGTGCTCGTCGTGGCGACGCCATGCCCGCTGCTCATCGCCACCCCGGTCGCGTTTATGGGTGGGATGAGTTCAGCCGCAAAGCTGAACGTCATCATCAAAGACGGTGGCGTGTTAGAGGTGCTTGCCCGGGTTCGCTCGGCCGCGTTCGATAAAACAGGCACCCTGACCCAAGGCAAAGCCGACGTCGTCGACATTCACCCGTCCTCCCGCACCGCGACCGAAACGCTTCGCCTCGCAGCAGCCGCTGAGCAGTACTCCGTGCATGTGTTCGCCGACCCGATCGTCGCAGCCGCAAGAGCACAACAACTCGAGCTGCCAGCAGTCACGAACGCTGACGAGGTAGCAACGAACGGTGTGCTCGCCATTCTCGCGGAGGGCACCGTGGTGCGAGTGGGCAAACCTACGTTCATCGAGGAGGCGACCGGGCCGATCGATCGCCCCGTACTCGCGGCTGGCGAGACGGCCGTGTACGTGTCGGTTGGTGAGGAACTGGCCGGTGTCATCATTTTGTCGGACCCGATTCGTGAGCAGGCTGCGGGCACCGTGTCCCGTCTGCGCCGAGCGGGTGTGGCCGAGATCGCGATGGTGACCGGTGATGTCACACCCACCGCTAAATCGGTCGCACACGCGATCGGCATCGACACGGTTCATGCTGAGACCACTCCCCAGACCAAGGTCGAGATCGTGCAGGGCATGCGGCCGCGGCCGGTACTTATGGTCGGTGATGGGATTAATGATGCCCCCGTGCTGGCGGCAGCCGACGTGGGTATCGCGATGGCGGGACGAGGGGCGACGGTCGCGAGCGAGTCGGCCGCAGCAGTGATCACCTCGAACGACATCGCACGCGTGGCAGATGTTGCCTATGTTTCGCGGCGCACCGTGCAGATCGCGCTGCAGTCGATCTGGATGGGCATCATCATCTCAGTGGGTTTGATGCTCGTCGCCGCATTCGGTTACCTGCCCGCAGTTGTGGGGGCCCTCCTGCAAGAGATCGTCGATCTCGTCGCCATCGTGTCCGCGCTCCGAGCACTCCGCGCGCACACGGGAACGAAGCGAGACCGCGTCAGACGATAGCGTCGGCGATTTCAGTGACACGAAATGCCCGACGCGAGCGCGTTCCAGCTGCCTGACCATCACCTCGGTAGTTTCATTCACACTTACAGGATGGCGATAGTTGCCCAACGGGCATATTTGCCCATTGGGCAATTGTGTGGTTAAGGTGTGATCATGACAGAACCTAGCCACCGCGATTGGAAGCGCCAACAGACCTCGCATGCGCTCGCGCGCGCAGCATTCGAGCTGACACGTGAGCACGGGCTTGAGGGCTACACGATTGATGATGTCGTGGGGCGGGCCGGTGTGTCACGTCGAACCTTTGCGAACTACTTCTCGAATAAGGAGGAAGCGGTTACGGCGCTCGCGCTCGAGCAGCTGCACCAGGGAATTTCCTCGATGCCCGAGCTGCCCGCCGACACTGCGTTGTTGGACTGGGTGAAGGGCCTTGCGATTCATCAGCTCTCCGGGGGCCTGTTGGACCTTCTCTTCCAGCTTCGAGACCTTGCGGAGGCGGATCCGGCACTGCGACCGTACCTGGAGAGCGTGCACGCTCAGATTCGCCGCACCGCACAACACGTTGTCGGAGAGCGCGCAGGGAATTCGGTCTCGAAACTCACGTCACACATTATTGTCGGTGCCGCGTATGGGGCACTGAGTTCTCTCATCGATGGGGCAGTGTCGCCGCCGAGTTCGCCCGGCGAGTTCGTCGAGAAGGTCTTCTCGAGACTCAAGTCCGGTCTCTGATTTTTTCATCTTGAGCGTGATCTGTTGCTGCTCGCGCTGCTTTCCCCTGCCAGAAAGGCTTTTCGATGTCAATATTCCTGTACCGTTTGGGGCGCTTCTCCTACCGGCGCCCGTGGGTGTTTCTGATCACCTGGTTCCTCATTCTCGGGAGCGTCATCACGTTGGCGATCACGGGCGGGGTGAAGATCAGTTCTGCGATCACGATCGATGGGACAGAGAGTCAAGCCGTCATCGAAGAGCTTCGTTCTGAGTTTCCTGACATCGCTGGCGGGCAGGGCACGATCGTGTTCACGAGCCCGTCTGGTGAGCGAGTCGACGAGGGGGCGAGCGCAGAAGCGATCCGCTCGTCACTCACGGCGATCTCCGCCAACGAGTTCGTGGTGGAGCGCAGCACAGAGAATCTCGCAGCAGTCATGCCGAAACCTGAGGACGCCACCGGTCCGATAGCGCCTGGTGATGCGCCACAACCACCCGAGCAGATGCAAGGTCATGCCGGGCAACAGGTCTCCCCAGCTGAGCAAGAAATGATGATGCAGCAGGCTCTCCGGCAGCAGGGAATGCTCGCCCCCGGTGTGCTCATCTCTGACGACGGAACTGTGGCGCTCATGCAGATCCAGTTCTCTCTGCAAGTCGAAGACCTTCCTGCAGGTGTGATCGACGACGTGGTCACTACTGCGACACAACACGCCGAAGAAGTCGGAATCATGGCTCTGCCGACCGAGTCTCTGAAACCTCACGAACCTCCTCTGGGCGGGCATGAAGCGTTGGGGTTGTTGGTGGCAGGTCTTGTGCTCTTCCTCACCCTGGGTTCACTCCGGGCTGCAGGCCTGCCACTTGTTACCGGGGTGCTCGGTGTCGCGGTCGGTCTGGGTGGCGCATTCGCCCTGTCGAACACCGTTGAACTCACCAGTGCGACACCGGTGCTTGCGCTCATGATCGGGCTCGCCGTCGGCCTCGACTACGCCCTCTTCATCGTCAACCGGCAACGGCACCTCATTCTCCGCGAAGGGCATTCTGCAACGGAGGCAGCCGGTCGAGCATTAGGGACCGCTGGAAGTGCGGTAGCTTTCGCAGGTCTCATCGTGGTCATCGCTCTCGGCGGGTTGACGCTGATCGGGATATCTTTTCTCACCACCATGGCACTCGTGGCTGCGGCAACTGTGCTTCTGGCGGTACTCATCGCGCTCACCCTGCTCCCGTCCCTGTTGGGAATCGTCGGTGAACGAATTCTCAGCCCGCGGGCACGGCAGAGACAGCAGCAGCGCAGTTACGTACAACGTCACGGTTTCGCCCACACATTCGCCTCCGGCGTGGTGAAGGGGCGGTGGGCCGTCATCATCGGCGTTGTCGCACTCCTGGGGGTCGCCGCCATCCCTATGACTCAGATGTCTCTCGGCATGCCCAATGGATCCACCGCAAATCTCGATACGACCGAGCGGCAGGCATCCGACGCCGTCACCCGGGGTTTCGGTGAGGGCTACAACGCACCGCTCATCACCGTCATTCATGCACCAGACGGAGAACACTTCGACGCCACCGAACTCCCTGCCATTGCCGAATCACTCGAACGCGGTGAGTCTGTCGAGACAGTTAGGCCCATGGGGCTTTCTCCCGACGACACGCTCGCACTCTTCACCGTCATCCCTACTGAAGGAGCCGATGCTGAGTCAACAACCACGCTCGTGCACACGTTGCGCGCAGATTCCGGTGATCTCACCGGAATCGCCGGAACAACCATTGGTGTCACAGGTCTCACTGCGATCAATCTCGATATTTCCGAGAAACTCGCGAGCGTGCTCCCGCTCTACATCACCATCATCGTCATCCTCTCGTTGCTGGTGCTGCTCGTGGTCTTCCGTTCGATCCTGATCCCGATTAAAGCAACCGTGGGGTTCTTGCTGACCATTGGCGCGACGTTCGGGATCATGACCGCGATCTTCCAGTGGGGATGGCTGAAAGACCTCGTCGGCATCGACACGGCTGGCCCGATCCTCAGTTTCCTTCCCATCATGGTCACTGGCATCTTGTATGGCCTTGCCATGGACTACGAGATGTTCCTTGTCAGTTCTATGCGTGAAGCCCACGTGCACGGGCACCAGGGAGCCCAAGCCGTCATCCGCGGGTTCGAACAGTCCAGTCGTGTCGTGGTTGCTGCCGCCGCGATTATGGTCTCAGTGTTTGCCGGGTTCATCTTCAGCGAAGACAGCATGGTGAAACAATTTGGGTTAGCGCTGGCTGTCGGAATATTGATTGATGCGTTCTTGATCCGCATGACACTCGTCCCAGCCCTCATGGCAACACTCGGACGCGCAGCATGGTGGACACCGAAATGGCTCGACAAGATCCTCCCGAACCTGGATATCGAAGGTGACCGCCTCACGGACTACCTTCGCACACAGCGAGGTCTCACCCGAACGCACAGGGCCGAACAATCAAATGGATAACACACCCTCGCACGGCTGACATGCCGTGAGCATCCAGCCCACCAGGCGATTTTTCTACGCTGCCAACACCGCGAAGGAAGCACTAGCCCAAGAAGACACCGAAACTTCACCATACGTCGGGCAGTTCTCACCGATAATTGCCAGGACCCAGACCATGCATGAAGCGATTGAGCCGATCGCTTTCGACTACGTGAAGTTCATCATTGTCCGTGCTGGCAGTGCGCTGTTGTTTAGCGAGTATCGATTCATCCATGGCCGCACTTCCGTCAACAATCATGCCGTCGGCCGGCACGCTGCCGCCCGGGCGCACGATCACGAGATCATCAACGCGCAACTCCGCCGGGCTCACCGTGACGGCCGTTTCACCCTCGACCCGCTCGGCTTCGTCGGGCAAAAGCGCAGCGAGGGAGTCGAGCGCAGAAGTGGTCTGGGCGAGCGAACGCATCTCGATCCAGTGCCCGAGCAGCATAATGACCACCAGCAGCGCGAGTTCCCACCAGAATTCGAGCTCGTGATGCAACAGCCCGAGTGGTGCGCCCCACGATGCGAGGAAGGCCACGGTGATGCCCAGGGCGATCAGCAGCATCATGCCCGGTTTGCGGGCCTTGATTTCGCTCACCGTGCCCGTCAAGAATGGGGAGCCGCCCCAGACATACATCACGGTGCCGATAACAGGTGCGATCCAGGTGGCCCAGCCTGGTACTGAATAGCCGAGGATCATGGCAAACATTGGCGAGAACGCGACGACTGGCACCGCGAGCACGAGATTCACCCAGAACAGGCGCCGAAACTGGGCCACATGATCGCCGTGGCCGCCGTGACCGCAGTGGCCCATATGGCCAGCGTGACCACCGTGATCCTCGTGCCCAGTGCGCTCGTGGTGCTCATGGCCACTGTGAGGCCCGTGGTCGTGCCCGTGGCCCGAGTGTGGCTTCGTCATGGGTGTCTCCTCTCGGCTGGGCGACCGGGCCCGGTGTGCTAGGTGTACTTCCCCGACACGCAGCTCATGCGCGAGCCCGATGGGTCAAAAGATGGCTGGTTGATCAACCAGAAGTGGCTCTATGTCAGGCGCGCCCCTGGCAACACCTGCATATCAGCGTTAATGGATGCGCGATGCGGCGAACGGTAGATCTCGCAATACGGTGGCCAGGCTGAGAATGATTCGAAAGGCTGCGGCGGGGTCATGCGCAGTGCACCATTCGGGCTGTTGCCACCGAGCTCTGACGACGCCCTCGGGAGGCAGTTCGATAGCGCGGCGCAAGCGGCATCCTTTACGCACGGTCATCCGACTGCCCAGCTCGCTTCGGGTGCACTCGCCGCGCTTATTGGTGCGATATTTCTGGGGCAAGAACTTGACGAGGCGGTAGACACAATGATGCGACATCTACACTGTCGCGAACACCATGAAGAGACTACGCGAGTGCTTCAGCAGGCGATCGATTTGGCGGCTGAACCACCCAGCGTTGCGGTGTTGGAGTCGTTGGGTGGCGGGTGGGTAGCTGATGAGGCGTTAGGCATCGCTGTCTACGCAGCGCTGCAGCGCCCCGAGCCAGAGAACATACTCAAGGCGCTCTCGCTCGCGGTCACCCACTCAGGTGATTCTGATTCGACGGGTGCGCTCTGTGGCAACATCATTGGTGCGCTGCATGGAGAAGAATCGTTGCCGCCGCAGCTGGTGTTTGAGGTTGAAGGTCGGGGCACCATCCTCGAACTTGCAGATGACTTTGTATACGAGTTCACTCGCGGGCATGAACTGCACGGCGAATACGGCCCGTACACACGCTGGACCACACGGTATCCCGGTTGGTGAGCGCATGGCTCGAACCTCCCAGACATTCGCGTTGACCGCATGAGGATTCGCACGGCTCCTCGGCTGCGGAGGTAACGAAACTGCACGCATCGGGGCCTCGGAATGCTTCAGGATCTCGAAGGTGAAAAGGCTGCCGGGATCTTCCGTGCGCTATTCGACGATGCGGGTACCCTCGAACGTCATTGCCTCATACGTTTCGCCCTCGAGTGTTACCGTGGCTGATCCAGAAATCTGGTGTCTCTTGTCATCTTGCGTTGACCAATCGACCTGCATCGGCATCTCTTTCTCCGTGTCAGCAGCTGCGGTGCAGGTTGCAGAGGCTAGCTCCTCGTCGTAATCGCAGTTCCAGAGCTCATCATCGCTCGTGAGAATCGTGAGTGTGGTGAGGCTCGTCTTCGTAATGTCGAAAACTCCGTCTGCCGGGGGCGCACCCCAGATGTAGTCCTGGACAGTCACTTCGTAACGACCGGTGACGACATCAATCGGGGTAACGTACCCACCGCTTGCTCTGTCGTCTAACGAGAGGCCACCGCCGACGCGACCATCGGCGGTGGTTGTCATGCATCCCGAAAGTCCTGCGATGGCGACGCATGCAACGAGCAACCCGACGGTTGCACGGGGGAGCGGAATGTGCTGCATTTTGATCCTTTGTTGTGCGAGTCTGACGAATGACAGGAGCCGAGATGACATCTCTCAAGCCTAGCCATAGCCGACGCATAGTGCTCGGCTAGATGCCCTGGTGGTCGAGTGACTTATCGTGCGGGGCGCTGGCCGTGCAGGGACGCACCGATTCCCGAGGCGGGCGGTGGGTCTTACTCGGAGAGGCCCTCGATCAGCGGGGGCCCGTCGCCTCGCAGCGGTGCGACCGGGTATTCAAACAGATCATTTGCGAGCGGCACAGCGGCCGCCGACACGGCTTGTACGAGGGCGTGGTCGCCGGTGGTGTCTGGGTCGATCCACTCGTTCACGAACTCGTCGGCAAGGAACACTGGCATACGGTCGTGCAGCGGCTGCATGACCCCGGCCGAGTCGCGGGTCAGGATCGTGGCGGTGAGGTGCCACCCGTGATCATCGTCGGCGCCGGGCTCGTGCCACCACGACATCAGCCCTGCGAGGGTCAGGAGTTTTTCTGGGCCGAAGATGGCGTGCGGAACGCGTGCGTTTTTCGGGCCGGTCCACTCGTAGAAGCCTGAGACCGGGATCGCGCAGCGACGGTTCTTCACTGCCGCCTTAAACGACGGCTTCTCTGCGGCGGTCTCGGAGCGGGCGTTGAAAGTGGGGAACTTCGTCTTCAGCTCCTTCGACCACACGGGCACGAGCGACCAGTACGCCGTCTCGAACTTCTTCTCGCCGGTCTTGTGGTCGGTGTACGCGACGGGGATCTGTTGGGTGGGTTTCACGTTCCATGAGGATGCGGCGCCCGCGGGCGCCCCGGTGATCCACGCGGCGAGCTCGGTGTCTGTTGCCGCGGGGATCATTTCCTCGTAATCAACGATGACTCGACCGCACATAGTCTGCAGCGTAACAGGGGGAGCGGAAGCCCCGGGGGATCACTTCTGATCGCTGTCGGGGGTGCGCTACGCGCGGGCCGGCGTTACGTTGACTGGGTTTCAAAGGCGTGACTGGGAATGGAACCGGTAAACTCGGGGCTCCGGCCGTGAAAGGAGCAAGCCGATGTCATTGAGGACGACTGCAGATGCTCTGCGCGACGAGCGTGAGCTCCAGGTTGCCGAAGCCATCCATAGCGGTGAAATGGAAGGCTTGCACACGACTGAAGCCACGAAGGCTGATGCTGGTAAGTATGTAGCCGGTGAGATCGATCTTGCCGATTTTGAGGATAGAATTCGTGCCCGCTACGGAATCGTCACGAAGCCCTGAAGATCTCTTCGCGGGGTTCCCCGAAGGTCTTGCCATCTGTCGTGCGGCCCAGGAGGCCGTTTCCACGGTCGGTGAAGCGTCGATGACAGTGACAAAGAGTCAAGTCGCTTTTCGGCGTCGAAGAGGTTTCGCGTACGTCTGGCGTCCAGGGCAGTACGTCGACAGTGACATCCCGGCCGTGCTCTCCATCGCGTTGCCGCGCGAAGTGACGTCCGCTCGCTTCAAGGAAGTCGCCCACCCGTCGACACATGTGTGGATGCACCATATTGAGCTTCATGAGGCCAGCGAGTTGGACGACCAAGTTCTCGGATGGCTTACGGAGGCATACGCGAGCGCGAGCTGACCGCAGCAGTCTCGAACGCGCGTCGATGTCCACGACTACACCCTGGATTGCGAAGAGCATTGAGAACTCGCTGAGCGGGGACCCGTTCATTCAGCCCGGGCGGTTCATCAAGCTCTCGATGGAGATATTCCTGCTCGCGCGCATGCACGACTAGGCATGCTGAGAGGGTCAGCCCGGGAACTGGCTGACCCTCTCAGCGTCAACGTTGAAGACATCGGCCGGGCTGCGCGGCCGAGTCGATCTCAGCAGCCTCGCGGCCTATTTCACCACCGCAATCTGTGTAGCCTGGGCCGCTTCTTCGAGCGATCCGAGATTCGTGAGGTTGGTGAAGCCAGCTTGCTCCATGAGGGTAACCGCCTGGCCGGAGCGGTTGCCCGAACGGCAGTAGAGGAGGTACTCGACGTTCGGGTCGAGGGTCGGGATCGCAGCCGCGACCTCTCCGCCGTTGAAATCGAGCTGCTGTGCTCCGTCGAGGTGACCTGCGGCGAATTCTTCCGCCGTCCGCACGTCGAGGACGATCGTGTCTCCACTGACCGCAGTCTTGCTTGCGGTGCTCGGCCCTGACACTCGTGCTGCCCAGGCGGCGTAGCTGCCGTCGAGTTCGACGATCTCGTACCCGGCGCGTCGCAGCGCACTCGCCGCGACGCTGTTTCGCACACCGCTCTGGCAATAGGTCACGATTGCGCCGGCTTCGGGGTCGGGCAGTTGATCCAGATGCCACATCACCCGGCCACCCGACAGCAGCACCGCGCCGGGCACGTGACCCTCTGCGTATTCGGTCTTGTTGCGCACATCGAGAAGCATGACACTTTCGAAACTGTCGAGCTCTTCCGGCTGTATCAGCTTCGGGGTGACCAGGTCGAGACCGTCGAGTGTGGTGATGAACCCGCGCGCGGAGTCGATGCCGACGCGCACGAGGTGATCGCGCAACGCCTCGGCCTCCTCGCGCGACTCCGCGAGGAGCACGAGGGGCCTGTGTTCCACATCCGGGTTCACGACCCACGCCCCGTAGCTTGCGGCCTTCTCCACGCCGGGGATATTCAGCGATCTATCGACCGTTCCCTCGTGAACCTCCGTGTTGTGGCGGGTGTCGACGAGGATCACGCTGTCGTCTGCGAGTGCCTTCCGCAGGTCTTCGGTGCTGTACTCGACGAGCTCGGGCACGTCACCGATCACCGCAGGGCCGACCTTGTTTTGCAGCTTCATGCGCCCGAAGTAGGCGTGCGCGTCGGGCTGTCCGTTCAGGAGCTCATCGACGAAGCCTTGCTCATCATTGTTCTTCAGATACTTGCCCCACCACGAGAAGTTGCGCTCGTATCCGACCGTCGACGCGGCGATTGCCCCGAGGGCTTTGCCGCACGCGGATCCCGAACCGTGCGCGGGGAGGACCTGCACGTAGTCGGGCAGCGTGAGGAAGCGATCGCGCAAGCTCGCGAAGAGATCCTTTGCACCCGCGAAACGGGTATCGACGAACCCCGCGGCTTCGTCGAGGAGGTCTGGGCGGCCGAGATCACCGACAAAGACGAAATCACCGGTCAGCATGAAGCCCGGCTCTGGCGATTGTGCGCCGTCGGTGATGAGAAATGACATGTGCTCGGGCGTGTGGCCGGGGGTGTGTACCGCCTCGACCGTGATATTGCCGAGGTGGATCTGATGCCCGTGCCGCATGCGCACAGCGCTGTCGAACGCGTCGGAGTAGGTCCAGTCGGGCCCGCCCTCATCAGAGACATACATCTGCGCACCGACCTTCGCGGCGAGCTCGCGCGTGCCCGAGAGGTAGTCGGCGTGGATGTGGGTTTCGGTGACGGCCACGATCTTCATGCCGTTCTTCGTGGCAAGGTCAAGATACACGTCGAGGTCGCGGCGGGGGTCGACAACAATAGCCTCGCCCTTCGCCTGGCAACCGATGAAGTAGCTCGCCTGTGCGAGGTCTTCGTCATAGATGCGCTCAAGCAGCATGATCAGTTCCTTCGTGCGTGGGTGTGGGTGAGTGGGTTAGCGGCCGAAGAGCCGCGAGAAGAACCCGCCACGCTCAGCATTGGCTGCATCGATTTGCGCTTGGGTGTGTTTCCCGTTGCACCACTGCGATGCCGGCACAGACTTCTTCACCATCGCGACGTGCTGACCGCACCCCGCCCAGGTGGTCTTTCCGCAGGTCTTGCAGGTGACGGCTCTACACATGTGATCTCCTTCGCTGGCCCCGCGTCCGAGTTTCGAATACATCGGGGGGTATCTATTTCGATAGATTCAATATACCCTAGGGGGTATTCTTGTTGTCAAGTCCCTGAGCAAAGGAAGTTCGGAAATGTCGGATGCGAAGCCCCGCATTGATGCCTCGGCCGAGACTCGGAACGTGGCGAATCGGAAGATCATTAATCGGCTGCGTCGCGCACACGGACAACTTGCTGCGGTCATTGCTTCGGTGGATCAGGAAGCTCCGTGTCGCGACACTGTGCAGCAGCTTGCGGCCGTCTCGAAGGCGCTCGATAGGGCGGGTTTCTTGCTGATTTCCAGCGCGCTTACCGAGTGCCTGAACCATCCGGAATCGTCAGGCGGAAATGATCCGGAAGAACTCGAAAAGCTGTTCCTCACGCTGGCCTAAGCAGCGCGGTCTGTCTCTGCGCTGCCTCTTGATCCGGTGTGAATCTCGCCCCATTTTTTCGCCGCGGTCGCCCGGTTCAGGGCGTTCGCCTGTGGCTCTTTCTGCAAGGCGAGCCACAGGGCCGCCCATGCTCAACCCGAGCGCGGGGCCTAGTGACCCCGGAACGCCTCCGCCAGCCACCAGGCGCCGCCATCGGACGCGATCCGCGCGTCGAGCACGAGCGGGCGCTGCGGCCCCGAGTCGAGCCAGTCGCGCACGGCGGCGAGATCCGCGACGCGCTGCACCGTCACGCCGTCCGCACCGAAACCGCGGGCGATGCTGGCGATATCCACCCGGGGGAAGGTGACGGTGTCAAGCGGCGGCCGCTGCGTCGCGGGGTCGTTGCCAGCGCCGAAGTGATGCACCTCTGCGCCGTACGCGTCATCGTTGTACACCACGACGAGCAGCGGGAGCCCCAGTCGCACCGCGGTCTCGAGCTCCGCAATGCCCATCAAGAAGCCACCGTCACCGGCCCCTAGCACCGGCAGTCGTTCCGGCTGCGCGAGCGCCGCCCCGATCGCGGTGGCGAGCCCGAGGCCGATGGCTTGAAACGCCTGCGTGAAGCAGAACCCGCGCTCGTCGGGCACGTCGAGGTAGGCGGACGGATAGCCCATGAAGTTGCCCGAGTCTAACGACACGATGCGTTCGCTCGGCAACAGCGCATCAAGTTCACGGGTCAGCACGCGGGGGTCAATGGTGCTCGCATCGCTGAGATCCGGTGGATCGAGCGGCACGTGGCTCCACCGCGCCGCTGCGGCGATCCGCGCCGCGACCTCGGGGGTGCGGTAGCGCGGAGCGGGGGAGTGCCCCAAACTGATCAGCGCCGCACACGCCGCCGCTGCGGTCGCGGCGCTGTCACCGAGCACCCCCAGATCGATGGGTCGGTGTGCGCCCAGGGCGGCGGGGTCAAGATCCACCTGCACCACCCGGGTGTCGGTACCGATGAGGCGCCCGTGGCGCATGGTCCACATGTTGAGGGCGCAACCGAAACTGACGATCAGATCGGCCTGCGAGATCAATTCGGCAGTCAGCGGCGAGGAAAACCCGCCCGAGATGCCGAGGTCGAACTCGTCGCCCGCGAACAGGCCCTTCGCCACAGCCGAGGTGGCGAGCAACGCCCCGCTGGCTGCGGCGAGCGCGCGCAGCGCGGGCCCGGCATCGCGAGCGCCGCGCCCCGCGACGATCACCGGCCGCGCAGAAGCCGCGAGCATCGCCACAAGCTGGGTGAGTGCCGCGTCATTGGCGCGTGGCAGGAGTGGAGCCGACGGTGGTGCGAGGGTGTCGAGCGCGTGCCACGCATCTGCTGGAGCGGGCTGCGCCTGCACATCGAGCGGCAGTTGCAGCACGATGGTGCGGCGTTCGTCACGGGCCGTTCGGAACGCTCGCACCACATCGGCGAGCGCGCTTTCCGCGGAATGCACGCGATGCGAGTCGGCCAGCACCGATCGTGTGAAACCAGGCTGGTCCATCGCGAAGTTTGACAGCACCGATGCGGCCGAAGCCTCGGCTGCGAGCACGATCATCGGGGTGCGACTTTTCGCAGCCTCGCCGATGCCGGTGGCTGCATTCGTGAGCCCGCACCCCTGGTGCACCGACACCAGGGCCACCTCACCAGACATGCGCGCGTAAGCATCGGCCATCGTGGCGGCGCCGCCCTCGTGCCGGGCAGCGGTAAAGGTCACCCCCGCGGCCTGCAGAGCGTTCGTGACGGCGAAGTTGCCGGACCCGACGACCCCGAAGCAGCGCCGAGCGCCGAGGCTCGAGAGCGCTCGCGCGACGAGATCGGCAACGGTGTGGGAAAGCACCCTGGTCACGCTTCGACGAGGGCGTACACGCGCGCAGGGCTGCCGGTGCCACCCACGATTGGCAGCGGTGCGACGATGATCGCTGCTCCCCGCGGGGGCAGCTGAGCCAGGTTCTGCAGTGAGGTCACGCCGTACTTGTCGGCACCCAGCAGGTGATAGTGCACCGGGAAAGGCGGATCAAATTCGCCCGCCCGCCCTGCATCGATGCCGACTGTCTCCACGCCAACGCCAGAGATTTCAGACCGCGTGGCGAGCCACCTGGCGCACTCGGCGGAGATGCCGGGGGTGTGTGATCCGCTGTCGTCGGCATTGAGAAACGCCTCCTGTGAGTCGGCGTATGCGTCCCAGCCCGTGCGCAGCAGCAGCCAGGTGCCCGGTGCGAAGGTGCCGTGTTGTGCTTCCCACGCCTGCACATGGTGGATCTCGAGCAGGAAATCGTTGTCGGCAGCGGACTCGGCCGAGAAGTCGAGCACCGCAGCCGGGCCAAAGAGCCGAGCGGGAGGAATCTCTGATACGTCGTGGCCGTCACGCCCGCTAATCCAGTGGATCGGTGCGTCGAGGTGCGTGCCAATGTGCTCGCCGGTGTGAATGTTTGCATGCTTCCAGAACGGCCCTGGCTCGTTGTACTCGCTGACGGTTTCAAGCGAGAAGTTGATGAGGTTCGCGAACGGTGCTGGCAGGCGCAGGGTCGGGGTGGAAGCCTGTAACTGGTTCGTGAGATCGATGACACGCAACGATCCGGAGGTGAGGGCGGTAAGTAGGTCGGAAAGCACGGGCAATGGTCCTCCTCGATGAGGCGCACACCTTGCGGTACGCGTGTGGCGTTAGCGAACCCAACCAGGGTATCGCTCGCGGGTATCAAGCAGGCGATTGTGGATTCATGACGTGAAGTCTCCCCGGCCAGTCACCTGTACGATCATGTGCTCTGGGTAGCGTCGCACCTCACAGTCACCAAAGTCGCGAAGCACTCGTTAAGGCAACTGTTCGGTCATGAGGCGTCTCCGCGTTCGAGTTCGTCGAGAAAGTGGTTCCCGCCGGCGCAGACCGCGAGCGTCCGTTCAATGAGATCTTCGAGGGTCTCAGACGCGAGCAGAGTGTGCAGCTCCGAAGATTGCACGGGCAGCATACCGGCAAGCTGCCAGACGCTGGCGACCGGCTCCTCAGACACTTCGGTGTCGACCCCCCAGAGCAATTCACCGTAGGTGCTTGCCCGAGAGAGGAGACCTCGCACCTCGAGTTCGAGCTTCAACCTGTGACTGTCGAGGCGCTCTTCCCACGCAAAGTCTGGCAGGAATTCAACCTCTGCTCGTGGATATGGTTCGGGTTCCAGCCACTTCGTGACGACGTAGCGTCGGGTCCCGGTCCCGGTGATGCCCATGAAGTCGTCGGTCATGCCGAAGTCGTCTATTTGGGCAACGGTCCCCACCGTGAGCACTTCTGGAGCCTCACCGGGTTCGACGTTTTGCCCAAAAAACGGGATGCCGAACATAGGCTTTTCTGCCGTCATCAACTCACCCATGAGGTTGAGGTAGCGGGGTTCGAACACACGCAGTTCAACCGGCATGTTTGGCATGAGTACTGAACCAACAGGGAACTGGGGAAGCACGACCGCCATGCGATACTCCTTTGGGTGAGTTCTGGGTGGGCAGCGTGCGCTTAGGGAGTGGCGCGCTGACGGGTGTCTTGGCCCGGGAGGTGCGCTCCAACTTCGGCGGAATGTTCGGTGCCGGTGGCGGGGGACCCTGCGCCTCTGCGCCGCGAGATCCACACTGACCCCGCGGCGAGAAGGGCAAGCGCGAGGGCGATGCCGACGACGTATGCGGCGACACCAGCGTATCCGCCGGCCACTCGGTGCGGGTCGAGAAAGCCGTAGGGGTACCACCACGGGTTGCCGGTCACGGGGTCGGTGATGAGCTCACCGCGCACAAGCGTGTACACGGCCCAGAGCACGGGGTAAATGAGCGCGAGTGCGGCATCGCTCCACTTGAATGGTGCGCGCCCGATGTGCAAGATCAGATCGAGCGCGAACACGATTGGTGCGACCACGTGCTTGATATCGCTCGCCCAGGTGAGGGTGTCAGGATCGGGCACACCATCGTTGCGCAGCAGGAGGTTGAAAACAATCCCGGTAATGACTACGGCGGCACCGATGCACAGAAACAGCACCGACATCCATCGGGGTTCGACGGTTCCTGTGCGCCCCTTCGATACCAGCCAGACACCACCGATGGCGAGCACGATTGCGCCGGCGGCCGTCGACAGCACAGTGAAGTAGCTCAGGTGATTTGCGAGCGCCGTCGGGAGGTGTTGCCCCGCCCCGAGCGCGTACTCTGTGGTCGCGATAATCTGCATCACGATTGCCGCGAAGAGCGCTGCTGCGGTGGCGAGTCGAACAATTCCCCAGAATGTGCGGAGGCGGGGGTTCGGCTGCAAGAGCGAAGGCGAGGTCATGAGCGAAAAATAGCAGAGAGCCGTGCCCCTGGATCCTGGACACGCTGTCGGGTGATGTGTTGCCCGCCTGGTTACATCCGCCTCAGAACTGACCTCGCTAGGGCGGTCCTGATCCGCCAGAATACATACATGGCTGAGATTAAGACGCAGGCGACCGACGCGAACGTGCAGGAGTTCTTGGAGGCTGCGGAACCTGCTAGGCGGCGCGCCGACGGGCTAACGCTCGCAGAGATCTTTCACGAGGTTACGGGGGAGGAGCCCGTGATGTGGGGCCCGTCCATTGTTGGGTATGGCAGCTACCATTACGTGTCGCCCGCGAATCCACGCACCCAAGGTGAGTGGCCGAAGACCGGGTTTTCGCCGCGTAAGGCGAAGCTTTCGATCTACGGGCTCAAGGATCTTCCGGCAGGAGCAAAGCTTCTGCCCCAACTCGGAAAGTACACGGAGGGCGCGGGCTGCGTCTACGTCAACAAACTCGAAGACATCGACCTTGAGGTGCTGCGTCGGCTCATTACCATTGCATACTCGCGCACCGACGACTCATCCGAGTGATGCTCGCCGCGATTGCGTTTATGTAAACAGCGGATCAGGATGCCCCGTCGACCAGCGCTGCGTACTTTTCGCGCGCCGCGGCCGCGATCTGCTCGGCCTCGGGCTTCTTGGGGCCCGGGCCCGAGATGAGCACGGCCTGCCGAAAGTAGGCGAGTTCCTGGATCGACTCCGCGATATCGGCGAGCGCGCGGTGGCCGCCCCGCTTCTCGGGTGTCGCGAAAAACGCCGCCGGGTACCACTGACGCGACAGTTCCTTGATGGTCGAGACGTCAATGCTGCGGTAGTGCAGTCGCTCGTCAAAGGTTGGCATGTACTTCGAAATGAAGCGGCGATCCATGCCGATCGTGTTGCCGGCAACGATGGGGCGTCGGCCCGGGGTGACGTGCGCAGACACGTAATCGGTGACCAGCTTTTCGGCCTCGGCCACCGTCACGCCCGCTTCGATGCGGGGCAGCAGACCCGACTTCTCGTGCATATTTCGCACGAAGTCTCCCATGTTCTCCAGCGCCTCGGGCCCGGGGTTGATGACGAGTTCGAAGCCGGGGTGCAGCGGCTCGAGCTCGAAATTGGTGACGATGACCGCAATCTCGCAGAGTCCGTCGAGATCCACGTCGAGCCCCGTCATCTCGCAGTCGATCCAAACGATCTGTTCGGCGGGGGTGTGTGACACGTGGGCTCCTTCGTGAGTGGGCTGATCTAGTCTAGCCGCGGGCGATTTCCCCCTTCTCCAGCCGCAGCACCCGGTCGCTCATGTGGTGGATCACGTCGACATCGTGCGAAACGAACAGGAACGAGGTTCCGCGCCGCGCTTGCACGTCGTCGAGCAGATCGAGGACCCGGGCCTGCACGGTGACATCGAGGGCGGAGACCGGCTCGTCGAGGAGGAGGACTTCGGGATCCCGCGCGAGGGCGCGCGCGATCGAGAGCCGCTGACGCTGCCCGCCGGACAGGCTCTGCGTGGGCCGACGCAGGAGGTCAGTCTCGAGGCCCACCTCGGTAGCGAGCGCCGCCGATTGCGCGGCTCTCGACGCGCGTGGGATGCCAGCGGCGCGCAGAGCATCGGCGAGGATCTGGCCCCCGGTCGCGCCCCGCGGGAAGGAATCCAGCGGGTCTTGCGGAACGAACGCTAGCCGTCTCCGCAGCTGCAGGCGCGCGGCGGCAGAGAGCGCCTGGCGATCCACACTGTCGATGCGCACGGTGCCCGCATCGGGGCGCTGCAGCCCGAGCGCGACGCGCAGAAGCGTGGTCTTGCCCGATCCGCTCTCGCCAACAAGCCCGACGGTTTCTCCTGCCCCGAGTTCGAGCGATACGCCCCGCAAGACCCGGTGCGTGCCAAACGACACCGAGATGTCGGCAAGCTCGAGCCGTGGGGCGCATGTGCCCCGGGGCACAGCGATCGGTGCGACAGGCGTGGAGGCGGGAAGTTTCTGGGAATCGTCGGGCGTAACGGACGCGCCGGTCAGCCGCATCCCGCGAGGCTTGCCCGCGGGAGAGGACTCGAGCAACTCCCGGGTGAACGGGTGCGCCGGGTGGGTCAGCACACGGGCCGGGTCGCCCGCCTCGATGATGCGCCCGTGACGCATCACCAGCACCCGGTCGGCGACGCCGCGCACGCTCGCAAGGTCGTGCGTGATGAGGAGCACCCCGCACCCCTGGTCGACCCGCTGCCGCAACCGGGCGAGCACGTTGCCGCGGTGACCGGCATCAAGGGCCGTGGTGGGCTCGTCCGCGACGATGAATTCCGGGTCTGCGATGAGCGCCGCGGCGACGAGCGCGCGCTGGCGGAGCCCACCGCTCAGCTCGTCAGAGCGCAGCCGCAGGTGACGAGCGGGTTCCGGCATGCCCGCGTCGCCCAGAGCCGCGAGCACGCGGTGCCGGCGCTCCGCGCCAGCAGCGAGGCGATGCAGGCGAAGCGCGTCGCCCACCTCGTGCTCCACGCGGCGCAGCGGATCGAGCGCACCGAGCGCGTCTTGCGGTATCAGCGAACCGTGTGCGCCGCGAATGGCATCCCATCGCCGGTGGCCGGGCTGAGGCGCGGCCCCGAGGGTGCCGCCCGGGGCGACAATTTCGAGCGAAGTGTGCGTGGCGATCGCGGTGCGGGGGAGCAGGCCGAGCAGCGCGCGTGCAGTGAGGGACTTGCCCGATCCGCTCTCGCCCACGAGCGCCACGCACTCGCCAGCGTGTACCACCAGACTCACCTCGTCGACCGCGGGGGCCCGGTGCCCGGGAAAGCGAATCGTGAGCGACTCGACCCGCGCGAGTACCGCGCTCATGCAAACCGCCGCTCACGCTCGAGGGCGCGACCGATCACAGTCGTCGCGATGCCGACCGCGAGGATCATCGCGCCGGGGAAGAACGTGATCCACCAGGCCTTGGTGAGGTAGGGCCGACCGGAGTTGAGCATCGCGCCCCACTCGGGGGCCGGGGGCGGCGACCCGAGCCCGAGAAAGCCGAGCGCCGCGGCGAGCACGACCGCGTGCCCCACCCCCAGGGTGGCGAGGACCAAGACGGGGCGCATCGCCTCGGGAAGCACGAGGGTCGCCCAGACGCGAGCCCCGCGGTCGCCCTGGAGTCGGGCGGCCTCGACCGGGCCGGATCCCAGCGCCTGACGAACTCCGCCGCGCACCATCCGCGCGTAGCCGGGCGCGGTCGAAATGGCGACCGCGACCACGATCGACGCGGTGCCCGGACCCCAGACGGTGATGAGCAGCAGCGCGAGTAGCAGGCCGGGGAACGCGAACAGCGCCTCGATGACGCGGTCGGCGACGAACCTCAGTGGGGCGAGCACCCTCCCGCGGCTGCCTCCCGCGAGGGCTCCGAGCGCGATGCCGGCTCCGAGACCGAGCAGGGTGGCCGCGGTCCCGATGACGAGCGAGTCGCGCGCGCCGAAGATGACGCGGCTGAGCACATCCCGGCCCGAATCGTCGGTGCCAAAGGGGTGGGCGAGCGAGGGCGGGGCGAAGGCATCTGCCGGGTTCACCGCGAGCGGGGGGAAGGGTGCCAGAATGCCGGGCACAAGCGCCCACACCACGAGTACCCCGAGCGCGGCGAGGGCGATCCACTCGCCGGCACTCAACCCGCTGCGCCGCGCGAATGTGCTGCGCCGGAACCCATCGCGCAGTGCCACCCCCCTACGCACGCGCCACCGCCTGCGCGAGCCGAGACTCGGTGCGCGGATCCACGCGAGAGATGACAAGATCGGTGATGAGCGCGACCACCACGTAGGCGCACGCAGAGAACAGCACCACACCGAGCACCACCGGCACGTCGCGGCCGAGCACTGCGGTCACCAGGGTGCGGCCGAGCCCGGGCCTAGCGAAAATCACTTCAATAACCGCCGCACCCCCGAGCAGCGAGCCGAGAGCCCAGGCCGTGAGATTCAGGCCCGGCACCAGGCCGTGGCGCACCACGTGACGCACCCTGATGCCGAGCTCGGTCTCGCCACGCGCGCGGGCGCTCTCGATGAAGGGCGCGGAGCGGGCGGCATCCACCCCGGCTCGGCACACCTGGGCAAGGAATCCGGCGGTGGGAATCGCCAGGGCCAGTGCGGGCAACACGATACCCGAGAACCCGCCGGTGCTGACGGGAGGAAACCATCCGAGCACGCTCGCGAAGACGAGCACCAGCAGGCTCGCCAGCCAGAAATTTGGCATCGCGGCTGCGGTGAGGTCGAGGGCCGACGCAACCGAGCGGGCGCGGCGCGAGTGCCCGCTCGCGATCACCACGCTCACCAGGGCGAGCGCCCAGGCGAGCAGCAGCGCGGTGAGGGTGAGTAGCAGAGTCGGCCCGATTGCGCCCCCGAGCACCTCGGAAACGGGGATCCGCTGCGCGTAAGACACCCCCAGATCACCGCGCAGCAGTCTCCACATGAAGTCGACGTACTGGGTGAGGATCGGGCGGTCGAGGCCAAATTCGGCTCGGGCCGCCTCGAGTGCCGCGGCGCTCGCCTGGCTGCCCGGGCCGCCGAGAGCGGCCTCCGCGGGGTCGCCCGGGATGAACTGCAGGGCGACGAAGGCGAGGGTGGCGACGGTCACGAGCACGGCGACCGCGCCGCCCACGCGTGCCGTTGCCCGCCACCACCATCCCTCGCCGGTCATCGCTCAGGTCATCCGGCGATGACGGTACCGAGCCACGGGGTATTGACCGTCGGCAGCGCCCGGAACTCGGTCAGATCGGCGCGGTACAGGAAGTGGTTCTGCTGATCGTAGATCGGCAGAATGATCGATGCGTTCGCGATCCACTCCTGCGCAGCGCGCGCGGTCGCTTCCCGCTCCTCCACGTCCATCGAGGTGCCGATGGTGTCGAGCAGCGCGTCGAGCTCGGGGTCTTTCACCTGCGCGTTGTTGGCGAAATAGCCGCTCGGCGCGGGTACGGTGGCATCGCTGTGATACAGGAAACGCAGTACGTCGGGGCCGATCTTTGTGTATGGCGCACTTACCATCTCGTACTCGTAGGCACCGAGCGCGCCGTACCAGCTTGAGAGGTCGAGCAGCGTGATCTGAATGTCGAAACCCACCTCGCGGGCGCCCGCCTGGATCTGTTCGAAGAGCGCCTGCTCGGCCTGCGTCGACTGTGCGCCGGTCACCGGGAAGCGGGCCGTGAGTCGTTGCCCGTCCTTCGTCCGAATTCCGTCGTCGTCTCGTTCGGTCCAGCCTGCCTCGTCGAGCAGGGTGTTCGCGAGCTCGGGGTCGAAGACGTAGGCTTCCGGGCTCTGCAGTGCGAGCCGCTCGCGGCTCGAGAGCGCACTGGTGGATCGCGGTGCCCACCCCTCGAACAGCGTCTCGAGGCCCGCGTCGACGTTGGCAGAGGCGATGAACGCCTCACGCACGCGCTGATCGTTGAACGGAACCGTGCTCGTGTTTAGCTCGATCCGGTTGCTGGCGCCCGGGCGGGGCGCATCGAGGTGCGCGAGGTCTTCCGAGTTCTCCGCGACGGTTATCTGCTCGGGCAGGGGGTTGTCGATGATGTCAACCTGACCAGCCTCGAGGGCCGCGAACCGCGCCGTCGCATCCGGGATGAAGCGCCACGTCAGCGTCTCGGCGGCCGCTGCGTCGGGTGCGTCGATCCCGTCGGGGGAGGTGGTGTTCTCGGGATTGCGCACGAGTTCGATGCGATCCTGTTTCACCCAGTCGTCGATGACGAAGGGCCCCGACCCGATCGGTGCGAGGCAGTTTTCGTCCATGCCACGAGCGATGCCGGCGGGCGATTGCATCGCCACCCACGGCTGCGCGAGCGACTCGAGCAGCGCCGCGTCGGGTCGGGTGAGTGTGAAGCGCACCACATCGGCAGCGACGACCTCGACGGCCGCCACCTGGCGCACGGCGAGATAGCCGGTGGAGGATCCCGTGTCGGGGTCTTGCAGGTGCTCGATGTTGGCCTGCACCGCGGCAGCGTCGACGGGGGTGCCGTCGCTGAAGGTCGCACCGTCACGCAGCGTGAACTCCCAGGTCAGTCCGTCGTCGCTGACCGTCCATGAGCTCGCCAGCCACGGCACGATGGTGCCCTCGGCGTCGAGCGCCACGAGCGATTCGAGCACCTGCGTGGCGAGCAGGGCCTGCGGGAAATTGCCGCCGACGTGGGGGTCGAGGCAGCTCGGTTCTCCGTCTCCGGTCGCGTAGACGAGGTTGGTGCGGGCCTCGCCTGGTTCCGGCGTGCTTCCGCCCGCGGAACAGGCCGCGAGCGGCAACACGAGGGCGACCGCGGTGAGGCCGGTCGCCCAGACGGTTTTTCTCGGTGTGTGCGCTGATGTATGTTTCACAACAGCTAAGCCTATATTATTAGACGCGATCTATTAAATGCGGCCAGGAGTAATTCGCATGTCTCAGTCACGGGGTCGACCCAGAAAGGCCTCTGCGGAACTGCTGCAGGAGGCGGCGTTCGAGCTGTTCCAGGTGCAGGGGTACCGCGGCACCAGCGTCGAGCAGATCGCGCGAACCGCGGGCTTTAGCCGGGCAACCTTCTTCAACTTCTTTTCGTCGAAGTCAGAGCTCTACTGGCTCGATACCGACGTTCTGCTCGCCAGCCTCGGCAAGCACCTGGAGGGTCAGCTCAGCGCGGGGGATTCTGTGCCGCTGCGAGCGGCCCTGCTGAGTTACGCGGAATCCATCAGTAGCGCCAACATTCCCTGGGCGCTGCAGAACTTCCGGCTGCTCGAATCGGCAGACGACCTGATCGCCGGAGGGGCCGGGCGTGTGCTGGCACTCAACCGAATGCTCGACTCCTACCTGCAGCGAAGCGCGCCGGAATCTGACTCGGTCGAACGAAGCGCCAACGCTGCGATCACCACGGCACTGCTCATCACGGCGCTTCGCGGGTGGATCGACGCCGGAGTGAGTCGCGGCAGCTTTCGCGCGCAGCTCGAGCGCATCCTGTCGGTTGGCGCATAAGCGGTCTGCGCGACCCGTAGGCTTGTCGGCATGGCTGTTCTTCCCATTGTGATCTGCGGTGAACCCGTGTTGCACCGACCGGCGGCTCCCGTCACCCAGTTCGATGACGAACTGCGCACCCTCGTCGCCGACATGTTTGACACGACGGTCGCGGCACCCGGAGTGGGACTCGCCGCCCCGCAGGTGGGCATCGGCAAGCGCGTCTTCGTGTGGATCTATGACGACCAAGACGAGGGCCCCTCGCGTGGTGTCGCCATCAATCCTGAACTGTGGATCTCGCCACCCGAGCCGGGCCTCCCGGATGAGGATGAGGTGGAGGGATGCCTGTCCTTCCCCGGTGAACGGTTTGCCCTGCGCCGCTCGGAGCGCGCGCTGCTTCGCGCGCTCGACATCGATGGCGCGCCCTACGAGCTCGAGGTCAGCGGCTGGTTCGCCCGCATCATGCAGCACGAATTCGATCATCTCGACGGTCTGCTCTACGTGGATCGGCTCGTGCACCCCGAAAACCGTGCGGCGCAGAAGGCCGAGCGGAAGAACGGCTGGGGGAAGCCTGGGCTGAGTTGGATGCCCGGAGTGGATCACCCGGAGGATTAATCCCGCGGTCGCCGCTGCTGAGTATCGGGAACCGCGACCCACGCCAGTGTCACCGCGGCGAGGAGGGCGGCCGTGACGCCGAACCCCCAGCCGAACCCCGCGAAATCCACAATCGCACCCACCGCGAGTGGACCGAGCACACCTCCGAGATCGGCCATCATCGAGTAGGCCGCCACGACCTTGCCACCGGAACGCTGCCCCAGGATGTCGGCGAGCGCCGCCTGCTGACCGGGGTTCACCAGTGCCGAGCCCATTCCCGCCACGAACATGCAGGCGAGGGCGGCCCACAACGCGGGGGACGCCGGGAACACGAGGTAGGAGATGGCGAGGACCGCCAACCCCGTCACGAGCATGGGCTTGCGCCCCACGGTGTCGGTCCACCGCCCCGCGGGAAAAATGAGGAGTGCGTTGCCCGCAGCGTAGGCGGCAAGCACCCATGCCGCGTCGCTGGGTGCGCCCTGGAATGAGAGTGCCACAAAGAGGGGCACGATCGAGATGCGCACTCCGAATGAGGTCCATCCGAAGATCAGCACCGAACTGAGGAGCACGCGGTACTGCGAGATTTTCCAGGCCTCACGGAGCCCCATCGATTCGCGGGAAGCACCATCACCACCACCGGGAGAGGCGAGGGCCGAGCGGCGAAGCGCCGACCAGACCACGATTGCGGCGAGCACCAAAGTGAGGAAGTAGAAGATGAAGGGTGCGCGCAGACCGAACCCCGCCACGAGCGCCCCAAACACCGGCCCGAGCAACATGCCGCTCAAAAATCCTGCCGCGTTCAGGCTGGCCACACGACCGCGTGCATCGGGCGGGCTCACCTTCACCAGCAAAGCCGTCGCCGCAACCGTGAACATGGCCGACCCGATGCCCCCAGCTCCGCGCAGCAGCAGAAGTTGGGGGTAGGTCATCGCCAGGGCGCAGGCGCCGGTTGAGACCGCCACAATGAGCAGCCCGACCGTGTAGGTGCGTCGCTCGCCGAAGCGGGAGACGAGCCACCCGGCGAGCGGTGCCGACACCAGCCGCATGAGCGCAAATGCGCTGACGATCGCGCTCGCCGCCAGGTTCGACACACCAAACTCGAGGGCGTACTGCGGAATCGCCGGGGCGACGACGCCGTAGCCGAGCGCAACCGTGAACCCGCCCGCCACGAGCGCCCACACCTCGAAGGGCAGCTTGGCGCGCGGGGGGCGCGCGGGGCGAGGAGACATCGACTCAATTCTACTGTCGGGGGTGGGCCCCGGTTGTCTCCCCGGGCTCCGGGCTACGGGTGCAGCAATACCTTGATGGCGCGGCGCTCGTCCATGGCGCGGTACGCCTCGGCGGCCTCCGCCAGTGGCAGCTCAAGGTCGAACACACGTCCGGGTTGGATCGATCCGTCGAGCACCTCAGGAAGGAGCTCCTCGATATAGTTGCGCACCGGGGCGATGCCACCTCGCACGCCGACGTTGCTGCCAAACAGGGTGTCGATCGGTAGCTCTGCACCGCCAGCTGGCACGCCGACGAAGCCGACCTGGCCGCCGGGCCTGGCCGAGCGGAGCGCCGTGTCCATCGATTCCTGGGTGCCGACGCACTCAAGCACGCAGTCTGGTCCGATTCCGCCGAACATGTTTTTCAGAAGGGCGATGCCCTCATCGCCGCGCTCTGGCACCACATCTGTGGCTCCGAATTCCCTCGCGAGTGCCTGCCGGTCGGCGTGCCGCGACATCGCGACGATCCGCGTTGCCCCCAGGCGCTTCGCGGCGATGATCGCGCAGAGCCCGACCGCTCCGTCACCGATGACCGCGACAGTGGATCCAGGCTTCACCCCGGCGGAAACCGCCGCGTGATGCCCCGTTCCCATGACATCAGACAGGCTCAGCAGAGCCGGAATCATGTTTTCGGTGGGCTGCCCGGGAACCACGACGAGGGTGCCATCGGCGAGCGGAACCCGCACGCGCTCGCTCTGCGCGGCATTCGCGTAACCAAAGTCGCGGACCTTGGAGCCCCAGAATCCGCCGTTCAGGCAGTGGCTAGAGAACCCATTGATGCAGTTCAGGCAGGTGCCATCGCAGACGTAGAACGGGGCGATGACGAAGTCTCCAACTCGCACCTGCGAAACGGCAGAGCCGACCTCCTCGACAATCCCGACGAACTCATGACCAATCGGCCGCGGCTTGGGTGTCGGCTTCACTCCGCGGTACCCCCACAAGTCGGAACCGCACACGCAGGCAGCCACGACTCTCACGATCGCATCGCGGCCGGCGGCCTCGGGGCGGTTATCGAGCGCAGGATCAACCACATCTTCGACGCGAATATCTCGTTCACCGTGGAGGAAGACTTGGCGCATGGGAAGATCCTTTTCGCTGAGTGGGGAAGAACGTGACAGGTGCACTGCCCTGACTGGATTCTAGGTGCCCCGCCCCTCGCTTCGCTCCGTGGGCAATCGCTGTGGCGATTGGGGTCACTCGGTCGAACGCGATATTTTCTTTGTGAGTGCCCCACCCCTCGCTTCGCTCCGTGGGCTGCCGCCGTGGGCGGCACGGGGCCCTGAATGCGCAGAGCGGTGCTCTGCGCTTGAATCAGTGCCCCCGGCAGGATTCGAACCTGCGACCAAGAGATTAGAAGGCTCCTGCTCTATCCCCTGAGCTACGGAGGCGACCGAAATAGCGTATCGCAGCAACGCGTGAATCCCGTCGCTTCTGGAACGGCGGGTCAGCGAGTCTGCTCTTCCCCGGGCGCACGGAGACTCATAGGATTGGGGCAGACGTTCGCACCCACCAGGAGGCGCGCGACCGAGCAAAGGGGAGACCATGGGTTTCATCAAGGCGTTTTCGGGTGCGATCGGCGGCATGTTTGCCGATCAGTGGATCGACTTCCTGCAACCACCGGCAGGGCTTGCACCCACCGCCGCAATCTTTCCGGCGGTACCGAAAGGCACGAACGCGGGTCGCGGCTCCAACACCAAGGGCTCGGAGAACATCATCAGCGACGGTTCGCTGATTGTGGTTCCGGAGGGATACGGTCTCCTCACCTTCCTCAACGGTGAATTGACCGGTCTCGTGGCGGAGGCCGGTGGGTACACGTTCACGACGACCGATCCTCAAGCGAAATCAATCTTCACCGGCGGTGGCCTGCTCGCCTCGACTGTGTTGCAGTCGTGGGAGCGGTTCAAATTTGGCGGACAGCCCGGGGCTCAGCACCTGGCCTTCTACGTCAACCTGAAGGAGATCCCGAACAACCGCTTCGGAACGCAGAGCGAGATTTACTGGGACGACGCCTTTCTTGGCACCCAGGTGGGCGCGATCACGCGCGGCACCTACACACTGAAGATCATCGACCCGGTGCTGTTTGTGAAGCAGTTCGTGCCGCTCACCTATCTGAGCGCAGATGCCCGGGTGTTTGACTTCAGCGATCTCGACAACGACGCCGCGGCACAGCTTTTCAATGAGGTCGTTTCGTCACTCGCACCCGCGTTCTCGATCTATACGAATGATCCGAGCAAGGGCAACCGTATGGCGCGCATTCAAAGCGATGCGCTGGGGTTCGCCCAATCGCTCTCCGCCGCGGTCGAATCGGGCTACCAGTGGGCATCGCAGCGTGGCCTCGCAATTGTGAGCACCGCGATCCAGTCGATCGAGTACGACGCAGACACGCAGAAGCTCCTCAGCGATGTGAAGAAGGCCGATGCGCTCTCCGGGAATCGCGGCGCCTCCTTCCTGCAGCAGTCGGTCGCGCGTGGCTTCGAGGCTGCGGGCTCTACCGAGGGTTCGGGTGGCATGGCGATGATGGGCCTGGGGGTTGGCATGACCGGCCAGGCCCTGAACTTCCAGCAGCAGCAACAGCAGCCGGCAGCCCCGGCTCCGGCAGCGCCGGCACCTGCCGCACCGGCACCAGCACCGGCCGCAGCAGAGGATCCCGTGGCAAAGCTCGCCCAGTTCAAGCAGATGCTCGATCAGGGCCTCATCACTGCGGAAGACTTCGAGGCAGCGAAGAAGGCGCTGCTGGGGCTGTAGACGCGACATGGTAGACAACCACATCGACACCGCCTCGGGAAAAGCGGACGGGCTCGACAAATGCCCGAAATGCGGGTCTACCGAGATCTCGCTGCGCCCCGCGACTGGCATGCTGGTTTGCCACTTCTGTCGACACGAGTGGGCGGAAGCCGGGATCGAGCAGCAGTTCGGCCTGGACTCGGCCATCGGAGATCTTCGGGGCACGACCGTCGCCTCCGGCGCGGCCGCGTTGCAGGAATCTGCTCAAGATGTGCTCACGCTGAAGTGCCAGGCCTGCGGTGCGGAAGTGGTGGTAAACACCCAGGAGGCGCTGCAGTCGCGGTGCCACTGGTGTCGGCAGACGCTGTCGGTGAACACGCAACTGCCCAACGGTGCGGTGCCGGATGGTCTGTTGCCCTTCAGTATCACCCGCGAGGATGCCATTGCTCGCATCGATGCGTTCGTGAAATCACGTCGCTTCTTTGCCCACCCGAAGTTCGTGCGCGAGTTTGCCCCAACCGAGGTTGTCGGGGTTTATATGCCGTACATGCTGCTCGACGCGAATACCCACGTGGATCTCACCGGCTTCGGGGAGATCCAGACCCGGCGGTACACCCGGAAACGCGGTGACGACGAGGTGACGCTGTATGACGCTGACGTGTATCAGGTGGCGCGATCGTTCGATGTGCACATCGACGATGTGATGATCGAATCGTCAGCTCAGCGCGCCGACATCGACTGGTCGCGCAACACCAATAACATCATCAACTCGATTCAGCCGTTCGACGTGAAAGCCGCGGTGGCGTACAACGCGAACTACCTGCGGGGCTTCACGGCCGAGAAGCGCGACCTCGACGTGTCGTCGCTCGGCCGCGAAGCACACGATCGCCTGTTGTCGATCGGTCGGCAGCGCGCAAACGACAGCACAGGGCAGTACAACCGGGGGGTGCGCTGGGAAACGGAGCACTTGGATGTCAAGGGCACGCGTTGGGTGGCGGTCTCGGTGCCCGTCTGGCTCTACAGCTATTTCGATGGTCGACTCACCCACTTCGTCGCGGTCAACGGTCGCACGGGTGAAACCATGGGGAGCGTGCCGATCCGCTACGGGCGGCTCATTCCGGCTGCAGTGATCATCGGTATCGTCGGAACCGCGGTCGGCGGCTTCCTAGATTTCTTTATGGGATAGGGGAGGCGCAATCGTGCAGTTTGTGGACGCGTGGATCGCGCTCAATACCAGCGGAATCTTCGACACCATCGCCCGACTGGAAGACTACGGTGCCAGTTCTGAGGAGGGTGGCGCGTGGCTCTGGCTCATCGGGCCCGCCGGCGGCCTCGGCTTTTTCATGTGGGTGTTTCTGCGGTATCGCAACACCGACAAGCGACACGCATTTGAGCGGGAAACGGCCGCCGAGGTGCTTGATTTGCGCACCTACGATCAGAAGACAGGCGAAGTCAAGGGTGTCGAAAACTCTCGCATCCCCGGCCAAAACTCGAATTCACCGCTGAAACGGCTGGGCTCGGGTACGACAGTCACAGAGCTTCCGGCACCGACGAAACCCACCCTTCCCGGGATCCCACCGCAACCCGAGTCGCCGCCACAATCCGAGGCCCCGCCGCAGCAGTAGGGCACGGACATACCGCGCATCACTCGAAGCGGTTCACCATCGCCAGAGCGGCGCGATCCACATAGTCCCGGAACGCCGCGTCGTGCATTGGCGGTAGCGCCACCTCGTCGAGCGCTGCGTACATGTGCGCCAGCCAGTGTTCCCTCGCTTCAGGGGTCACGGGGAAGGGCGCGTGTCGCATCCGGAGCCGGGGGTGGCCTCGATGCTCCGAATAGGTGGTGGGCCCACCCCAGTACTGTTCGAGGAACGTGCGCAGCCGCCAGATCGCACCCTCCCAATCTTCGTTGGGGTACATCGGCGCTAGGAGTTCGTCCTCGCGCACGCCACGGTAGAAGGCGCGCACCAGTCGATCAAAGGTCTCGGTGCCGCCTACCTGGGCCCATAGGGTGTCCGTGAGGGCCGGCCCGTCGGCCCCCGAGCGCAGTGTCAACCGCGGGGCTGGCGGGGGAGTCGTTGGTTCTGGGTCGGTCATACGGAACCTCCGGGGAATCGCGGGAGCTCACTCGCCAGCTCGATGCCGAGTTCGGCGTAGCGCTTCTTGATGAGCGAGCGAAGCTCGCGCTGCACCGCCCACTGTGCTTCGGGCCTCGTGCGCACCATGAAGCGCAGGGTCGCGCGGTCTCCGAACACGCTCTCGAGCCCCAGCATCTCGGGAAGGCCGGTAACCCGTCGCGCATACTGCGGCGAGGAGAGGAGCTCCTTGCCGCACTCAAGGGCCGCCTGTTCGGCAAGCGCGAGGTCGGTGTCGGCGGCAACCGCGATGTCGATGATGGCGCGGCCCCACCCCTGAGACGCGTTGCCGAGCGTCAAGATCTCGCCGTTGCGCACAAACCACAGGGTGCCGTCGATCGCCCGCACCTTGGTGACACGGATGCCCACATCCTCCACGGTGCCGCTGATTTGATCGATGGTCACCCAGTCACCCACGCCGAGTTGATCCTCAAAGACCATGAAAATCCCGTTCAGGATGTCTTTGACGATGTTCTGGGCGCCGAAGGCGAGACCGGCCGCGACAATACCTGCCGATGCAAGCATCGCCGTGAGGTTCACGCCGAGCTGCGAGAGAATCGCAATCGCGGCGGCGACGACGATCGTCCAGGAGATGACGTGACGACCGACCGTGCCGAGGGTGCGGGTGCGCTGCACGGCCCGCGCGTTCATGTGCGGGGTGGCCTGCAGCTCTTGGGTGGATTCGACGTCTTGCGAACGCTTCACACCGCGCACGACGTGGCTGACGCTGCGATCAAGCACGCGTCGCAGCACCCAATTCGCGATGAGCGCCCCCACGACGATGAGTGCCACGGTGAATGGCACCCGGTAGGTGATGAAGAATCCGCTGACCGCGGCCCAAAACTCAGCCATCGGCGAGCCTCGCATCGGCGGCCTGCGCTGCCAGGGCTCGATCCACCCCGGCCACATGCTCAGTCACAAGCCTGCGCAGGGCTGCGGGAGCCTCAGGATGCTGCTCAAGCCAGAGCTGGCTTGCCGCCCGGAGCGGATCGGACGCGAGCGGCGACGGGTAGAAGCCCTCGATGATTTCCTCAGCGATCGCGTAGCTGCGCGAATGCCAGATCTCGAGCAACGAATCAAAGTACCGGTCGATGAACGGCACGAGCAGGGACAGGTCGTGGGTGCGCAGCAGCCCGAGTCCGGTTGCCCGCACAATCGCGTTCGGCAAATCGGCAGCTTGGAAGACCGAATCCCAGGCCGCAGTCTTGGCCTCAGCCGTCGGGAGGGCCGCGCGGGCGTGTGCGGCCGACTGCTGCCCGGTCGCGGTGCGGTCCTCGGCGAGCGCGGTTTCGATTTCCTCAGATGTCGCACGCCCACCGGCCGCGAGGGAGATGAGCAACTCCCACCCCAGGTCGGTGTCGATATCGAGGCCATCCAGCGGCGCGCGTTCATCGAGCAGCGCAAGCACGGTGTCAAGCTGCTCGCTGGTGGATGCCAGCTGCGCGAAGGCGCGCACAAATTGGAACTGCCGATCCGAGCCCGGCTCGGCATCTACTGCGAGCTGCCACATCGCGTCGGCGACGCGCTCGAGCGTCGCCGCGCGTCGCTCCGGAGCCACATAGCTCGCGGCCGCCAGCAGCAGTTGGCCGATGAGCGTGCGGAGCGTGGTGGACTGCGTCTCCGCAGAGATGTGACGCAGCACGACATCGACAAAGCGCGATGCCGCGAATTCGCCGTCGCGAGTCGCGTCCCAGAGCGTTCCCCAGACGAGGGCCCGAGCGAGGGAATCGGTAATGTTCCCGATGCCGTTCAAGGCGGTCGCGAGCGAGGACTCATCCAGACGGATCTTCGCGTAGGTCAGATCATCATCGTTGAGCAGCAGCAAGTCTGGCCTGGTGATGCCAATGAGCTCGGGCACCTGGGTGAGCGCACCATCGACATCCGTTTCGATGCGGTGCACTCGCGTGAGCGCACCGTCAACGCCGCGCGAGTACAACCCAATCGCAATTCGGTGCGGCCGCAGGGTGGGGTATTGCTCGATGGCGGTTTGCTCGATGGCGAACGACAAGTACGCTCCGGACTCGTCGACCTCGCACACCGGACGCAGGGTGTTGACCCCAGCTGTCTCGAGCCACAGTGTCGACCAGTTGCCCAGGTCTCTGCCGCTCTGCGCCTCCAGCTCGGTGAGCAAGTCAGGCAACTCGGTGTTTGCGTGATGGTGCTTCACGAAGTAGTCGTGAACGCCTCGCATGAAAGGCTCGCGACCCACCCACGCGACCATCTGCTTGAGCACCGATGCGCCCTTCGCGTAGGTGATCCCGTCAAAATTGACGAGCACATCTTCGAGATCGCGAATTTCGGCGACGATCGGGTGGGTCGAGGGGAGCTGATCTTGCCGGTACGCCCACGACTTCTCGCTCGCCGCGAAGGTCGTCCAGCAGTCCGTCCACTCGGTCGCCTCAGCGACACCGAGGGTCGACATGTATTCCGCGAACGATTCGTTCAGCCACAGGTCATTCCACCAGCGCATCGTTACGAGATCGCCGAACCACATATGGGCGAGCTCGTGCAGGATCGTCACGACCCGACGCTCCCGCATCGCGTCAGTGACCTTGCTGCGAAACACGTACGCTTCGGTGAACGTCACCGCGCCGGCATTCTCCATCGCGCCCATGTTGTACTCGGGCGCGAAGATCTGGTCGTACTTGTCGAACGGGTAGGGGTAGTCGAACTGCTCTTCGAAGAACGCGAACCCCTCGCGGGTCTTCTCGAAGAGGTAGTCGGCATCGAGAAACTCGCTCAGTGACTCTCGGCAGAAGACGCCGAGCGGGATGATGCGGCCGTCGCGGCTCGTCAATTCGGATCGCACCACACGGTAGGGCCCCGCGATGAGCGCGGTGATGTAGCTCGACATGACCGGGGTGGGCTCGAACGCCCACGTTGCGATCGCTTCGCCGTCGCGCTCCCCGGCTGGCGTCTGGTTTGGTGTCGGCTGGTTGCTGATGACCTGCCACCGGGCGGGCGCGGTGACACGGAAGGTGAACGTCGCCTTCAGGTCGGGCTGCTCGAACACGGCAAACATGCGCCGGGAATCGGGCACCTCAAACTGGGAGTACAGGTAGACCTCGCCATCGGCGGGATCGACGAAGCGATGCAGACCCTCGCCCGTGTTCATATAGCGCTGGTCGCTCTCGATGCGCAGGGTGTTTTCGGCAGCGAGGGCGGGAAGCGCGATCCGCGATTCGGCGTAGCTCGACTCGGGATCGAGCTCCTCGCCGTTCAGCGTGATGCTGAGAACCTTCGCCGCGATGAGGTCGATGAACGTGCTCGCCCCGGGTGTCGCCGAGAACTTCACCGTGGTGACCACACGGAAGTGTTCAGCGCCGGTGGTGAGGTCGAGGTCGATCTCATAGCTGTGGGTGGTCACGACGCTTGCGCGTTCGATCGCTTCAGCGCGGGTGAGGTTTTCTCCGGGCACGATGCTCCTCGCATTTTCTGGTGGATCAGTCCGCTGCGCGGACACCGTCACCACCCAGCCTATTCCCGCAAGCTGACTACACTTGAGGTATGACCGAACGCGCCACTCCCGCAGTCCAATTCTGGTTCGATCCGATTTGCCCGTGGACCTGGATCACGAGTCGCTGGGTCAGCGAAGTCGCCGAACTTCGCGGATTCGAGGTGGAGTGGAACCCGTTCAGCCTCGCGGTGTTGAACGAAGGAAGCGATGCGGGTGATCATGCCGAGGGACAGCGTCAGGGGCACCGCATGGGCCAGGTGCTTACCGCGGCGCGCGCCTCTCACGGGGGGCGGGCCATCGCCGACCTGTACACGGCGCTTGGGAACCGCTTGCATCCGGCGGAACGCACGGACGTGGATGCGGTGATCGCTGAGTCGCTCGCCGAGGCTGGTCTGCCAGCAGAGCTTTCGGTCGCTGCTGATTCTGGCGAGCACGAAGCGGAGCTGGTTGCGAGCACGAGGCGGGGCATTGAGCTGGTGGGCCCCGGCGTGGGCATCCCGATCATCGCGATCGACGGCATCGCGTTTTTCGGCCCCGTGATCAGCCCGGCGCCGCACGGCGAGGATGCGCTGACGCTCTGGGACGGCGTGCGCGCTGCGGCAAGCATTCCCGGGTTTTTCGAGCTGAAGCGTGGCCGCGAGGTCGGCCCGCAGTTCAACTGATCAGTACGACCGCACGAGAGGGCAGCACGCATGCGCATCCACATTGCCACCGACCACGCTGGGCTTGAATTCAGCCAGCACCTGCAAGATCACCTGCGCGGGCTTGGCCACGAGGTCATCGATCACGGGCCGACACACTATGACGCGCTCGACGACTATCCCTCGTTTTGCATCAACGCGGCCCTGGGCGTCGCGCGAGACGAACGCGCGGGCGTCGAGGCGCTCGGCGTGGTCTTTGGCGGCTCGGGCAACGGTGAGCAGATGGCGGCGAACAAGGTCGCCGGGATCCGCGCGGCACTGGTGTGGAATGAGTCCACCGCGGCCCTCGCTCGTGAGCACAACAATGCGAACGTGATCTCGATCGGCGCTCGTCAGCACCCGGTCGAGGACGCGATCCGCTTCATCGAAACCTTTGTCTCGACGCCATTCTCGGGTGACGAGCGTCACGTGCGCCGCATCGCCCAGCTCGCAGAGTACGAGCGCACGGGAGCGATCGCGGGCAAGCAGGTGGATTCACTGTAATGTGCGCTCAGGGAGGTCGGTGTGCCTGAGGGACACTCCGTCCACCGCATCGCGCGGCAGTTCGGCGTGAACTTCGTCGGCACTGCCCCCGAGGTGTCGAGCCCGCAGGGTCGGTTCTCGCTGGGAGCGGCGCTCCTGAGCGGTCGCGAAATGACCGACGCGCGCGCGGTGGGTAAGCAGATGTTTCTCGAGTTTGAGGAGCGCGACTGGTTGCGCGTGCACCTCGGGATCTACGGCGCCTGGGATTTCGCGGGCGAGGTGGCGGTGGATCCGCGCATCCAACTGCACGCCCGTCCGTCCGGGCGCACGAAGCTTGGCCAGACGGGCATGGCCGGATCCGCGCCGGGCCAGCCTGGAGCCGCTGCCAGCGTGCCGGTCGATGCCGAGGGTGAGGACTCGGTGACCTCGATTGGGGCACCGCGCCGCACCCGCGTGCGCATGGCCGAGCACGATCGCGCGGGCCGAGCGGCGGAGTCGTTTCCGCCTGAACCGGTGGGGCAGGTGCGCGTGCGACTGCTGAATGAACGGGTCTGCGCCGATCTGCGGGGCCCCACGGCATGCGAAGTTCTGCCGCCCGAAGGCGTCGCCGCGGTGCTCGACCGCCTCGGCCCCGACCCCGCGAACGCGAACACCGCCGCCGAGCGCGCCCGGTTTATCGCGCGGGCCCGCAAGCGGCGCACCCCGATCGGCCTTGTGCTCATGGATCAGTCGGTGATCGCGGGCATCGGGAATGTGTACCGCGCGGAGCTTCTCTTCCGAGCCGAGCTGGACCCACATACCCCTGCGTCATCGCTGAGCGAGCGCGTGCTCGGCGAGCTGTGGGACGACTGGGCGCACCTGCTCGAGATCGGCATCACGGTCGGTCAAATGATCACCATCGACGGGCTCGAGGGCGAGGCCTACCAGCGCGCGCTGCACGATCGCGACGAGCGGCACTGGGTGTACAAGCTGGAGGGAACCCCGTGCAAGCGATGCGGGGCATCGATCACCCTCGAAGACATGGCGAACCGCAAGCTCTACTGGTGTGCAGGCTGCCAGCGTGCGCACTAGTTCACTACGCTGGTCTCATGCGTGATGTGCTTTCGGCTGTGATCGGCAAGTCGGTGCGACAGGTCGCGCGTCTGCGCGGCGGTGGATCGGCGCTCCCCGGTCTCGTGATCGAAAAGTTCGACCCGGGCTTCCTCGCTCGTGTGCTCGGTCGTTTGCCCTACGGGGTGGTGGCAGTGAGCGGCACGAACGGGAAGACGACGACCACCAAGATGATCGTCGAGATCCTCGAATCGCAGGGGCTTCGCGTCTTCACCAACAAGACCGGCTCAAACTTCTCGCGCGGGGTGATCGCCGCGGCGGTGCAGGAGTGCTCCCTCGCGGGTCGGCTCGACGCTGACATCGCCGTGCTCGAGCTCGACGAGGCGCACGCGATCCACTTCATTGCCCGGGTGAAACCGCGCTTCACGCTGCTGCTCAACGTGCTGCGCGATCAACTCGACCGATTCGGCGAGATCGATGCGACCGCCAAGTTGCTGCAGCGCATTGCCGAAGCCACGACCGACGGGTTGGTGGTTAACCGCGAAGATCCGTTGCTCGAGCAGACGGGAGCGAGTCAGGCTGATCGACTCGAGGTGCGCTCGTTCGGGCTTTCCAGCGACCTCAGGGCGATGTTCCCGAGCGACGACGACTTTCATCGCGGCACGGCGGCCCCCGTGCGCGTCGACGAGGCCGCAAGGTCCGACGCGGATGTCACACTCACCCGGGTGGGCGATCACGAGGCGACCTTCCGCATCGACGGTGTGGATCATCACACCGGGTTGAAGCTTGAGGGGCTCTACAACACGTTTAACGCGGCGGCGGCCCTCGCCACGGTGCGGCTCGTGCTGGCCGGGGGAGTCAAGCAGCAGTCTGACGCGCTGGAGGTACACGCGAGCACGGGAGAACTGCTCGCCTCGCTCGCAAACGTTCGCCCGGCCTTTGGCCGTGGGGAGCAGCTGGAACTCGACGGCCACACCCTCGAGCTGGTGCTCGTGAAGAATCCCGCGGGATTTCGGCTCGCACTGGCCTCGTTTCCCGCTGCGGGAGTCGCCTCGATGATCGCCATTAACGACCAGTATGCGGATGGCCGTGACATGTCGTGGCTGTGGGATGTCGACTTTGGCACGCTGGCGGAGACCGGGGTCGACACAGTCTCCGGCACACGTGCTTGGGATATGGCGCTCCGGCTTGAACACGACGATGTGAACGTCGGGCAGGTGGAGGAGGATCCGCAGCGAGCGCTCGCCGGGTTTCGGCGGCGCACCATGGGCCAGCCTCGGCGCATCTACTGCACGTACACCGCCATGCTCGCGCTCCGGAAGGAGCTCGCTACCCTGACGAAGGTGGAGGAGATCTGGTGACGCTTGACGAGAGGGCGGCCGAAATGCCCGGTGAGCGAGAGCTCGTCATTGTGTCGCTGTACCCGCGCGATATGAATATTTACGGGGATCGCGGCAACGTTCTCGCGCTCACCCGGCGCGCCCGTGCGCACGGATTCTTTCCCCTCGTGGTTGACGTGAACCCCGGCGATCCCTTGCCGTCGCAAGTCGACATCGTGGTGGGCGGTGGCGGCCAGGATTCCGGCCAGGGCCGGGTCGCGCTCGACCTCGTGTCGAAGGGGGAGGAGCTGCGCCACTTGGCGTCGGACGGCGTGCCCATGCTCATGATCTGCGGGCTGTACCAGCTCTTCGGTCACCGGTTCGTCACTCACACCGGCGAGGAGCTGACGGGCATCGGGGTGCTTGACGTTGAGACGCGCGGCGGTGATACCCGGATGATCGGCAACATTGTGGTCGAAAGTGACGAGTTCGGTGAGGTCATCGGCTACGAGAATCACAGTGGCGACACGGTGCTCGGGCCAGGATCGCGTCCGCTCGGCCGCGTGACGCGCGGGGCCGGGAATAACCCCCGCGACGGGGTCGAGGGCGCGCGCTCACACAACGTCATCGGCAGCTACCTGCACGGCTCGCTGTTGCCCAAGAACCCCGCGATCTCGGACTTCCTCATCGCCACAGCTGCACGAGCGCGGTATGGCGGTTTCGAACCGCAAATGATTGATGACTCCACCGCCCAGCAGGCCCGGGAAGCCGCAAAACGACGCCCCAGGTAGACGAGCGACGAACTCGAAATAAATATTCAAGTGAATACTTGACCTGGTCGTGCGCTTCTTGTTACTCTCTTTTTAGTTGAAACGTCAATAATTCAATATCTTGAGACCTGGAGGACACCCCATGACCATAACCGCAGATCAGATCCCTGGCTACCGCGTCGGCACCTGGGTCATCGACCCCACGCACACTGAGGTCGGCTTCTCGGTTCGTCATCTCGCAATCAGCAAGGTCAAGGGCAAGTTCGAGCAGTTCGCGGGCACGTTTGTGACCGCCGAAAACCCCCTCGACTCGAAGGTTGAGGCCACCGTGGAGGTCGCCTCGATCAACACCAACCAGGCGGATCGCGATGGCCACCTGCGTACGGGCGACTTCTTCGCCGCAGAAGAGTTCCCCCAGTTCACCTTCGCGAGCACCGGGATCCGCGAAGAGGGTGGCAACTTCCTCGTCGACGGCGACCTTACCCTCCGCGGCGTGACCAAGCCGGTCACCTTTGACTTTGAATTCGGCGGCTTCGGTCAGGATGGGTACGGCAACTACAAGGCCGGCTTCACCGCCACGACGAAGGTCAAGCGCGAAGACTTCGGCATTCAGTGGAACGCTCCGCTGGAGACCGGCGGGCTCCTGCTCGGCAGCGATGTCACCATCACCCTTGACGTGCAGGCTGTGCTTCAGCAGTAGTCAGGCGCACTGAAAGCGGGGAAGGGCAGTTGCCTTTCCCCGCTTTCATGTTCCCGGTTCGATGATCCGAACGAGAGAAGCTAGTCGATATCGCCGGTGATGCGCCCACGCACGCGCCGCAGATCCTCCATGAGTGAACCAATCAACTGCCAGTACACCGGGTGGGGCTGCGCGATGACATAGGGCGCGGTGAGCGCTGGCGGTTCCGTCCCCACTTGCGGCTCCGTGCCCACCTGCTGCTCGATGCCCGGCCGAACGAGCCGCTCCAGGTCGTGCGCGGCGCGGCGCAGCTCCACCGCTAGGCCGCGCACCTGTGGCACGTCGACGAGTGCCTTCCCGTAGTTGTCTGAGAGTGCGCGGGTCATCCCCACGACCTGCGTCACTATTGGCTGAAGCCGGTCGAACATCTCGTCGTCCTCGCCGAGAATGGCCCGGTATCTCGGCCCGCGGGGGTTCAGCCGGAGGCTTTCCCGGGCGCTTCGGAGAAGCTGGTGCACGTCATCGCGCTCGCCCTGTAAGCGCCGAGCATCTCGCATCATGCGGTCGATCCACTCGCGCTCGCGGGGTTCTTCCAACGCCTCGGAGAGGCGCCTAAGCGCCTGCGCGGCGTGCCGGGTGAGGTCGCCGATCGCGACGTGCACGGGGGTCGTGCGCACCGGGGCCACCACGAGGGCGTTGATGGTGATGCCGATCCCCGCCCCGATCGCGGTCTCGACGAGCCGTTCGAACCCGTACCCGAGCGACAGACCGCCGAGCGCGATCATGAGGAGCGCAGAAATGGCGATCTGATTCGTCGAGGAATTCGTCATGCGCAAGAGCCACCCGAGCGCCATCGACACGATGATCGCGGCGAGGAACAGCCACGTCTGCGGCCCGAAGAGCGCACCTGCGCCCAAAGCGACGCTCACCCCGAGCAACACGCCGACGACGCGCTCGATGCCTCGCGTGAGCGATTGATCCACACTCTCTTGCACCGAAAGCAGCGCGGCGATTGCGCCGAAAATGGGTAGCTGCTCGGGAAACACCCAGAGGCACACGAACCAGGTGAGGATCGCCGCGGCCGCGGCCTTGCCCACCTGCAGCAGCGGCGCCCGGCGCGACACGGTGAATCGACCGGTCATTCGCCGCTCGAACCGCCGCCACGGCCTGGTGATGGGTGCGGTCACAACAGGCCCAGTCGAATCAGCTCCTCGCGCAGGGTCGCGCCGTCGGGGCCGTACACCCAGGGAACTCCACTCACGCTTCGGTGCAGGCGCGCCTTCGAGCGACCGCCGGCGAGCACGGCTTGGCCGGTCGAAAGCTGGCGGATCGCCACCGCGGCAACGTGATCCGGGTGTGCCGAGGAGAACTCGTGGTAGAGCGACTCGTCGTGCTGACCGTCATCGCCAAAGAGCACCCATTTAATCTCTGGGAAGTCGCTGGCCAACCGGATGAGCTCGCGCTGCTTGTGCTCTTTTCCGCTGCGAAACCACCGGTCGTGGGTGGGGCCCCAGTCGGTCAAGAGGAGCGGCCCCATGGGGTAGAGGTTGCGCTCAAGGAAGCGGCTGAGTGCGGGAGCCACGTTCCAGGCTCCGGTCGAGAGGTAGAGCACGGGGGAGCCGGGATGCTGGGCGATGAGGTGGTCGTAGAGCACCGGCATACCGGGAGTCGAGGTGCGAGCTTGTTCGTCAAGCACGAAACTGTTCCACGCCGCGACAAAGGGCTTGGGGAGGGCTGTGTTGAGGATCGTGTCATCCACATCGCTGATGATTCCAAAACGCGCCTGGGGATCCACGATGTAGACGGGAGCATTGGCAGGCTCACCATGCTCGGTGCGCAGGCTGATGGTGTGCCAGCCGGGCGACAGCGTGACCTGCACGATCGAATCGAGCACACCCCCGCGATCGGACACGATCTCGGCAACCGGCTTGCCGTCGATGTGCACCTGCACCGGTGTGAACGGCACGTGCAGGCTCGCGAAGCTGCGCCATCCGCGCACCCGCTGCACCTCGGCCACCCGCGACCCACGGCCGGTCTTCTTCGGTTCGGGAGCGAGGTAGAGTACCCGCCCGATGACGCGCACCCAGGTCGTCGAGCCGTAGCTGATGTACGGAATGATTCCCGGGGTCTTGCCGCTCGCGAGCGCTCGTTTCTCGCGTCGCCGGTGGATCCAGTCGTCGACCCTTGCCGCAAATCTGGGTCTGCTGTCGGGTCGCCTGAGTTCCGTCACCCCACCAGTCTAGGTGGGGCAGCCTGCCACCCAAGTTTCGCTTCATGTCGAGAGATTTATCGCTCGACATCAAGATGAATTCGCAGGAGATTCACAGAATCGCTAGAGTTGAGGTTGACTGGCCATTGGCCGGTAGGTCCGGGAGGCATCACCATCCTTTGACGGAACTCACTACGGGAGTGCGACCCGCAGTGGGCGCGCTCGGCATTCTGGAGAACTCGTGAACGAATTCTTGGATGCGTTGACGCTCGCTCGCTGGCAGTTCGGGCTCACGACGCTGTATCACTTCCTGTTTGTTCCACTCACCATCGGCCTGGCACTGCTCGTGGCCATCTTGCAGACCGCATGGGTGCGCACGGGGAAGGTGAAATACCTTCGCCTCACCAAGCTCTACGGCAAGATCTTTCTGATCAACTTCGCGATGGGTGTGGTCACCGGCATCGTGCAGGAGTTCCAGTTCGGCATGAACTGGTCGAACTACTCCCGCTTCGTGGGAGACATCTTCGGTGCCCCGCTCGCGATGGAGGGTCTCATCGCGTTCTTCTTCGAAGCCACCTTCATCGGGTTGTGGATCTTCGGATGGGACAGGCTGCCGAAGAAGATTCACCTCCTCACGATCTGGTTCGTGTGGATCGGCTCCGCCGCCTCCGCCTACTTCATTCTCGCCGCGAACGCCTTCATGCAGAACCCGGTGGGCTACCAGCTGAACGAGGAACGCGGACGGGCCGAGCTCACCGACATCGGTGCGGTGCTCATGAACCCGGTCGCACTCACCCAGTTCCCACACACGCTCTTCGCCTCGCTCATGTTCGCGGCCACCGTGATGGTCGCGGTCGCCGCCTGGCACCTCTCGCGTAACCAGTTCGTCGACGAGATGCGCACCAGCCTGCGCTTCGGCATGTGGGCCAACATCGTTGGTTTCGCCGGTGTCTCGCTCTCCGGCCACTCGCTGGGTCTCGTCATGACCGAGACGCAGCCGATGAAGATGGCCGCTGCGGAGGCCCTGTACGAGAACGCGACCGGGGCCGATGCCTCGTTCTCGATCTTCAGCCTCGGCACCCCGGACGGACTGCACGAGATCTTCTCGGTGCGGATCCCGTACCTTCTCTCGTTTCTCTCGACCAACACGTTCAACGGCACGGTCGAGGGCATCAATAACCTGCAGGCCGAGTACACCGAGCTGTACTGTGGCGCCGCCGGGACCGCCCTCACCTGCCCGAGCGATGGTTCGTTCACCCCGATCATTTGGGTGACGTACTGGGCGTTCCGCTGGATGATCGGCCTCGGGGCCCTCGCCACCCTCGTCTCGGTGGTGGGGCTGTGGATCACGCGCAAGAACCGCAGCGTGCCCCAGTGGGCGTGGAGGGTGGCCGTGTGGACCGCGCCCATTCCGATGCTGGCCTCGCTCGTGGGGTGGATCTTCACCGAAATGGGTCGCCAGCCGTGGATCGTGTTCGGGGTGATGACGACCGAGTCGGCGGTGTCGCCCGGGGTGCCCGGGTGGGCGGTGCTCGTCTCGCTCATCGTGTTTACCGTCGTGTATGGCGCGCTCGCGGTCGTGGAATTCAAGCTCATCGTGAAGGCCGCGCAAGCAGGCCCGCCCGAAATCGACACGACCGACAGAGCTGGCGAGGGCGGCGGCGACGTCGACCACACGCAGCTCGCGACGGTCTACTAGGAGGCTGAAAACATGGAACTCACCACAGTCTGGTTTTTGATCGTCGGGGTCCTCCTCGTCGGCTACTTCATTCTCGACGGCTTCGATTTCGGCGTCGGCATGGCGCTGCCATTTCTCGGGAAAGACAACGTCGATCGCCGCGTCATCATCAACACGATCGGCCCGGTGTGGGATCTCAACGAGACCTGGCTGATCGTCGCGGGCGCCTGCCTCTTCGCGGCGTTTCCCGAGTGGTACGCGACGATGTTCTCCGGCTTCTACCTCGCGCTGCTCCTCATCCTCGTTGCCCTCATTCTGCGGGGGGTGTCGTTCGAATTCCGGCACCAGGGCAAGGGCACACAGTGGACTCGCTGGTTCGACCAGTTCATCTTCTGGGGCTCGCTCCTGCCGCCGCTGCTCTGGGGTACCGCCTTCGCCAACCTTATTCAGGGCGTGCCGATCGAGCCGCTCGAGGGCGGTGGGTGGATCTTCACGGGGACGCTGCTCACGTTGCTGAACCCCTACGGGCTCCTCGGCGGCCTCACTCTGCTGCTCCTGTGCTTTACGCACGGGCTGGTTTTCATCGCGCTGAAGACCGAGGGCGACATTCGGGTGCGCGCGCGGTCGCTTGCCACCAAGGTCGGGCTGGTCACGCTCGTGGTGGCTGCGGCGTTCGTCGCGTGGACCGTCGTGCAGCATCTGGGAGACGAGAACGCGCTGCTTGTGATCGTGCTCGCGGGGCTCGCCGCGGTCTCGCTGGTTGCCGGAATCCTCCTCAATCTGCGGGCGCGCGAGGGCTGGGCGTTTACGTTCAATACCCTCACGATCGCGTTCGCGCTGCTGGCCATCTTCATGGCGCTGTTCCCGTACGTCATGATCTCGAGCACCGACCCCGCGTACTCGATGACCATTGAGGGCGCCGCGAGTTCGCAGATGACGCTCGAACTCATGACCTGGGTGGCCGTGTTCACGCTCCCGTTGGTGCTCGCCTATCAGGCGTGGACGTACTGGGTATTCCGGAAGCGGATCTCGCGCACCCACATTCCCAGCGACGAGCTCGTCGGCGCGCACTGAGCGCCCCGGGCTCTCAGCCAGCGCGCACCTTCCACATCGATACAGTTACACCGTGAAGCCCCTCGACCCGAGACTGCTGCGCTACGCACGAGCTGCGCGCACAGTTCTCGGTATCGGGGGGCTCCTCGGTGTGGTGCGCACCGCCGCGGTGATTGCCTGGTGCTGGTTGCTCGCGAACGCCATCGCCACGCTCGTGCTCCCGGTTCTCGGCGGCGCGGGCGGGGCCTCCGGCCGCGTGGCAGAGGGCGCGCTCGGGCCCGAGTCGCTTCCCCTACTCCTGGCGGGAGCGGCGGTCGCACTCGTCGCGCGGTCACTCGCCACGTGGGGCATGGAGGTCGTGGCCGCGCGCGGGGCCGTGCGCGCCAAGTCGCAGCTGCGCGCAGCCGCCCTCGATGCGATCGATCGGCGCTCGCCTGAGTGGCTTGGCAGCAGGGCCGATGTGGGCCCGGCAACCGCGCTGGGGCGCGGCCTCGACGCGCTCGATGGATACTTCTCCGCGTATCTCCCGCAGCTGATTCTCACCGCGTGCGCGACCCCGTTTCTCGTGCTCGCGGTGCTGCTCGCAGACCCCCTGAGCGGTGTCACGGTCCTGATCGTGTTCCCCGTGATCCCGCTCTTCATGATCCTCATCGGCCTGGCGACGCGCGCGGTGCAGGAGCGGCAATGGCAGCAGCTCGAGCACCTGTCACGTTCTTTCCTTGATGTCGTCGAGGGTCTCTCGACGCTGAAGATCTTCCGGCGCGAGCAGCGGCAATTTGAGCGGATCGCCCGCGAAACGGGGGAGTACCGCACCCGCACGATGCAGGTGCTGCGGGTGACCTTCCTGTCGGGGTTCGTGCTCGATCTCGCGGGCACCTTCTCGATCGCACTGGTGGCGGTGACGGTCGGCACGCGGCTCGTGACGGGCGAATTCCCGCTCGCGCTGGGGCTCTTCGTGCTCCTGCTCTTGCCCGAGGTGTTCATCCCGATTCGGCAGGTCGGCGCCGCCTTTCACTCGTCAACCGAGGGCCTCGCGGCGGCCCAGGCGGTGTTCGACATCATCGAAGCACCGGCGGAAGCAGTACCAATGCCCGGCGCGGCCCAGGGCATCCGCTTCGACTCGGTCTCCGTTCGCCGCGACGAGCGTGAGGTGGCTGGCCCGGTGAGCTTTTCGGTCGACCCGGGGGAAATGGTGGCGCTCGCCGGGCCATCCGGAGCGGGCAAGTCGACGCTCGTGTCGGCGCTCTTGGGCTTCGTGTCTCCCGCGGTCGGCACGATCACTCGACCCAACACGGTGGCATGGTCGGGGCAACGACCGGGCCTCCTGCAGGGCACGGTCGCCGAGAACGTGGCCCTCGGCGCGCAGAAAGCGGATCCGCCCCTCGTCACGCGAGCGCTCGAAACGGTGGGCCTCGGCGACATCGACCCGTCACAGGTCCTGGGTGCGAAGGGCGCCGGGCTTTCATGGGGGCAGGCGCAGCGCGTAGCCATCGCGCGCGCTCTGTACCGCGCGTGGACGACCGACGCCGGGGCGATCGTGCTGGACGAGCCAAGCTCGGCGCTCGACGCGGCCAGCGAGACGCTCGTGTGTGCGGCGCTGCAGGCTGAGGCGCGTGCCGGTCGGGCCGTGCTCGTCGTGAGCCATCGCCCGGCACTCATCGAGGCCGCGGATCGGGTGGTTCGCGTGGGGGTACCGGCATGATCACAGAGCCAGCCAACGTCGCCCGGGTGCTGCGCCTGGCGACACCACCCTGGCGTCGGTCGATCGCGGGAATCGTGTTCGGCGCGCTCGCCGATGCGAGCGTCGTGGGCCTGCTCGCGCTGAGCATGTGGCTGATCGTTCGGGCGGGGGAGCAGCCGCCGATCCTCTTCCTCACGTTCGCCATTGTGGGGGTACGCGCCTTCGCCATCGGCCGCGCGGCGTTTCGCTACGCGGAGCGTCTCGCGAGCCACGATGCCGCACTGGCCCAACTTTCTGAGCTGCGCAGTGACACCTTCGGGGCGCTGATTCCTCGCGTGCCCGGTGCCATCGAGTCACACCGTCGCGGCGAGGTGCTCGCCGCGTTCGTCGATGATGTGGATCAGCTGCAGGATCACCCGCTCCGCGTCAGGCAGCCGCTCATCGTCAGTGGCATCATCCTGACACTCAGCCTCGCCGTGCTCGCACTGGTAACGCCACCCGCCTCGCTCGTTCTCGCTGTGTCGCTCCTCGTCTCCGGCGTGCTCGCCGCGTGGCTCGCTCGCCGCATCGCCGGTGCGAGTGATCGGGAGCTCTCGGAGGCACGGGCAGCGCTCACCGACGCCCTGCTTGAGCGGTTCGAATCGGCGTCCGAACTTGTGGCCTACGGTGCGCTGTCGACGCAGCGTGAGCGGATCGCGAGTACGGAGCGCCGGCTGGCTCGGATCCAGCTCGGTCGCTCCCGTGCGGCGGGGGTCACCGGCGCGTTGCTGGCGCTTGCCTCGGGCGCCGCCACTCTGATGATCCTGCTCGCGCTCGCCCCGAGCCTGGGCGAGGGCCTCTCTGCGCCGCTGTTCGCCGCCGCGGTGATTGTTCCGGCGGCGGTCTTTGAGGTCTTCGCCCAGGTGCCCCAGGCGCTCGTCGCACGGCGCACCGTTGCTTCGAGCGCGGCACGAGTGGCGCAGCTTACCGAAGCGGCCCTGCCGGCTGAGTTGCCAATCGATCCGCCAGATCCGCTGTCGCTGTTAGGGGAAGCTCTCCCCGCAGCGCTGTCGGCACCTTCCGCCCCCTCGACTGGTGCTAGCCAGGCGACAGTCGCGGTGGTGACGCGCCCCCTGCTTGAAGTTCGCGACCTTGAGGTGGGTCATCCCGGGGCAGTCAGCCCGGCGGTGCGTGATGTCTCCTTTGACCTGCGCGCCGGTGAGACCTTGATCGTCACCGGCCCGAGCGGAGCCGGCAAGAGCTCACTCGCGCTCGCGCTCGTGCGCCTGCTCGAGTACCGAGGGAGTTACCGGGTGGCGGGTCTCGAGGCGAGACGCCTGCGGGGAGCCGAGATCCGAGGAGTTGTGGGCCTGTGTGAGCAATCCCCGCACCTGTTTGATGCCGATCTGCGGCAAAATCTCCTCTTCGCGAAAGATACGGCGACCGACGAGGAACTCATGGGTGCCCTGGCGCAGGTCGGCCTCGCCGAATGGGCGAGTGAGCGCGGGGGGCTCGGAGCCCCGGTGGGCGAGCGAGGTGCACTCGTCTCGGGGGGGCAGGCCCAGCGCATCGCCCTGGCCCGCGCGATCCTCGCCGACTTCCCCGTGGTGATCCTCGATGAGCCGACCGCGGGCGTCGACCGCGAGCGTGCCGATCGGCTGCTGCTTGACCTACTGGGCGCGGTGCCAGACAATCGAGCAGTGATTCTCATCACCCACACCGAGGTGCCGCCCGAGATTCGGGCCACTCGGCTCTCTCTTGCGTAGGGTTTGCCTGGGTGCCTGGGCGCAGTGCCCTGGGTCACGCGCAGCACTTGCTGGTGGAGGATCCCATCGAGAGGTCGCAATTCCACGACCCCGGAGAGACTGCTGGTGGAATTGCGACTCCTCGGTAGCGGGTCGCTGGCGTAACGCAGGCGGTTCGCTTGCGTGACGCAGGCATCACGGCGGAGAGCTGATGCGTCCTACGCCGCAGTGATTGGGGACCAGCGCAGATCGAGGGCACGGCGGTAGGCCAGAAGCCGCTCCGCGTTCGGCTGAGGCAGCGGCACGTCGTCGACCACGAGCACTGGCCGAACACCGTGCAGCGCGTTCACCGCCCAAACCTCGTGCAGGCGAAGCTCGGTGGCCGGGAGGTCGCGTGATGCGACCTCCGTGCCCGTGCCCAGCGCGATCTCGGTCACGAGTCGCTCGGTGACTGACCACACACGCTCCTGATCCGCCACGCGGCACAGGGTGTCGCCCTCCCACCACAGGATGCTCGTGGTGGCGCCCTCGCAAACATTGCCGTGCGCATCGAGCAACAACGCCTCGGCACCAAGCTCCTTGTTCAGATCCATCAGGCGCTCGATGTTCGGACCTTTTCGCCTCGGGTGAGTGAGCGTGAAGCCGCGCGCGGTGCGATAACTCAGGTGGGTCGTGAGTCGTGGCAGGGGGCGCACGGCAGTATTGAGGGTGAGCACACCGTTGGGCAGTCGCCAGAGTTCGAGCCGGGGGAAGCCCTCGCCAAACGCGGCAATGTCGGCGCGTGCCTGCGCAAGAAAGCCCGGCAGGGATTCCGTGAGCCAGGCGCGTTCGGTGGAGTCGCTCAGGCAGTCGGCCGCGGTGCGTGTGAAGCGTTCCGCGTGCAGACCCCAGCCGCGTACCTCCGCGCGCGCGCCGATTCCGCGCACGCGGAATGAATCGGCGGCCAGTAACTGGCCCGATCGATCCTGATCCGTCATCATTTCCTCCGCGGGTTGGGTGCGGGAACAACACTACGCTGGAGGGGTGATGCAGCGAGGTGCGACATCTCGGCAGGTGCCGTGGCCGAGAGAGGTGGCGCTGGTTGCGCGCAGCCTCGCCCGCGACGGCGCCTGGTTTTGGCTCGATGGCGAGGCCCAGGTACCCGGCGAGGCCGCTGGCAGAAGCTATCTGGGCTCGGCAAGCGACGTGCGCCGTGCGGAGCGAGGAAGAGAGCACGAGTTTCTCCGCATGTTGCGCGGCGAGCAGACAGTGGGCCGGGGCGAGCGATCACCGGAGTTCCTCGGATGGGTGACCGCACTGAGCTACGAGTTCGGGGTGGCGCTGCTGGGCCTCACTCCGCAGCCCGATGATGTGGTTCCGGGCTTCGCGCTCGCCGTCTCCACGGTGCTGATCCTGGATCACGGTACTGGGCGTGCCGAGCTCTCGGGTGAGAGCGAGGCCGCACTGGAGTCGTGGCTGGACCGCCACGGAGCGTCGCTTGGGGCAAAACAGATGGATACCGCTCACACCGATGCGCCCGATAGTTTCCCGGGCCCGGCCGGTTCCGCGATCCACACTGAGTCACCGGGTTCTGCTGCGACCACGGAAGCCCGAGCACAGACCTGGCGGCGAACCGAGCACGAGTATCGAGACCAGGTCGCGGCGTGCCGGGCTGCGATCGTCGACGGCGACGCCTATGTGCTGTGCCTCACCGATCGAGCCACTGTCCACGGCAGGCAGGATCCACTGTCGCTCTATCTGAAGCTACGCCTGAGCGGGGCGAGTTCGCGCGGCGGGGTCATCGTCGCGGGGGAGCGCGCGCTCGTGAGCGCGAGTCCGGAGCGCTTCCTCGCGGTGTCTGCGGGGAGAGTGACGACCCACCCGATCAAGGGCACGAGGCCCCGGGGCGCGAATGCGCGTGCTGACGCGGCGCTCGCGACGGAGCTCGCCGCCGACCCCAAGGAACGCGCGGAAAACCTCATGATCGTCGATCTCATGCGGAACGACCTCAGCCGAATCTGCGACCCGAACACGGTGGCCACCAGCGGTTTCTTGCGCGTCGAGACGCACCCACACGTGCATCAGTTGGTGAGCACTGTGTCGGGCAGGCTGCGTTCGGGGCTTGACGCGATCGACGCGATCGCGGCTTGCTTCCCCGGGGGATCGATGACGGGGGCACCCAAGCGCCGCGCCGTGGAACTCCTCGCGGAAATCGAAGGCGAGCCGCGGGGTCTGTACTCGGGGTGCTTCGGGTGGATCGCCGGGGGCGAGGCGGAACTCGCGATGACGATCCGCAGCATCGAGCTGCGGGGACTCGGTACGAGTTCGGTCACCGCGTTCGTGGGCGCGGGGGGCGGGATCACCGCGGATTCCGATCCCGCGAGCGAAGAACGCGAGCGGCGCCTGAAGGCCGCCCCGCTGCTGGAAAAGCTCGCCCGGTAAACACCGGTATTCTTGAGTGATGTCTGCCTACGCATCGTAGGCACTCTTTCGAGCTAAACCAGAGGTGTGTGTGAGCGAGCAGCCAGTCGAGGGTTACGACTTCCAAGCGATCCAGGATCGTTGGCTTCCCGTGTGGGAAGAAATGCAACCCTTCGTGGTGAGCGCCGGCGAGAGCGACCGCCCGAAGAAGTACGTGCTCGACATGTTCCCGTACCCGTCCGGCGACCTGCACATGGGTCACGCCGAGGCGTTCTGCTTCGGCGACGTGATGGCGCGCTACTGGCGGGGGCGCGGCTACGATGTGCTGCACCCCATCGGCTGGGATTCGTTTGGGCTGCCCGCCGAGAACGCGGCAATCAAGCGTGGCGTCGATCCGCGCGAGTGGACCTACGCGAACATCGCGCAGCAAAAGGCCTCGTTTCGCGTCTACGCGCCGTCGTTCGACTGGAGCCGGGTGCTGCATACCAGCGACCCCGAGTACTACAAGTGGAATCAGTGGCTCTTCCTGAAGCTCTACGAAAAGGGGCTCGCGTACCGCAAGGCGAGCTGGGTCAACTGGGACCCGGTAGACCAGACGGTGCTCGCAAACGAGCAGGTGCTCGCAGACGGCACGTCCGAGCGATCGGGTGCGCAGGTCGTCAAGAAGAAGCTCACGCAGTGGTACTTCCGCATCACCGACTACGCGGATCGCCTCCTCGACGACCTCGATGCGCTTGAGGGCCAGTGGCCAACCAAGGTGCTCAACATGCAGCGCAACTGGATCGGCCGCTCCATCGGTGCGGAGGTCGAGTTCGAGATCGAGGGCCGCGAGGCGAAGGTTCCCGTCTTCACGACGCGCCCCGACACCCTGTACGGTGCCACCTTCATGGTCGTCGCCCCTGACTCCGATCTCGCGGCCGAGCTCGCCGCGAGCGCATCCCCCGAGGTGCGCATGCAGTTTCAGGCATATCTCACCGAGGCGCAGAAGCAGACCGAGATCGATCGACAGAACGCCGATCGCGAGAAGACCGGCGTCTTCCTCGACCACTTCGCGACGAACCCACTCACGGGTGAGCGCATTCCGGTCTGGGCATCCGATTACGTCCTGGCCGATTACGGTCACGGCGCGATCATGGCTGTGCCAGCGCACGACCAGCGCGACCTCGACTTTGCCCTGCGGTTCGACCTGCCGGTGCGGGTGGTCGTCGACGTTCGTGGCGAAGACGGAGAGTCGCTTCCCGATCCCGCGCAGAGCGGGGTCGCGACCGCGGGCAACGGCACCCTCGTCAACTCGGGTGAGCTCGACGGGCTCGCGAAGACCGAGGCCATTCAGCGAGCGATCGAGCTTCTCGAACGCCGTGGCACCGGGCGTGCCGCGAAGACCTACCGACTGCGCGACTGGCTGATCTCGCGGCAACGCTACTGGGGCACCCCCATCCCGATCCTGCACGGGGCTGATGGCGAGATGCGCCCCGTTTCCGAGAGCGAGCTGCCGGTGCGGCTGCCCTCGAGCGAGGGCCTCGATCTCAAGCCCAAGGGAAGCTCGCCGCTCGGTGCGGCAACCGAGTGGGGCACCGTGGTGGATCCGGACACGGGCGAGACCTGGACCCGCGATCCCGACACGATGGACACGTTCGTGGACAGCTCCTGGTACTACCTCCGGTTCCTCTCGGCGCAAGACAATACCCAGGCGTTTGACCCGGCCGAGGCGAAGCGCTGGGGCCCGATCGACCAGTACGCGGGCGGTGTCGAGCACGCGATCCTGCATCTGCTCTATTCGCGGTTTATCACCAAGGTGCTGTTCGATCTGGGGTACCTCGATTTTGAGGAGCCCTTCACCTCGCTGCTCAACCAGGGCATGGTGCTGCAAGACGGTGCCAAGATGTCAAAGTCGAAGGGCAACCTCGTCGAGTTCGCCTCCGAACTCAGCGCGCACGGAGCCGACGCGCTGCGGGTGACCCTCGCGTTCGCCGGCCCGCCGGAAGACGACATCGACTGGGCCGACGTGTCGGTGCAGGGGTCGGCGAAGTTCCTCGCTCGTGCGTGGCGCGTCGCCAACGACGTGACATCCGAGCTGGGTGTCGACGTCTCGACCGGCGACCTGGCCCTTCGGCGCCACACGCACCGATTGCTGGCGGACGCGCCCGGGCTCGTGGAACACTACAAGTTCAACGTGCTGGTCGCTCGCCTGATGGATCAGGTCAACGTCACGCGCAAGGCGATCGACTCGGGGGCTGGCGCCGCCGACCCGGCCGTGCGCGAGTCCGCCGAGGCCGTCTCGATCATCCTCTCCCTCTTTGCCCCATATGCGGCAGAAGACATGTGGGCGCTGCTCGGGCATCAGCCGACGGTCGCCCTGCAGGTGTGGCCGAATGCCGACCCGGCACTGCTCGTCGAGGACGAGATCACTCTCGTGGTGCAGGTCGACGGCAAGGTGCGCGATCGGCTCACGCTGCCCGCATCGGTGAGCGAGGCGGATGCGGAAGCCGCGGCACGTGCCTCCGAATCGGTGCTGCGAGCGATCGGCGATCGGCAGATCGTCAACGTCGTCGTGCGCGTGCCGAAGATCGTGAGCATCGCGACCAAGCCCGCGGGGTAGCCGCGCTCGCGGGTACCCCGCGGGTGTGACTTCTCGCTCACACCTCGGTGAATCGGTGTGAAATCCTGAAGTTCTCCAGAGCTCGTGGTGACCAGGCGCTGGAGGGGCCAGCCCACGTTTAGCGTGTGGGCATGGCTGTCCATCACCTCCCGCAACCCGAGCCTCCGCCGGGCCGCCCGAGATGGGGTCTCAGTCTCCCCGGCCTCGACGCCCAGGGCCCGAGTGACCCACCCGAGCCCATCGATTGGCGCCCACCCCCGACGTTGCGCGAGCGCATCTTTCGCGCGGTGTCGGTACCGGTGCTGCTCGGCGCCGCGGTGTTTTCGCTCGCGGTCGTCGTGGCCATCGTCTCGGTCTTCGTGCGCCCGAATCTTCCGGTTGCTGAAGACGTTGCCGAGGCCAACCCTGCGACTGCGGAGGCCACTGGCGAGCCTGCGGGGCCGGGGGACGCGGCCTCGAGCCTTGAGTCATCGAACTCGCCGACCGCGAACGGTCCGGGGTCACTCGGCGGTCTCACTGCCGGTGTCCCGATCTTTGTGCACGTGGTGGGGGAGGTGCATGCGCCCGGCGTGGTGGAGCTTCCTGTCGGATCTCGGGTGGAGGCCGCCATCGAGCTCGCCGGCGGGGCCACCCCCGACGCGGTGCTTTCCGGGGTGAACCTGGCGCGAGTCGTGCAAGACGGTGAGCAGATTATTGTGCCGAACGCGTCCGTAACCGCAACTGGGCCAAGCGGATCCACTCCACCAGCGGGCGGCACCGCGATCGGTTCGGTCATCAACCTCAACAGCGCAGACTTGGCGGCACTCGAATCCCTGCCGGGGGTCGGGCCAGCCCTCGCGCAGCGCATTCTCGATTGGCGATCCACGAACGGTCAGTTTGGAACCGTCGAACAACTTCTCGAAGTATCCGGTATCGGCGTGAAGACGCTCGAGGGGTTTCGAGATCGTGTGACCGTGTGACGAGCCCCGATCTTCGCACCATCGCTACTGGCGATTCCTCAAGCGTCGACGGGTCGCCTCCCGGGCGATGGCGGCTGCTCGCGCCGGCGCTTGCGAGTTGGGGGGTGTGTGCTTGGATGATCGCCACCCCCGGTGTGGCCATCTGGGTGATGTGTCTGGTGGCGACGGCCGGCACTGCCCTCCTGATTCTGGCGCTTTGGTTCGGCGGTCGATGGCGATCCACATGGCTCATTTTGGCGATCGGCTGCGCGCTACTGGTGCTGCTGGGCGGGCGGGTCGCCGCGGTAGAGCATGGGAGGCACGACCCGGCATTCGTGCAGGCGGCGGCGGCCTCCGAGCGCATCACGCTCGAGGTGGATCTCGTGAGCTTCCCCGAGAGTACAGCGGAGGAATTCGGCGCGCAGCGAAGCTGGGTGCGTGCTCAAGCGCCGGGTGCCAGGGGAAGCGTGCCCCTCCTCTTGTTTCTCGACGGAACACCGGAGGCGAACTGGGCCCCGGGAACCCGGATCAGCGTCACCGGCGTGCTGACTCGAACATCGAATGGAGACACGGCCGCCTACACGATGCGAGTGACCGAGTTCGCGATGGCCTCAGCGGCCGGTGCAGGACCCCAAGAGCGCTGGGCGCTGAGAAGCGGGGAGGTTGCTGCTGGCCTCAGAATCGGGCTGAGCACAGCGGCGGCACAAATAGACGGGGCTGAACTCGTGCCCGGTTTCGCCGTCGGAGACACCTCGCTCGTTTCCGACGATCTTGACGCGGCAATGCTTGAGAGCTCACTCACACACCTCACCGCGGTGTCCGGGGCGAACTGCGCCCTCGTCACGGGGGCCATCATGTGGCTGCTCGCGCGTATGGGTGCCGGGCGTCGGGTGCGCATCGCTGCAGCTGCGGGGGCGCTAGCCGGCTTTGTCACGATCGTGGGTCCCGACTCCAGCGTGCAGCGTGCCGCAGTCATGGCCACGGTCCTGCTGGTGTCGGGATTCGGCGGGAAGCGTGCCTCGTCGCTGCCTGCGCTCGGAGCGGCGATCGCGGTGCTCCTCCTCATCGACCCGTGGCAGACGCTCCAGGCAGGTTTTGCCCTGTCTGTCGTGGCAACCGGAGGAATCCTGCTGCTGGCGACACCGATCGCGTTCTGGCTGCGCAGGCGCGTGCGGCTACCGCAGCTGCTTGCCCTTCCGATCGGTGTGGCGCTGGCCGCGCAAGTCGCGTGCGGGCCGTTCCTGCTTCTCCTACAATCCGGAATTCCCGCGGTGGGGGTGCTCGCCAACGTGCTTGCCGCGCCCGCCGCGCCGCTTGGTACCGGTCTCGGCCTCGTGGCGATGCTGCTCCTGCCGCTCAGCCCACCGCTCGCACACGCGGCCCTCCTCTGCGCGAGTGTTCCTGCCCGTTGGGTGGCCGCGACCGCGGAGGTCGCCTCAGAACTGCCTCTCGCGCGCTGGTTTTGGCCCGAGGGCTGGGCCGGGGCACTGCTCTTAGCCGGGTGCCAACTCGGCCTGCTCGCAGCCTGGGCTCTACATCGGGGGCATCTGGGGCTGCCGGGCGGAGTGCGGGCCCCGCGACGCAGGCCCTGGGCGAGAATCGAGCCACCGGCACACTCATTGCGCATCACCATCTGGGTGGTCGCGTCCGCCTCGCTGGGCGTCTTCGTCGCGGTCACCGTGATCACCCCGGTGGGTGATCGCCTAGCCACTCCGGCAGATTGGGCGATCGTAGCCTGCGATGTCGGGCAGGGCGATGCTGTGCTGGTGCGCGATCCGGCGATGCCTGACGAGGTGATGCTCGTCGATACGGGCGACGATGAAGAAAAGCTCGCGGCCTGCCTCGATCGCTTCGGTGTGGATCGCATCGCCCTGCTCGTGCTCAGCCACGACGATCGCGATCACGTCGGGGCGCTCCCCGCGATCATCGCCCGGATCGACGCGGCGCTCATCTCCCCGGCGTCGCTCGAGCAGGGAGGTGAGGAGCGAGAGGTGGTGCGACAGCTGCGCGTTGCGCGGGTGCCCACCACCATCGGCGTGGCGGGGCTCGCCGCGGGAGGTCGCGCGGGCGAGGCCGATGCGGCAGCTGACCAGATTCGTGATCCAGTGGCTGGGTTAGAACCTGTGCCTGCTGGCCTGAGGTGGGAGGTGTTGGCTCCGCGGGCGGAGGTTACTCCTGCAGATACGAATTCGGCGAGCGTCGTACTCATGGTCGATGCAGGCGACGCGCGGCTGCTGCTCCTCGGCGATACTGGCCTCGCAGAGCAGCAGGAGCTCCTGTCGCGCTACGACCACCTCCAGGCAGATGTCATCAAGGTGTCTCACCACGGTTCGCGAGACCAAGACCAGGGCTTGCCCGCTCGCGTGGGCGCGGACTGGGCACTGGTTTCCGTCGGTGCGGGCAATGGCTACGGACATCCCTCGGGAGAGACACTCGCCGCGTTGGCGCGCTCGGGCACGCGCACGCTCCGCACCGACACCTCCGGATCGATTGCGCTCTCGCCAGATGGCGGTTCACCTCGACCCTGGGTGGAGCGCCAGGCGACACCCGATGTCGGGCCCCACCCCTAAGCTGGATGCGTGGCAGCAGCAGGCGGTAAGACGAAGATTGTGCAGCTGACGTTCGACGAGGCGAGACCCTCGCCCGTCGTACTGATCAGTGGGCCCGAGCAGTTTCTCGCCGACCGCGCAAGCCGGGCGATCCGCGAGGCCCTGCACCGTGTAGACCCAGCCCTCGAGGTGCACGATATCGACGCGACCAGCTACGGCAGCGGTGAGCTCTTCACCGTTGCCAGCCCCTCGCTCTTTGCCGACCCACGAATCATTCGCGTGGAGGGGGTCGAGAAGGCGAGCGATGCGTTCATCGAAGACGCGAAGCGGTACCTGTCCGAGCCAGCCGACGGGGCCACCCTCGTGCTCCGGCACGCCGGCGGGCAGCGCGGGAAGTCTCTCCTCGATGCTGTGCGCGGGGCCCCGGGGCAGGCCGCAGGCGCCACCGAGGTGGTCTGCGCGGAGCTGAAGAAGGATGCCGAACGCCTCGGGTTCGCGCAGGGCGAGTTTCGCCGACTCGGCGCGCAGGTGAGCCCGGGAGCCGTGCGGGCGCTGGTCGCCGCCTACGGTGGGTCGCTCGGCGAGCTCGCCGGGGCCATCGAGCAGCTGGTCACCGACGTGGGTCTGCGGCTGAACGAGAGCGATATCGAGCGCGTGACCGAGGGTCGCGTCGAGGCCGGCGCCTTCAAGGTTGCCGACGCGGCGACAGCTGGCCGCGCGGCGGATGCCCTGGTGCTGTTGCGGCACGCGCTGTCGACCGGCACCGATCCCATTCCGATGCTCGCGGCACTCAATATGAAGGTGCGCGGGATGGCGCGCGTCTACGGCGCGGTCGGCAGCAGTGGTCAGCTCGCCAAAGATCTCGGCATGGCACCCTGGCAGGTCGAGCGCGCGCTGAAAGAAACGCGTGGCTGGCGCGAGAGCGATCTCGCACGGTGCATCGATCTTGCCGCCGAGACTGAGTGGCTGCTGAAGGGTGGCACCCGCGACCCGAACTATGCGCTCGAGCGCTATGTGCTGTTCGTGGCGCGGAAAGGGCGAGAGCGGTAGCTAGCTCTCGTTCCCCATCCCGGGGAATCGGATCATGCTCTCCTGCGACACGCTGGCGACCAGCACGCCGGCGCGGTCGTAGAAGCGTCCATGCGTGAGGCCCCGACCACCCTGCGACGTTGGCGACTCAAGCACGTAGAGCAACCACTCGTCGACGCGGAACGGCCGGTGAAACCACATGGCGTGGTCGAGGCTTGCCATGCGCAGCCCCGGAGTTGCCCAGGGGAGCCCGTGCTGACGCGCAACCGGCTCTACCAGCATGTAGTCACTCGCGAAGGCAAGCGCTGCCGAGTGCAACAGCTGCGAGTCGCCGAGTTGGTCGCGGCTGCGCATCCAGACCCGCTGCGTGTGGGTGCGATGTTCGACCTCAAACGTGATGTCGGGATCGATGTACCGAAAATCAAACGGTCGATTCAGGATCCACGACGCCCGGCCCTCGTTCGCGAGGTGCCCGAAACGCTCCCACACGCTCGGAAGGTCGTCAGGTGCCGGCAGCCCCGAAAGATCATAAGGCTCCTGGTGTTCCAGCCCCTCGGCCTCCTCTTGAAACGACGCGATCAGCGACATGAGCACCGTGCCGTCTTGGTAGGCCTGCACACGTCGTGTCGAAAACGACCGACCGTCGTAGAGCCTGGCGACCTCGAAGGTCATGCGCTCGTCTGCCACCCCCGGCCGCAGGAAATAGCCGTGCATGGAGTGCAGCCCGCGCCCGTCGGGCGCAGTTTCGCCCGCTGCTGCCAGCGCCTGACCCAAGACCTGGCCGCCGAACGAGCGACCATGCGGGGTGGGGAGGGCCGGCCCCGTAAAGATATCTTCGTGGGTGCGCGCGCCGCTGTCGAGCACGGAAAGCATCGCGGTGAGGTCTGGTACGCCGGTCATTGCGCCTCCTGAACGTCGAGCGGGTGGGGCCGCGAAGCGGCCGATCCACTTCAGTCTATGGGTGGATCGCCCGCCGCTAGTGTGGTGGGGTGACCACGCAGCTTGAGCTCGCCGACCATCAGACCAGAGACGACCTTCGGGTCTTTCTTGAGCGACTGCAGCGCGCGGGTGAGCCGGAAGTGCGGATACACACGCGGGGCAATGCCCTGGCGGTCTACGGATGTGTTCAGGCACCGGTCGGGCTACTGGACTCGGTGCCGGTGGTGCTCGGTATGCGGGCCTTCGCGCTCCGGCCCAAGCGTGACGAGGGAAACGCCGTCGAAATCGACATCACGGTGTCGGGGAGGGCGTTGCTCGATCGCATGGCACGGATGGGGCTGGTCGGACTCCGCCTTGAACTGCCGGAGATGACGGTCGCCGCGGCGTGGGCGGGAATTCTGCCGCCCACGAGCGGATGGAAGCCCGATGGGGTGATTGACGGGCCTTCGCTCATCACGGTCGCACAGCAGGGCATCGCCAGGGTGGCCGAGGCGCTCCCGGCCGATGCTGGCGATCCGCTCGTGCGTCAGGTGCGACGCTCGGTGTGGGGGGTCGAGATCGCGCCGGGGGTTCCCGCGTCGGCGGCCTTCGCGGCCGAGGTGCTGGGGTTTCTGCCCGGCGAGGCGACGGCGACCGTCGCCCGCACCCTGACCTGGACGCGGCTGAGTACCTCGCGCGGTCACGTGCTGGTGCGCAACTTCCTTGGTTAACAGGTGGCCGCACGTGCGGGTGGGGTAGGATGATGAGGTTCAAGCGAAGGAGAAACGCCAATGGCACAGGTGAACGGCATTATCGATCCCCCCATCGACGACCTGCTCGAGAAGGTGGATTCGAAGTACGCCCTGGTGGTTTTCGCCTCGAAGCGCGCCCGTCAGATCAACGATTACTACACCGATCTGCACGACGGAAATCTGTTCGACAACGTCGGCCCACTCGTCGACGCGTCGGTTGACGACAAGCCGCTGTCGACGGCTCTGCACGAGATCGTCGAGGGCAAGCTGGTCATGACCCCGAAGAAGCCCGAGTCGGCAGAGTTGACGCTCGCCGCGGCGCTCGATGAAGCTGAGGCTGCGAGCGCGGAGTAACACCCGCATCCTTGTCAGTGGCGCCGGATAGGCTGGGTTTATCTCAGATCCGGCGCCATTGTCGTTTTCTCGCTCGTTCGAAAGGCAACCCGTGTCACTTCGCCAGTTCACTTCCGAATCGGTCACCGAGGGTCATCCAGACAAAATCTGCGACCGCATTTCCGACTCGATTCTTGATGCCATGCTTGAGCAAGATCCAGACGCTCGCGTCGCGGTCGAGACACTCGTCACGACGGGGCTCGTGCACGTCGCCGGCGAGGTGACCACCTCCGGCTACGTCGAGATTCCGCAGATTGTGCGCGCGGCGATTCGCGAAGTGGGGTACACCAGCAGCGACATGGGGTTTGACGCGAACTCGTGCGGGGTGTCGATCTCCATCGGGCAGCAGTCGCCAGACATCGCGAGCGGTGTTGATGCCTCGCTCGAGGTGCGCGAGGGCGAAGAGGTGGATCCGCTGAGCCTGCAGGGCGCGGGCGACCAGGGCATCATGTTCGGCTACGCCACCGACGAAACACCCGAATTGCACCCCCTGCCGAGCTGGTTGTCGCACCGCCTCGCGGAGCGCCTTACCGAGGTGCGCAAGACCGGCGTGCTCCCGTATCTTCGGCCTGACGGCAAGACCCAGGTGACGATCGGGTACGACGGAGACGGGCCGGCCACCATCGAAGCGGTCGTGCTCTCGACGCAGCACTCGGTCGAGATCAGTCAGGCCGACCTGCGCGCTGACATCGAGCGAGAGGTGATTCGCCCGGTATTGGGGCGTGTGGAATTGGCAAGCGATGAGGCGCAGTTGTTCATCAACCCCGCCGGCCCCTTCGTCATTGGCGGGCCCATGGGAGATGCCGGTCTGACCGGCCGCAAGATCATCATCGATACCTATGGTGGCGCGAGCCGGCACGGCGGCGGGGCATTCAGCGGGAAAGACCCCTCGAAGGTGGACCGCTCGGCGGCCTACGCGATGCGCTGGGTGGCAAAGCACGTGGTCGCGGCAGGGCTCGCCCGGCGCGCCGAACTGCAGGTGGCGTACGCCATCGGCCGTGCGCATCCGGTCGGGCTGTACGTCGAGACCTTCGGCACCGAGGCGGTGCCCCTGGATCGCATCGAACGCGCCGTGCGCGAGGTCTTTGACCTGCGGCCTCTGGCGATTATTCGCGATCTTGACCTCCTGCGCCCCATCTACGCGCAGACCAGCGCATACGGGCACTTTGGGCGCGACCTGCCTGAGTTCACGTGGGAAAAGACTCCGCGTGTCGCCGAGTTGCGCGCGGCAGCCGGGCTCTAGCCCGCGCGGGTCGTCGATCAGAGCCGAGGTGTCGACGTTGTCCGGTGCCGGCCGTGACCGGGCCATCGACGTGAGCGGGAATCGAGCGTGACCGAGCATGCGGTGACCTTCGAGGCCGAGGCGCCCCTCGAACGTCGGGTGGCGTTCGTGCTCCTCGACTCCGCCCTGCCGCAGCTCGACCACCTGTTCGACTACGCGGTGCCCGAGGAGTTGGTGGCTCACCTGCGCGTGGGGCAGCGTGTGCGTGTGCCCTTCCGCTCGCAGAGCCGGCGCAGCCACGGCTACATTGTCGCGTTCGCCGAACACAGCGAGTTCGGCGGTGAACTGCAGCCGATCGCCGAGATCGTGGGCCCGGTTCCCGTGCTCACGCCCGAGCTGTATCGGCTCGCGCGAGCGGTGGCGGATCGGGCCGGGGGCAGCGCCGGCGACATCATTCGGCTCGCGATTCCCCCGCGCATGGTGCGGGCAGAGAAGCAACACCTTGCGGGTACCGCGCCAGATCCGGGGAACGACAGTCTGCCGTTTGATCCTCACCCGGAGGAGGAAGAGCTGGCCCAGCTCCTGGGCGAGGGCGGACGGGTTGCCGTGACACCCTCGCACGGACCCGCGCGCCTGGGCACGGGCGAATGGGTCGGTGGTTGGGCGGTCACCGTGGCGAGGGCCGCCCTTGCCGTGCACGCGAGTGGGCGCAGCGCGATCGTCGTGGCTCCTGACTATCGAGACGTGGATCAGGTGCGTGACGCCCTGGAGTCGTTCGGGCATCGAGGTGTCGTGCGCGTCGACTCCAGGCAGTCGGGCAGCGAGAGATACGCCGGGTTTCTCCGAGCGCTCGATCCGGTGCCGCGAATCATCCTCGGCAACCGGTCGGCGGTGTATGCCCCCGCCTATCAGCTCGGCGCGCTGCTGATATGGGACGACGGAGACCCGGTTCTCGCCGAGCACCTGACGCCGTACGTGCATGCCCGCGACGCGGCGCTTCTGCGCGCCGAGCAGAGCGGGGCGGGGTTGTATTTCGCGAGTCATTCCCGCAGCGCCGAAGTGCAGCGGCTCGTCGAGATCGGTTATCTTCAGGCCGAAAACCTGCCCCCCCTGCGCACCCGCGTGGTCGCCGCCGATCAACTGAGATCCCCCGAGAACTTTCCCGGCAGGGTGCCCGAGTTTGCCGCAAAAGAGTTGCGGGAGGGGCTGAAACTGGGGCCGGTGCTCGTGCAGGTCGCCACCCCCGGGTACGCGCCCATTGCGGTGTGCGCCGACTGCGGCGACCTCGCCCGCTGCCTGAAGTGCGCCGGGCCCATCGGGTTTCGCGACGGCTCAAGCCGCGGGGCGTGCCGGTGGTGCGGCGAGCAGGCCGTCGGCTGGCGCTGCCGGAGCTGCACAGGTTCGCGCTTCGAGATGCGTGGCGCGGGTTCGGCGCGCACCGCCGAACAGTTCGAACGCCAGTTCGAGGGTGTGCGCGTCATCCTCAGTGACGGCGACCACCCGCACGAGCGCGTGGATTCCAGGCCCGCGATCGTGGTGGCCACCCGGGGTGCCGAGCCGATCGCGGCGGGGGGATACCGCGCGGTGGTGCTGCTCGATGTCGAACGACTGCTTGGGATCGAGTCGCTTCGTGCCGGTGAAGACTGTCTGCGCTGGTGGCTGAACGCGGCGGCTCTGGCCGCACCCGACGCCCGGTGCGTGGTCGCCTCGGGGGGAGGCCCGGTCGTGCGGGCCTTGGTGACCGGCCGCACGGAGGATTGGCTTCGGTCCGAGCTGCGCGATCGGAGAGCGCTGCGCTACCCGCCCGCGGTGCGCGTCGCGAGCGTGACGGGGGGGCCGAACGAGGTGGATCGGGCCCTCAAGGCACTGGGCGAGCTGGGTGGTGTCGACGTGCTCGGGCCCACCCCCGCGGGCGACGGGTTGGTGCGCGCCATCGTGCGCTTCGACTACGGTCACGGGGCCGAGGTGGCAAAGCGCCTGCGCGGCGCGCTCGTGGCAGATGCAGCGGGCGCGTCGTCTCGGGTGGCCGGTCGCCGCCCCGGGCGGGCGCGTCCCGAGGCGCTGCGGATCCGCTTCGACGACCGTGGCGTATTCGACTCGTGAGCGGCTGCGAGAATAGACGCATGCGCATTGTGTTTGCCGGTACCCCTGAGTTTGCCGTTCCGAGCCTCAGAGCGCTCGTCGCGTCGGGGCACGAGATCGTCGGTGTGCTCACCCGCGAAGACGCGCCCCTCGGGCGCAAGCGCGTCCTCACCCCGTCGCCGGTGGCGGTGGCTGCCAAAGAACTCGGCATCCCGGTATTTCGGGCCAACACGCTTTCCGACGAGGCGACCGCCTGGGTGCGCGCACTCACTCCAGACCTGGGGGTGATCGTCGCCTACGGCGGGCTTGTCCGCGAGCCGCTCCTCTCGCTGCCCGTTCTCGGGTGGATCAACCTGCACTTCAGTGAGCTTCCACGCTGGCGCGGTGCAGCGCCCGTGCAGCGCGCCCTGCAGGCTGGCGAGCAACGGCTCGGGGTGAGCGTCTTTCGGCTCGTCGAGGCACTTGACGCGGGCGATATTCTGACGCGTGACTCACGGGAATTCCCGCCCGGCACCTCCGCGGGGCAGGCGCTGACCGAACTTGCAGATTTTGGAACCCGAGCGCTGCTCGAAGCGATCGACCTGCTGCAGAGCGACGAGGCCGCCGGCGAACCACAAACGGGCGAGGCGACATACGCGCAGAAACTCCGCCGCGAAGACGGCGCGCTTGATCTCACTCTGCCCGCGGCGCAGGTGCTCGCTCACTGGGCAGGCATGACTCCCGAACCGGGAGCGTACGTGAGTTTCGACGGAGCGACCCTGAAGGTGATCGAACTGCTGCCCGTCGACTCCGAGGCTGCCCCGCCCGATGCCCATCCAGCTTCCGAGATCGCTCCTGCAACGGTTCGGCTGGTTTCCGGCGTGGCGGTGCTCACGCTCCCAGGGGGCACCCTCGAACTCGCCCGTGTGCAACCCGCCGGGAAGCCTGCGATGACGGGTGCCGACTGGTTACGTGGCCGCGGCGGAGAGGCGGTGCTCTCATGAGCGAATCTCGCAACAGGCTGCCGGAGCGTTCGGGAGGGCAGCGGCCGCGCCGCGACACCCGTCCACAACGCGCGAACATCTCAGCCGCGCGACTGGTTGCCTACGACGTGCTCCGCGACGTGGAAGAGCGGGACTCCTACGCGAATCTGGCACTTCCGGCCCGGATCCGTGAGGCGAGGCTTGATCCGCGAGATGCGGGACTCGCCACCGAGCTCGTCGCCGGCACCCTGCGCGGACAGGGTCGATATGACCGCATCATCGAGCTTGCCTCGGGGCGTGCCATTGACCAGGTTGATGCGCGAACACGCAACGTGCTGCGTCTCGGGGTGCATCAGCTACTGAGCATGCGTACCGCCGCGCACGCCGCGGTGAACGAGAGCGTCGAACTGCAGCGGCGCGTGGGCAACGTGAGCGCCGCCGGCTTTGTGAACGGTGTGCTCCGCAGCGTGGGCCGCGCGACCCCCGAAGAGTGGGAGGCGCGCATCACTGAATCCGCGAAGAATGCTGACGACGCACTCGCTACCCGCACGTCACACCCGGCCTGGGTGCTCCGCGCGTTTCGCGACGCGCTGCGTGCCGAGGGTCGGGAACAAGAGCTCGAAGAGCTGCTGGAGGCCGATAACCAGCCGCCCCGGGTGAGTCTGGCTATGCTCCCTGGCTCCGGCATCGATGACGATACCGCTGAGGCGCTCGGCGGTGAATACGGGGTCAACGCTGCCGGGCCGTCGCCCCTGGGTCTGGAACTCGACGGGGGCGACCCGATGCACGCGATCGCCGCGCTCGATCTGCCCGCTGGGTATGCGCGCGTGCAAGATCAGGGTTCCCAACTCGCCGCACTCGCGCTGTCGCGCGCGCGGGAGGCGACACCCGGCGAACTCTGGCTCGATCTGTGCGCGGGGCCCGGAGGAAAGACCGCCGTTCTCGGCGCCGAGGCTCAGCTGGTCGGTGCGACGGTGCGGGCGAACGAGGTGTCCGAGCACCGCGCGGAGCTCGTGCGCCGCTCGATCGAAGCGTCGACCGACACGGTTCAGGTGGTGTCTCACGACGGGCGCGACGATGCTGCTTTCCACACGGCCGACGGTTCCGATCTGTTCGATCGTATCCTGGTCGATGCCCCCTGTTCGGGGCTGGGTGCCCTGCGACGGAGGCCCGAGGCGCGCTGGCGGAAGCAGCCGAGCGATCTGCCTGGTCTCACCACTTTGCAGGGGCAGCTCCTCGATGCGGCCATCGAGCACCTGGCACCCGGCGGTCTGCTGGCCTACGTCACCTGCTCCCCGCACCTGGCAGAGACCCGGGTCGCCCTTGACTCGGCACTGAAGCGACACCCCGAGGTGCGAGAAATAGACGCACGGGCCGCGGTGAACGCGGCGGCGCGTGATCCACTTGACTTGGCGGGGGAATCGCTCAGTGCGCAGCTGTGGCCACACCGACACGGCACCGACGCGATGTTCATCGCGCTGGTCGAGCGACCGGCGTAGTCACCAGCTGGGCGGTTACCAGATGCTCGGCGCGTGGGCCCGTGTCGACGGGAGCCGAGTCGACTGGCCCCATGCGAGCACGTCTTCGGGAACAGTGAATTCGGCGGATCCTGCACCCGTCTTCTCGATGAGCTCTGCCACCGGAACGACCCCGCCCGACCGTTTCAGGATCCGTCCCCGCACGATCGCCCGGGAGTAGACCTCGGGCACGCCCTGTCCGTCGGGGCGCACGAATCGCTGCTCGATATACACCGCCTGATCGTCGAAACCGAGAATGCGTGACTCCACCTCGAACTTCATCCACGGGTTCAGAGATTTTCGATACGAGATGGTTTGTCCGACCACCACCGGGTACCAGCCCTCTTGCCGAAACATATCGACGAGCCCGGCGGCCTGCATCAGCGTGAACCGCCCGATGTCCATAATCGAGAGGTATTTACCGTTGTTCATGTGACGCAGAATGTCGAGGTCGGTGGGCCAGACGCGAAAGGACGAGACCGACACCCCATCGACCGGGATTCGAGGTGACCGACGCCCGTGAAAGAAATAGTGCAGGAGGGTGCGGGGGAGCATGTGCATGTCATGCACCATACATCCTCGCCGCGATCTCGACGTGTAGACTGCTTGGGTTACTCTGCACCCAATGCGAAAGCGAGCACATGGCAACCTCGAACGACATCAAGAACGGTACCGTCATCAAAGAAGGCGGCAACCTGTGGAGCGTCATCGAGTTCCAGCACGTCAAGCCGGGCAAGGGCGGCGCGTTCGTGCGCACCAAGCAGAAGAACGTGGTGTCGGGCAAGATCATTGACAAGACCTACAACGCGGGTGCCAAGATCGAGACCGCAATGGTGGATCGCCGCGACTTCCAGTACCTCTACCAAGATGGCACCGATTTCGTCTTCATGGATCAGCAGGACTACGACCAGGTGACCGTCTCTGGTGCCGTCGTCGGTGACGCGAAGAATTTCATGCTGGAGAGCCAGCAGGTGCAGATCGCGCTGCACGAGGGCGAGCCGCTGTACATCGAGCTTCCAGCTTCCGTCGTGCTCGAGATCACCTACACTGAGCCCGGACTGCAGGGCGACCGCTCGACCGGCGGCACCAAGCCCGCAACCGTCGAGACCGGCGCCGAAATTCAGGTGCCGCTGTTTCTTGAGGTAGGCACCCGGGTGAAGGTGGACACCCGCACGGGTGACTACCTTGGCCGCGTGAACGACTAGTCGCCGGCGTGAGTGCACGAACAAAGGCTCGCAAGCGCGCCCTCGACATGCTGTTCCAGGCGGACGTGCGCGGGGAATCCCTGTCGCAGATCGTGGCCGCTGAGGCGAAGCGGGCCGCGAGCGAACCCGATCGCATGGAATCGTGGCTGTATGCACGCGAGATCGTCGACGGGGTGGAAGACCACCGCGAGGAGATCGATGAGCTCATCGCGAGCTACGCGCAGGGCTGGACCATCGATCGAATGCCGCACGTAGATCGTGCGCTGCTCCGACTCTCGTCGTGGGAGATTCTCCATAACGACGAGGTGCCCACTGCCGTGGCGATCGATGAGGCCGTCGAACTGGCAAAGGAATACTCCACCGAAGATTCCGGCCGTTTTGTGAACGGCGTGCTTGGTCGCATCGCCCAGCACCGAGGGTAATCTTCAGAGATGCTCCGGCCCCCAGAACATCGGAGCGCAACGAATTGAGCGTCGGCCGTGCGTGAGTCAGATGCCTTCGCGGCTGACTGCACCGCAGAATCCACGGTCTCGACCGAGTCGCAGGCGTGACCTGCTAACCTGGAGTCATATAGAAATCCTTTAATGCCGTCCAGTGAGGCGGGGAAGGAGTCACTTCATCGTGCGCACTCTGCTGCAGGCCTCGGAGATCTCTCGGGCGTTGATCCGGATCTCCCACGAGATCATTGAGGCGAACAAAGGTTCCGGTGGTCTGGTCATTGTCGGTATCCCCACCCGCGGGGCGATTCTCGCCCGTCGCATCGCCGAGAATATTTCTCGGATTGAGGGCACCGAGGTGCCTGCCTTCACCCTTGATGTCACGATGTATCGCGACGACCTTGCGAAACATCCCACGCGCGTGCCCCAACCGACGGTCATGCCGCCGGATGGCATCGATGGTGCAACCGTGGTGCTGGTTGACGACGTGCTCTTTTCCGGCCGCACCGTTCGCGCGGCGCTTGACGCGCTGAACGATCACGGTCGGCCCAGGGCGGTGCGTCTTGCCGCGTTGATTGATCGGGGTCATCGGGAACTGCCGATTCGCGCCGATTACATTGGAAAGAACCTTCCGAGCGCAAAGAACGAGCGCATCTCGGTGCGACTTGTCGAACAAGATGATGCAGACGAGGTCACTATCTCTGCCGAGGGTGAGCGTGAAGAACGATGAGGCATCTCCTCGACACGCGCACACTCGCGCGGGAAGACGCGCTGCGAATTCTTGACACGGCCGAGGATATGGCTGCCACTCAGCAGCGCGAGGTGCGGAAGCTTCCCACCCTTCGCGGCAAGACGGTGGTGAACCTGTTCTATGAAGACAGCACGCGCACGCGCATCTCATTCGAGGCGGCAGCAAAGCGACTGAGCGCCGACGTGATCAATTTCAGCGCCAAGGGCTCATCGGTGAGCAAGGGCGAGTCGTTGAAAGACACCGCACAGACCCTTCAGGCCATCGGCGCAGACGGTGTCGTGATCCGCCACCCAGCGAGCGGGGCACCCGAGAGACTCGCCCGCAGCGGGTGGATCGAGGCGGGCGTCTTGAATGCTGGCGACGGCACGCACGAACACCCCACGCAGGCGCTTCTCGATGCTTTCACCATGCGCAGGCGCCTGTTCGGCGAGGCAGCCAGTCGTGGCCGCGATCTCGACGGCATGTCGGTGGTGATCGTCGGCGACCTCGCGCACTCGCGGGTGGCGCGCAGCAACCTGTGGCTCCTCAACACACTGCGCGCGAACGTCACGTTCGTCGCGCCCGAGACGCTGCAGCCCTACGGCGCTCGAGATTGGCCGGTAACGGTCCGGCACTCGCTCGACGAGGCGATCCGCGAAGACCGGCCCGATGTGATCATGATGCTGCGTATTCAGAGTGAGCGAATGCACGCTGCATTTTTTCCCAACGAGCGCGAGTACGCTCGAAACTGGGGCCTCGACGACGCGCGGCTTGCGCAATTGCCTGAGCGTGCGTTGGTGATGCATCCGGGACCGATGAATCGGGGCCTCGAGATCTCCTCGGCCGCGGCCGATAGCGACCGTTCGACAGTGCTTGAGCAGGTCGCGAACGGTGTCTCGGTGCGCATGGCGGCCCTGTATCTTCTACTTTCCGGCGAGCGAACGGAGCACGCATGACCCAGAATCCAGGCCTTCTGATCCGAGGGGCGCGGCTCGCTGCCGACCTCACCGAACGCGGCGCCGATATTTCGGCCGCTGATGCGGTGGATCTGCGCATCGCCGACGGGCGCATTGTCGAGCGCGGTGCCGGGTTACAGGCACGTGAGGGCGAGCGTGTCATCGACGCTGCGGGCCTCGTCGCCTTTACCGGCTTCGTCGACCTCCATACGCATCTGCGTGAGCCCGGTTTCGAACAGAGCGAGACGGTGTTGACCGGCACCCGGGCGGCCGCGGCTGGCGGCTTCACGAGCGTCTTCGCGATGGCCAACACGCTGCCGGTTGCCGACACCGCCGGTGTGGTTGAGCAGGTGCAGGCGCTGGGCGATGCCGCCGGCTACGCGACCGTGCGCCCGATCGGCGCGGTCACTGAAGACCTGGCGGGGGAGCGACTCAGCGAGATCGGTGCGATGGCGCAGTCGCGCGCCGCGGTGCGTGTGTTCTCTGACGACGGCAAGTGCGTGCACGATTCACTGCTGATGCGCCGTGCGCTCGAATACGTGAAGACGTTTGATGGCGTGATCGCCCAGCATGCGCAGGATCCGCGACTCACCGAGGCTGCCCAGATGAATGAGGGCGCACTCTCGAGCGAACTCGGGCTGAAGGGCTGGCCCGCGGTCGCGGAAGAGTCGATCATCGCCCGCGACGTTTTGCTCGCCGAGCACATCGGCTCACGGCTGCATATTTGCCACCTCTCGACAGCGGGATCCGTTGAGGTGGTGCGTTGGGCGAAGGCCCGCGGCGTGCAGGTCACGGCCGAGGTGACGCCTCACCACCTGCTGCTCACCGAAGAACTGGTACGCAGCTTTGACCCGCGCTACAAGGTCAACCCACCGCTGCGTCGCGACGCTGACGTGCAGGCACTGCGTCAAGCGGTTGCCGACGGCGTGATCGATATTGTGGCGACCGATCACGCTCCGCACCCGACCGAGGCGAAGGAATGCGAGTGGGATGCTGCCGCGTTTGGCATGGTGGGGCTCGAGTCGGCCTTTCCGATCGCACTGCAGACCCTCGTACAGGGCGGCTATGCAAGCTTCGCCGAGGTTGAAGGCCTGCTGTCGCAGACACCGGCACAGATCGGTGGGCTCCTGGGCCATCCGTCATCGCTGTCAGTGGATCAGCCGGCCGACCTGGTGCTCGTCGATCCGAGCGGCACCAGCGTCTTTGATACCCAGCGACTCCAGGGACGCAGCATGAACTCGCCATATCTCGGCATGGAGCTGCCGGGCCTCGTGCACACCACGGTGCGCCGCGGGTACCTCACGCTCGACTCGGGCGTTGTCGTCGACGTCGAGGTCGTCGCCGCTGCGGCACGTGCCGCGAACGCCGTGCAGGGTGCGGTGCCTGCATCCGTAGACGGAGGCACGCGATGAATCGCCCGCTGTTTGCTCTGATTTTCGCCCTCATCGTTGTTCTCGCATTCGCCCTCATGTGGTGGGGATGGCGCGCGCGCGCGAAGCGTGACGCGGGGGTCGTGGGCGCCCAGGTGGCACCCGGCGGCGCCCGTCTCGCGGTCTTCACCCTGGTGACCTACGTTTCGACCACGCCAGCGGGTGAGCCCCTCGTGCGGGTGTCGGCACCCGGCCTGCGCTATCGCGGCCGGGCCGAGGTATCGGTCTTCGAGGGTGGCGTCACGATCGAGGTCACCGGTGAGATCCCGGTGCACATTCCACTCTCTCAGCTGCGCGGGAGCGGATCCGCTGGTGTTCGCGTCGGCAAGGCCGTCGAACGAGGAGGACTTGCCCTGCTCCGCTGGGAGGCAGACGGTCGTGAACTTGAATCCAGCTTTCGTTTCGACCACGCTGCCGAACAGCGCCAATTCACCGAGGCGATCGACGCACTCTCGAGCGGCGAACCTCACACAGACTTCACTCACATCACTCAGGAGGATGCTCGATGACCACCACCGCGAATCCCGCGATCACAGCGCCGCCGGCGAGCGCCATTCCCGATGGGCCCGCCGTTCTCGTGCTGGAGGATGGCACACGCTTTGAGGGTCGCGCATACGGTGCGACCGGACAGACGCTCGGTGAGGCCGTGTTCTCCACCGGTATGACCGGGTACCAGGAAACCCTCACCGACCCGTCATACGCGGGGCAGATTGTGCTGATGACCGCACCCCACATTGGCAACACCGGGGTGAATGACACCGACATGGAGTCGCGCAAGATCTGGGTATCCGGGTTCATCGTGCGCGATCCCGCCCGACGCGTGTCGAACTTCCGTGCACAGCGGTCGCTCGACGAAGAACTCGTGAACGATGGTGTGGTCGGGATCTCCGGTGTCGACACCCGGGCTATCACCCGTCACATCCGCTCGGCGGGTGCCATGCGGGCTGGGGTGTTCTCGGGGGAGGCGCACGCGCTCTCGGCCGATGAGCAACTCACGCGTGTTCGCGAACAACCGAGTATGGCGGGCAAGAACCTGTCGGAGCAGGTCACCACCCCGAAGCGCTACGACCTGGCAGCTGACACGGCCGTCGAACGCGTCGGCACCATCGTGGTGCTCGACCTCGGCGTGAAACGAGCGACCGTCACGTACCTTTCCGAGCACGGCTTTGATGTGGCCGTGGTGCCCGCGTCAACCACGCTTGAGGAGATCCGGGCGATTGCTCCCGATGCCATCTTCTACTCCAACGGCCCGGGAGACCCGGCCGCGAGCGATCGCCAGGTCGAACTTTTGCGCGAACTGCTGCGCGACGGGATCCCATACTTTGGCATCTGTTTCGGCAATCAGCTCCTCGGTCGGGCGCTCGGCTACGACACCTACAAGCTGCCGTTCGGGCACCGCGGAATCAACCAGCCCGTGCTCGATCGTGCCACCGGAAAAGTGGAAATTACCGCCCAGAACCACGGGTTCGCGGTCGATGCGCCGGTCGATGCTGAGAGCGATTCGCCCGCCGGCTTCGGCCGGGTGCGGGTCAGCCACATCAGCCTGAACGATCAGGTGGTCGAGGGGCTCGAGTGCCTCGACATCCCCGCCTTCTCGGTGCAATACCACCCCGAGGCCGCCGCCGGCCCGCACGATGCCTTCTACCTCTTCAACCGATTCCGCGAGCTCGTTCTGGAGCGCGCGACCGGCACCTCGACCCAGGGAGCCCCCGCACATGCCTAAGCGTTCAGACATCAACTCCGTACTCGTCATCGGCTCGGGTCCGATCGTGATCGGCCAGGCCTGCGAGTTCGACTACTCGGGCACCCAGGCGTGCCGCGTGCTCCGCGAGGAGGGCGTGCGCGTCATCCTGGTGAACTCGAACCCGGCGACCATCATGACCGACCCCGATTTCGCCGATGCGACCTACGTCGAGCCCATCACCCCCGAGGTGATCGAGAGCATCATTCAGAAGGAGAAGCCCGACGCGATCCTCCCGACGCTCGGTGGCCAGACCGCGCTGAACGCCGCCATCGCGCTGCACGAACAGGGCATTCTCGAGAAGTACGGCGTCGAACTCATCGGAGCGAAGGTCGAGGCGATCAAGCGCGGTGAGGATCGCCAGATTTTCAAGGATCTGGTCATCGAATCGGGCGCGGAGGTCGCGAAGTCGTACATCGCGCACACGCTCGACGAGGCTAAGGAGTTCGCGAAAGACCTTGGGTACCCGCTCGTGGTGCGCCCGTCGTTCACGATGGGTGGCCTGGGATCGGGCTTTGCCTACACCGAGGAAGACCTGGTCCGCATTGCTGGCGATGGCCTGCACTACAGCCCCACGACCGAGGTGCTGCTCGAGGAATCGATTCTCGGGTGGAAGGAATACGAGCTCGAGCTCATGCGCGACCAGGCCGACAATACGGTGGTCGTGTGTTCGATCGAAAATGTGGATCCGGTCGGCGTGCACACGGGTGACTCGATCACCGTGGCACCCGCACTGACCCTCACCGATCGCGAGTACCAGAAGCTGCGCGACATCGGCATCGACATCATTCGCCGGGTGGGCGTCGACACGGGCGGTTGTAACATCCAATACGCGGTGGACCCCGCGACCGGTCGCATCATCGTCATCGAAATGAACCCGCGGGTGTCGCGTTCGTCGGCGCTTGCCTCCAAGGCCACCGGCTTCCCGATTGCGAAGATCGCCGCGAAGCTGGCACTGGGGTACCGCCTCGACGAGATCCAGAACGACATCACGCAGGTGACGCCCGCGAGCTTCGAGCCGAGCATCGACTATGTCGTGGTGAAGGCTCCTCGTTTCGCGTTCGAGAAGTTCCCCGCTGCCGACGACACCCTCACGACCACCATGAAGTCGGTGGGCGAGGCGATGGCGATTGGGCGCAACTTCACCACTGCCCTGCAGAAGTCCCTGCGCTCGCTCGAGAAGCGCGGCAGCTCCTTCCACTGGGACGAGCAGCCGCGATCGGTCGAGGATCTGCTCGAGACGATGAAGCGGCCCACCGATGGCCGCATCGTCGATGTGCAGCAGGCGTTGCGTCTTGGCGCGACCATCGAGCAGGTGTTTGCTTCTACCGCGATCGACCCATGGTTCCTTGACCAGATCGTGCTCATCAACGAGGTCGCCGAGCAGCTGCGTACCGCACCGCAGCTCACCGTTGAGGTGCTGCGCGAAGCGAAGGAGCACGGCTTCTCCGATGCGCAGATTGCCGCGATCCGCGGAATCTCGGAGTCAGAGGTGCGGGGCCACCGCCACGGACTCGGTCTGCGCCCGGTCTTCAAGACGGTCGATACCTGTGCTGGCGAGTTCCCTGCCCTCACGCCGTACCACTACTCCTCCTACGACTTCGAGACCGAGGTCGCGCCGTCGGATCGGAAGAAGATCGTGATCCTCGGCTCGGGCCCGAACCGCATCGGGCAGGGCATTGAGTTTGATTACTCGTGCGTTCACGCCTCGTTCGCGCTGTCCGAGGCCGGGTACGAGACCATCATGGTCAACTGCAACCCCGAGACCGTGTCGACCGACTACGACACCTCAGATCGACTCTATTTCGAGCCGCTCACGCTCGAAGACGTGCTCGAGATCATCCATGCCGAGCAAGCGAGTGGCGAACTCGTCGGTGTCGTCGTGCAGCTCGGCGGGCAGACGGCTCTCGGGCTCGCGCAGCCCCTGAAGGATGCCGGCATTCCGATCCTCGGCACCACGCCCGAGGCGATCGACCTCGCCGAGGAACGCGGCGCGTTCTCGGAGATTCTCGATCGTGCCGGCCTACTCGCACCGCGCAACGGCACTGCGACCGACGAGGAGGGCGCAATCCGCATCGCCGAGGAAATTGGCTACCCGGTGCTCGTGCGCCCCTCGTTCGTGCTCGGCGGCCGTGGCATGGAGATCGTCTACGACAGCGAGTCGCTTCGTGGATACTTCGCGCGGATCGAGGGCCACGCCCTCGTCGGACCCGGTCACCCACTTCTGGTTGATCGCTTCCTCGATGATGCCATCGAGATCGACGTCGACGCGATTTACGACGGCGAGCAACTCTATGTCGGCGGTGTGATGGAACACATCGAGGAGGCCGGCGTGCACTCCGGAGATTCCAGCTGCACCCTGCCACCAATCACCCTCGGACACGATCAGATTTCGAAGGTGCGCGACGCGACGCTCGGGATCGCCGAGGGGCTGGGCGTGCGTGGCCTGCTGAACGTGCAGTTCGCTATCGGACAGGGAGTTCTGTACGTGCTCGAGGCAAACCCTCGGGCCTCGCGTACCGTTCCGTTCGTGTCAAAGGCGTTGGGGATCCCGTTGGCGAAGGCGGCCTCACGCGTGATGGCAGGCGAGACCATTCAGCAACTCATCGATGCGGGCCTGCTGCCCGAGCGTGATGGCTCACGTGCGCCGATCGACGCGCCGATCGCGGTCAAGGAAGCGGTGCTTCCTTTCAAGCGCTTCCGCACCCACGAGGGGCTTGTCGTCGACTCGCTGCTCGGGCCCGAGATGCGTTCCACGGGCGAGGTCATGGGCATGGATCGCGATTTCCCGCGCGCCTTTGCGAAGAGCCAGGCGGCCGCCGGCAGCCCGCTTCCGACCTCGGGCACGGTGTTCATCTCGGTCGCGGATCGCGACAAGCGCGCCGTGGTGCTTCCCGCACTCCGTCTGCAAGAGCTGGGCTACCGTCTCGTCGCGACTCAGGGCACGCAGGTGGTGCTCGCGCGTAACGGCATCACAAGCGAGACCGTGCTGAAGCACTCCCAACACGAGTCGGGCGTAACAATTGTGGATCTCATCAATCGCGGCGAGATCGACATGATCGTGAACACGCCGTCGGGCAGCTCCGCGCGCGCCGACGGGTATGAGATTCGTGCGGCCGCAGTGGCTGCAGACAAGCCGATCTTCACCACGATCTCTGAGGTCTCGGCCGCGGTGGGTGCCATCTCCGCTCAGGTGGGCACCTTCGACGTGAAGTCGCTGCAGGAGTACCAAATCGATCGTGATGCCGCTCGATCGGCAGCCGCGCAGTGATCTCATCGTTCGGGAGTCGGCTGGCCGCGGAGTTTGCGGCGAGCCGACACCTGTGCGCCGGAATTGACCCGCACGCGCCACTGCTCGACGACTGGGGACTCGCTGACGACGCGGCTGGTGCCGAGCGCATGGGCCGCGAGGTGGTCGCGGCTTCGGTCGGTGTTGCCGCCTGTGTGAAGCCACAAGTCGCGTTCTTTGAGCGATTTGGCAGCGCCGGGTTCGTGGCCCTCGAACGGGTGCTCGATGATGCCAGGGCTGCCGGGCTGCTCGTGGTAGCCGACGTCAAACGCGGTGACATCGGCTCAAGCTTCGCTGCGTACGCTGATGCCTGGCTTGCCCCCGGCTCGCCGCTGGAGGCGGATGCAATGACCGTCACCGCCTACCAGGGGTTCGGTACGCTCGACGGCGCCCTGAGATACGTGCGCGAACACGGCAAGGGCCTGTTTGTGCTCGCGGCCACCTCAAACCTGGAAGCCCGTGTTGTACAGCGCGCGGTGCGTGCAGACGGTCAGTCGGTCGCCGCGGCAATGGTCGCCGATGCTGACGCACTCAACCGTCAGGTGTACACAGAAGACGTCGTCGGTTCGATCGGCGTGGTGCTCGGCGCGACCCTGAACCTCGCAGATTTCGGGATCGATGCGGGGGAGCGGCAAGCGGAAGCGCGGGCCTCGAACCCCAAGCTCCCGGTGCTCGCACCCGGTTTCGGCCATCAGGGTGCTCGGATCGAGGACGCCGGAGAGATCTTCGGCGCACTCGGCGGCGCGCTTCTCGCGAACGAGTCGCGCAGCATTCTGAGCGGCGGCGCTTCCGGCCTCGCCGCCCGGGTCCGTGCGCGGGCCGAGGCAATCGGCGCTGCACTGGCACAATCGGACTAGGGGATCGGAGGCCACCGATCCACAAGGGAGACACGATGAGTGAATACACACCTGCGGAGCGGCCAGCGATGCCGGAGGTCGATCGGCTTGCGGCGAACCGGGCAGCGGTGGCGGCGAGGCGGGCGCGGGCAGATCTCAAGCATCGCCTGCGCAGCGGCGAGCTTTCCCCGCTGAAGGCGCTGAACGACTCCGCGAATCCCGAACTTCCAGAGGCGACTCTCCGCGTCTCCGAGTACCTACAGACCTTTCCTGCGGTGGGGGAGACGAAGACACTGCGGGCGCTCGACGAGCTCGGAATTTCACCGCGGAAGCGACTCGGCGGGCTGGGCAGACAGCAGCGGCAGCGGCTTGAGGAGTTCGTTCGCGTGCGATCGGGGCTAGACGAGACCCCTGGCCGTCCGCCGCTCACGGTGCTCGCTGGCCCGACCGCAGTGGGCAAGGGAACTGTTGCTGCGTACGTGCGTGAGCACTATCCGGAGGTGCGTCACTCGGTATCTGTCACCACACGACCGCCGAGGCCAGGCGAGCGCCATGGCGTGCACTACTTCTTCATCACCGACGAAGAGTTCGACCGGATGCTGGCTGCGAGCGATCTTCTCGAGTGGGCGACGGTGCACAACCGGTACCGCTACGGCACCCCGCGCGGACCGGTGCTGGAGGCAGCCATTCAGGGTGAGCCGATGCTGCTTGAGATCGATCTTCAGGGTGCGAGGCAGGTTCGTGCGAGCATGCCTGGTGCGCGGCTCGTGTTTCTCGCGCCGCCCAGCTGGGAAGAACTCGTGCATCGGCTCGTCGGCCGCGGTACCGAGGGCCCGGAGGAGCGCGAACGGCGGCTCGAGACCGCGAGGGTCGAGTTGGCTGCGGCGAGCGAATTTGACGAAGTGATTGTGAACGACGAGGTTGATCTCGCGGCCCTCCACCTCATCAACCTAATGCTCGAGCGTGACTAGGGGGAGCCGACACTCCCCGAGGCTAGTCGCCAGCGTGCGTGAGGGGCGGTAGCGTGTGGGAGTGACTCTGACACTGTTGCTCGATGAGGGCGGCTTGACCAACGAACTGGCCGAGGCCGTTTCGCTGAACCCGATCCAGTTCTGGGGCATCCCGCTCGCCCTGGTGGGTGCGGCACTCCTGTCGTTCGGTGCACAGTACCAGTCACGAGGCCTGAACAAGGTAGAGCGGATCGTGGGCCTGAGCGCGGGTTCCGGACTTTCCTTCCGACACGTGCTGAGCTTGATCCAGAGGCCGTCTTGGCTCGTGGGAACCGTGCTGCTTGGCCTCGCCGTGCTGTTTCAGATTGGATCGCTTTCGCTTGCCCCGCTGATTGTGGTGCAGCCCGTCGGGGTATTTGCGCTCGTGATCACCGCGGTGCTCAACACCCGATTTAGCGGGGTTCGGCTGGGCAAGCGGGTCAAGGCATCCATTGCGATGTGCGTCGGCGGCATCATGCTGTTCGTGTTCGTCGCGGCGTTCACGGCATCAGATCGTCCGGTGACCAGTCAGAAGCTTGTCACCATCCTGATTATTTTCGCGGTGGTTCTCGCCGTCGCCTTGGTGGCGTTTGTCTTGCTGCGGCATCACTCGGTCGCGCTCGTGTACATAGTCGGCGCTGGCGTGCTGTACGGATTCGTTGCCACATTCGCCAAGACCGTGATCGGCCGCCTGCAGCAGGATCAATTCGACTGGCTGACCTGGATCTGTGTGGCGGCGCTCCTCGTGGGCGCGCTCCTGGGAATGGTGTTCGTGCAGAACGCCTATTCCTCTGGCCCACCGGATCTCGTGATCGCCGGGCTGACCGTGATTGATCCGCTAGTTGCCGTGCTCATTGGCATCATTGTGTTGAACGAGGCAGCCGGAGCCCCGATTTGGGCGGTCGCGGTATTTGTCTTCACGGGGGCAGTTGCGCTCGTGGGCGTACTCGGGCTCGCGAAGTTCCACCCGCAGTCTGGCCATTCGGCCCTCGAGAATCGCTCCGGGTAGACGATCGCGCAGGGTTCACAGCGCGCGAACACTGCGCGATCGTCACTCCGCAGAGGTGACACGAGGCGATGCCCCCCGCGTCACCCCGTTCACCTCGGTGTTAGCGGACGATCGGAAGCCCGGTCGCACTTGCGGCCTGCTCAAGCGAGCCGAGGTTCGTGACATTCTCAAAGCCGTTCTGCTCCATCATGGCGATGGCCTGACCTGCGCGGTTGCCCGACCGGCAGTAGACCAGGTACTCGGCATCGGGGTCGAGGGTCGGCAATTTGGCAGCGAATTCCCCGCTGTTGAAGTCAAGCATCTGTGCTCCCTCAAGGTAGCCCGAGGCTGTCTCGTCGGGCGAACGGACATCGAGCACGACGGTGTTCGCGCCGATCTCGACTGGTTCAGAGGCGCTACTGGAGCACGCGGCGAGCGAGCCGATGAGGGCGAGGCTTCCGATTGCGGCGACGATGGTGCGGATCATGATTCTCCTTGGGTGGAAACTGGGTGGGGGATGGGTGTCGTGACGAAATGAAATGTAGTACCGGGGAACCGGGGTTCCTGTGATCCAGGGGCCCAGGGGCCCAGGGTTCCAGGGTCCCTGGGAGCCTCGGTACGGAGTCAGCCCCCGCTGTGCGTGGGAACTAGCCGCGAGTCTCACAGGTGCCGCCGGGGCAGTACTGAGGTGTGGTTCTGCTGAAGAGTTGTTGCAGCTTGCACCCCACGCAGATGCCGAACGCGGTCTCGACGAACAGCAGGGTCAGGCATACGCTGCACAGCGCGAGCGTGGCCGAGAGCGGAAGCCCTAACCAGCCCATGCCCACGCAGGATACGAACGCGAGCCCGAAACCCAGCCACCAGGCGAAGGCCTTCTGGGGGGCGCCCACCCACTCCGGGTTCTGCCGTGACACGATGAGGCGACCCAGGGCCAGTGTCGGCGACCAACGATCACCGGCGGTGACTCGGAGCAGCATGTCGAGCATGAAGAACATACCAAAGGGCTGAAGTGGCTGCTGCGACCCGGTGGCGACGGCGAACCCGAAAGCGATGGCGCCGCCGAGGAAGAGGAGGCCCGCTGCGGCCCGCACCGCACGCTCGTTGATCACGGGAATGTCGTAACCGGGAACTCGGCGTCCGAGTCTCGGCTGTTCCGTCGTAGGCGCTGACGCTGTGAACTGTATCTCTGGCACAGTGACTCCGGTTCTGGGGTGGTGTGGCAATATCTGAAATGACGCAGGAAATGCTGAAGTACAGCTAGAACAGCGGAGTGCCGGTAATGAGCGGCGGAATCTCCTTGACGAGCACAAACACTCCGACAACCAGCACGAAGTAGCCGAATCCCTTACGAAGTGCCTGCTCCGGAATCCGGCCCGCGAGCTTCGCGCCAATCAGTGAGCCCACGATCGCGATGCCGGTAAACGAGAGCACGAGCGGCCAGTCGAGTTGCACTGTGAAGAGGTAGCCGGAGAGGCCTGCCGTTGACTTCATCGCGATGACGAGCAGCGAGGTGCCGACCGCCACCGCAATCGGGAGACCACCGAGCAGGTTGAGGGCGGGAACGATTAAGAACCCGCCTCCGGCTCCGACCAGCCCGGTGGCAAGCCCGACGACGAAGCCGTCGAGCAGAACCCGAGCGAGCGGCAGCGCCTTTTCCCCACCGCTCTCGTTCGCGCCGGCGGTCTTTTTTCGACCGCGGATCATTGCGGTGGCGGTGGCCACCATCATGAGGGCAAACAGGATCATCAGGACAACGCCTGGAATGAATCCGCCGAGGATCCCGCCGGCGAACGCTCCCGCCATGCCCGCTGCGCCGAAAATCACCCCAATCTTCCACCGCACACGACCCGCACGCGCGTGTGAAAACACGCTCACGGCGCTCGTGACACCGACGATGAACAGGGAGGCAGCGATCGCTTCCTGCGGCGGCATGCCCGCGAGATAGGTGAGGATCGGAACCGTGAGGATCGAACCGCCGCCGCCCAGGAGGCCGAGCGACACTCCGACGACCACGGCGAGGAGCAGAGCGATGAGTGTCCCGGTGTCCAAGATGTCTCCCGTGTCAAGGTGTTGAGCGGTGGGCGGGCGGTGCCCGCCCACCGTGTGGCTGGGTTAGGCTGCGACTGCTGCCAGCGATGCGCTGGTCACCGGCTGGTTCCCCGGGACAGCGAGCCAGCCGAGGTAGCTGCCCTCCAGCTCGGCCACATCGTAACCGGCGCGGCGAAGCGCAGAGGCGGCAACGCTGTTGCGCACGCCACTCTGGCAGTACGTCACGATGGTGCCGTCCTGGGGGAGACGGTCCTGATGCCAGAGCACACGACCCCCCGACAGCTGTTCGGCTCCGGGCAGGTGACCGTCAGCAAACTCGGTCTTGTTTCGCACATCGAGAAGCATGACGTGGGCAAACCCGTCGAGATCCTCCGGGCGCACCAGCTTCGGCGTGACCAGGTCAAGCCCATCCAGCGAGGCCACGTAGCCCACGACGGAATCAATGCCCACGCGCACCAGGTGATCGCGCAGGTCGGCGGCCATGTCGGCGTCCTCGGCCAGGAGCACGAGCGGGCGGGTCTCTACCTCAGGGTTATAGACCCAGGCCCCATAGCTTGCGGCCTTGGCGACACCGGGGATGTTGAGCGAGCGTGCCACTGTGCCCTCGTGCACCTCTCGGTTGCCGCGGGTATCAACGAAGATGACCGAGTCGTTAGCCAGTTCCTGAGTGAGCTGCTCGGTGGTGAACTCAGTGAGGTCTGACGCGTCGCCGATGAGGGCCGGGCCGACTTTGTTCTGCACCTTCATGCGGCCAAAGTAGGCATGCGCGTCGGGCTGGCCGCTCAGCAGCTCGTCGATGAATCCCTGCTCGTCGTTATTGCGGAGGTACGGGGCCCACCACGAGAAATTGCGCTCGTAGCCGACAGTCGTCATGGCGATCGCGCCCAGGGCCTTGCCGCACGCGCTGCCCGAGCCGTGGGCCGGAAGCACCTGAACGTAGTCGGGGAGCGTGAGGAAGCGATCGCGGAGGCTCGCGAAGAGGTCTTTTGCGCCCCCGAAGCGTGTGTCGATGCCACCGGCCGCCTCGTCGAGCAGATCGGGCCTACCCAGGTCGCCCACGAAGACGAAGTCGCCGGTCAGCATGAACCCGGGTTCGGGGGATTGCGCCCCGTCGGTGACGAGGAAGGAGAAGTGCTCGGGGGTGTGGCCGGGGGTGTGTACACCCTTCACGGTGATGTTGCCGAGCGTGATCTCGTGACCATCTTTCATGCGCACAGCATCGTCGAAGGCAGGGCCGTAGGTCCAGTCAGGGCCGCCCTCGTCAGAGACGTAGGTCGCGGCACCGGTGCGGGAGGCGAGTTCGCGGGTGCCCGAGAGATAGTCGGCGTGAATGTGCGTCTCGGTGACCGCGACGATCTTCATGCCGTTCTTCGCGGCGATTGCCAGATACTCATCGATGTCGCGACGTGGATCAACCACAATCGCCTCGCCCTTGGCTTGGCAGCCGATAAAGTAGCTCGCCTGAGCCAGGTCTTCGTCGTAGATGCGCTCCAGCAACATAGTGAGTCCTCTCGTCACGGTTCGTGGGGAAATACCCTGGTGGGTATCGATGCTTCAACTATACCCCCCGGGGTATATCCCGTGTCAAGTGGATCACAGTTTTTTCGTTCCGCAGGGATGCCCCAACACATCGCACGGGCAGCCGCCAAGCCCGAGAGTTCAGAGTGTTCTTTCAGGCTTGACCCGTTGACCCGAACGCAGTGGTACTGCTTCACTTAACTGCAGAAGGGGAGTACTCCTCGCAACGCATCGTCAATACGTTCCCGCGCGGGATCCGGTGCGTTGGGCGAATGGCAGGATGCATCGTCGACGAGACCTTCACTATTGAGTGGAGGTAAGAAATATGTCGATGTCTGTGCCCCTATGGGCTTGGTTCGCGGTCATCGGAGCCATCTTGGTCATGCTCGCGGTTGATCTCGTCGCGCACCGCGGAGCACACATCATTCGCGTGCGGGAGGCGGCTGCGTGGTCGTTCGTGTGGGTGACTCTTGGCGTGGGGTTTGGAGTCGTCGTTTGGACGGTCTGGGGTGCCGAATTTGGGCAGCAGTACTACGCCGGATATCTCATTGAAAAGTCACTCGCGATCGACAATGTGTTTGTCTGGGCCATTATTTTTGCTGCGTTTTCGGTGCCGCCCCAGTTCCAACACCGAGTTCTCTTTCTGGGGGTGCTCGGCGCTCTCGTGTTCCGGGGCATCTTTATTGCCGCTGGGGCCGCGCTCATCGATTCGTTCTCGTGGGTGCTCTACATCTTCGCGGCGTTCCTGATCATCACCGGCTGGCGTATGTACCGCACGCGCAACGACCACCCGCAGCCCGAGAAGTCGTTCGTCGTGCGGCTGTTCAAACGCTTTGTGCCGATGACCAACGAGTTCCAAGGCCAGCGGTTCCTGGTGCGCCGGGCCGGGGCGCTCGTGGCCACGCCCTTGCTGCTCGTCTTGGTGCTGGTGGAGGTCACCGACATCATTTTCGCGGTCGATTCAATTCCGGCGATCTTCGGTGTGACCCGCGAACCGTTCCTCGTCTTCACTGCGAACGCATTTGCGATTCTCGGATTGCGCGCGATGTACTTCTTGCTGGCAGACCTGATCCACCGATTCATCTACCTGAAGACGGGAATCGCCGCGGTGCTGGTGTGGGTGGGTGTCAAGTTGCTGCTCATCGACGTGCTGTACATTCCGACGACCGTGAGCCTCGCGGTGGTGGCGTTGATCATCGGAGTATCGATCGCGCTCAGCCTGCGGGCCACTCGCGGACAGGGCAGGCGAACGCTTGATGTGACAACGGTTCAGTAGGGCGTGCGGGGCTTGAACCCGCGACCGACGGATTATGAGTCCGCTGCTCTAACCGGCTGAGCTAACGCCCCGTGGCAACCCTTCTAGCCTAGTGGAGGCGAGGCCGAAAGGCGCACGTGGTGTGACGAGGAGGTGGCGTACTCCTCGATGAAGCGGGCGAGGACCATGTGCGACGCACGCACGTCAGCAGCAGATATCCTCGCGACGATTTGCTCGGTCTCGCTCGGATCAAAGTAACCGTGTCTCGAGTAGACGCGCACACGGTTGGCAAACGACTCCGAGTCGAGTTCCGGGTGAAACTGGGTGGCGTAGACGTTCGCGCCGACACGGAACGCCTGCACCGGGCAGGCCGGTGACGATGCGAGCACCGCGATGTGCGGGGGAACCTCGCTGATCGCCTCCTTGTGGCCGACAAAGGCCTCAAAGCTGGCGGGCAGCTCCCGGAAAAGTGGATCGAGTCCGCCAGTCTCGGTCAAGCTCACCGTGGTCGCCTGAGCGGGTTCCCCGAAGGTGCGATCGACCCGGGCGCCCTGGTGTGAGCCGATGGTGCCGACGCCGTAACAGATGCCCAGAAAGGGAAAATCGCCGGTGATCACCTGATCGAGCAGTCCAGCAAGCTCCCGCTCAACACGCAGTTCGGTTGATGATTTCAGCTCGGTAGGTTCGCTGACGGTATACGGACTTCCCGCCAGTAGGATGCCGGAGTAGTCGCGCAGATCCACTGGCACGAGAGGTCGCTGATCCACCCGCTGCCAGTGTAGTTCTTCGGGGAGTAGACCGGTGAGACGGCAGTAGCCCGCATACTCGTGTTCGGCTACGCCGTGATCATCACGGGTCGTGATCAGCAGGAAGGGCAGCATGCTCATACGGTAGGGCCACGCGCCACCAGATGCCAACTCGCGCGGCACGTGTCTCCAGATGGAGCCACGACATTCACCGCCCAGGCGATACCAGGGCCCGACGATCGAGACCACCGGGGCCTTGAAGTCGCCTTAAAACGCCTGCTCGATCCACGCATCTCCCGTGACGATCTCATTGAGGAGCGATCCTTCGATGCCGCCGATGCCCTCGTAGATGGGCGCGCCCGAGACGGCGAATTCCTGATCCTGCACTCGCGTTGTGACGGTGATCTTCGCATCGAACGACGGAATCTCTACCAGGAACTGTTGCGCGTAACCCTTGCTGGTGCGTGGGCTTACCCACAGCTCACCGACCGGCGTGACGGTACTCGCAACGTAGTAGAGGTTGCCGTCGGGATCCTGAATCGTGGCGTACGAATCGACGGTGACCCCAATCTCGGGCTTGTACCCCTCGCCAATGATCCCAGCGTTTGAGAGGGTGTAGCCGTTGTCGAGTTGCATGTCTTGCAGCAACCACCGCACCCGGGTGTCAGACGACCCTCCGCCAAAATTACCGTACTCGTGATCCATCCAGGTGGTGCCCGAAACCTCGAACTCCTCGCCGTCGATCGTGACCGTTCCGGAGGCAGCCAGTCGGGTGTATGAGAAGTAGTAGTTGTCCTCCGTGAGGCTGTGGACCTTTGCGCTCGGCTCAATACCGGTGCCGAAGACGAAGAACGGCCGCCCCTGCTGCGAGAAGGTGAGGTCGAACTCCACCTCGGTCAGGGTCGGATCGTCGACGAGAAGCGACTGCACATGAATGTTTTTACTCGGGTCGGCCTGCGGTGCGGTCATCGACACGAAGCTGCGCACGGCCACCGCGGTGGCACCGCTGCCGTCCCCACCGCTCAGGGTGACGGTCGGTGTTTCTGTGTACCCCGTACCCGGGTCGACCAGCACAATCTGACCGACGGTGCCGTCTTCATCCAACACGGCAATCCCGGAGGCGCCGGTGCCATTGCCTTCGATCGTGACCGTCGGTGCCGTTGTGTATCCCGAGCCGGGGTCGGTCAGAGTGAACCCGCCGACCTCCCAGGAGGGGTCTCCGAGGAGAGCATACCAATCCTTTGATGGGTCGCCTTCGGCCCAGTTCGCGACGTTGAAGTTTCCGATTGGCTGGGGCACATAGACCTGCGTTCGCTCGTAGTGCTCGCCGCTGTCGGCATCTGTGAGGGAAACCTGGGTCATCGCGAATCCCTGTCCCACGAACGAGGCCGCGTTGATCTCGAACCCAAACACCCGGTCGCCCGCGCGCAGGGTGCCAATGTGCCACCACCACTCGGTCGGAGCGTCCTTGTGCCGGTACATGTCAGCGGGCAGGCTCAGAACGACGTTTTCTTCGGGTACTGGCTCGGGCTTGGTGTCACCCTTCCACAGCGGATTCGCGGGTACCGCGCCGCTTGGTGCCCGCACCCCGCCGGGCCAATCCGTCGCGAGCAGGGCTGCGAGTACCAGTACGAGGGCAGTGAGGAGCCCGGGAATCACTGGGGCGAGCGCGGACTCTCGTCGGCGCACGTGTGTGAAGATGGCGCCAATCATCATCACGAGCAACCCGAGAGCCGCTGCGGCAATCAGCCACCAGGCGAGTGGCGCGTACCGTTCTTGGTTCACGAGGCCCACCACAATGCCGGCAGCGCCGAGCAATTCGAGGAGCCCGATGAGCTTCACTCCCCACGAGGGAATGGAATCAACCCAGGCCAACCCCTTTGCGCGCAGCCATTTGTTCGGGGCGAGGAGCTTGAGAGCTCCTGCCGCCACAAACAGCAGCGCGGTGATGAGGCCGAGAATCCACAAAGCAACGACCACGGTGACCCCCAGAAAACCAGGACCAGCTTGTTGCCCGTCCCCCCAAAAATCTAGACTATATCCAAATTGTCGTTCCGTGCTCGGCTTCGCGAAGACCTGTGGTTGCCGCCACCCGCGAAGCGTGCGAGGATAGAGCCGCTATCACACTCACGACCCGATTCGACGTAGGGGAAGACGTTTCGAATCGCAAGGGAGATCGTGATGACGTTAGGAACCGCGCAGGTGAACACCTCGGGGGTACTTTTCGTGCATTCTTGCCCGAAGGCGCTCGCCCCGCACGTGGAGTGGGCGCTCGCGCGCGAAATCGGGTCGGTGGTGAAGCTCGACTGGAGCCCTCAGCCACTCCTGCCCGGAATGTTGCGTGCGGAGGCCACCTGGCGTGGCCCGATTGGCACCGCCTCGGCCGTCGCATCATCGCTTTTTGGGTGGCAGCATGTGCGGTTCGAGATCACCGAAGATCAGACCGCCTGCAGCGATGGCGGACGGTGGATGCACAGTCCATCTCTCGGGATATTCCATATGCAGACAGACAGCGTCGGCAACGGTGTCTTGAGCGAGGATGCGGTTCGCGCGGCCATCGTAGGTGCTGGGGGAGACGCGCAACTGCTTGCCCGTGAACTTCGCCTTGCGCTTGGAGAAGCGTGGGACAGTGAACTTGAAGCGTTCCGTCAAGCCGAGGAAGGCGACGCCACGATTCTCACGCTCCATCGCGTGAGTTAACAGATGTACCGGTCGGTCGACGGAATACCGCGGCCGACCGGCACGCCAACAGCGAAGCCTCGGGGATCGTCCCGGGGCTTCCTTTGTGTTGGTGTTACACCGAGCGAACGGCTACCACAGCGTTGTGTCCACCGAATCCGAACGAGTTCGAGATCGCGAGCTGCGGACCCTCTCCGAGAGGGGTCGGTGTGCTCGAGATGGTGAATGGGATCGCCGGATCCTGTTCAGTGGTGTTAATCGTGGGCGGCGCGAGTCGCTCTGCTACGGCAAGTACGGCGAAAACCGCCTCGAGCGCACCCGTACCGCCAAGCAGGTGACCGGTGGCACCCTTTGTAGCCGACACCGGAATCGTGTCGACGCGATCGCCAAACACAACACGCAGGGCTGCGTACTCGGCACCGTCGCCGGTCGGAGTGGAGGTGGCGTGTGCATTGATGTGCGTCACGTCGTCTGCGCTCGCACCTGCTGCGGCAAGGGCAAGTTCAACCGCTCGGCTCGCACCTTTGCCCTCGGGCTCAGGAGCGGTGATGTGGTATGAATCTGCAGTGATCCCGCCGCCGGCGATCTCGGCGTAGATCCGGGCACCGCGTGCGAGCGCGTGCTCCTCAGTCTCGAGCACGAGCGCGGCGCCGCCCTCGCCCATCACGAACCCGTCGCGATCCACCGAGTAGGGGCGTGACGCGGTCTCTGGGCTATCGTTGCGCTTCGAGAGCGCCTGCATCGACGAGAAAGCGGCGAGGGTGATGGGGTGGATCGCGGATTCGGATCCACCAGCAATCACGACATCGGCGAGCCCAGCTTGAAGGTGTTCGTAGGCGTTCACGATCGCCTCGGTGCTGGAAGCGCAGGCTGAGGCCACCGTGCGTGCGTAGGCGCGAGCCTCAAAGTGCATCGAGACTGCAGCCGCAGGCGCGTTGGGCATGAGCATGGGAACCGTCAGCGGCATGACCCGGCGTGGGCCCTTCTCGCGCAGCGTGTCCCACGCGTCGAGCAGCGACCAGAGGCCACCGATCCCGGTAGCCCAATCGACGCCCAGCCGCTCGGACTCAACATCGGGGGAGCCGGCATCTGCAAACGCCTCCATCGCCGCGATCAGTGCGAACTGGCTCGACGGGTCGAGTCGCTTCGCAACCTGTCGCTCAAGCACCTCCGACGGGCGTACCTTGGCCTCGGCCGCGAACTGCACCGGCAGGTCGTACTTCTCCACCCAGTCGTATTCGAGGGTCTTGGCCCCGGATACTCCAGCCAGCAGTGCGTCCCAGGTCTCGCGGGCAGTGCCGCCGATAGGGGAGGACGCACCGATTCCGGTGACGACGATCTTTTTGCTCATGTTCGTGCCTCGCGAGGATGTTGAAAAGTCGAGTAAGAATTCCCCGAGAACGCGCACGTCACCGGAGGGAGTCTGTGGGCGGGGAGGGGCGAGCGTTCAGCCCGCCCCTAGCCCGAATGCTTAGGCCTGAGCCTTGACGATGAAGTCGACGGCATCGCCGACGGTCTTCAGGTTCTTGACCTCTTCGTCGGGGATCTTGACGTCGAACTTTTCTTCGGCGTTCACGACGATGGTCATCATCGAGATCGAGTCGATGTCGAGATCATCGGTGAACGACTTGTCGAGGGCAACCACGTCTGCTGCGATGCCGGTCTCGTCGTTGATGAGCTCTGCGAGGCCTGCGAGGACCTCATCGTTGCTGTATGCCATTAATTTCTCCTTTGGTTGGGGTGTGTGAAAGAGGAAAAGTTGAAAAGATCGTGGATCGCGCAGCGCTAGGGAAGCTCGACGATCTGGGCCCCGTATACGAGACCCGCTCCGAACCCGATCTGCAGGGCCAGGCCACCCGAGAGCTCGGGGTGTTCTTCGAGAAGAGCGTGCATGGCCAGCGGAATCGATGCTGCGGAGGTGTTGCCCTGCGTCTCGATGTCACGAGCAATCACGACCGAGTCGGGCAGCTTCAATTGCTTCGCAAACTCGTCGATGATGCGCATATTTGCCTGATGCGGAATGAATGCTGCCAGGTCGCTGACCTCAACCCCGGATGCCGCGAGGGTCTCTTTTGCGACCTTCGCCATTTGCCAGACCGCCCAGCGGAACACGGTCTGACCGTCTTGCCGCAGCGTCGGCCATGCGACCTCGGTGGGGTTGTTGCGGTACTCCTCGAAGGTGGCAGTCATGCGAATCGCGTCCCACTTCTCGCCGTCGGAACCCCAATGGGTGGGTCCGATGCCGGGGTGGTCTGACGGGCCGACGATGACCGCACCCGCGCCGTCGCCGAGGAGGAAGGAGATGCTGCGATCGGTGGGATCCACGACATCAGAGAGCTTCTCGGCACCAATCACCAGCACGTTCTTGCAGATGCCAGCGCGAACGAGAGCATCCGCTTGGCCAACACCATAGGTGTACCCCGCGCATGCTGCCGAGATGTCGAAAGCCGCAGCAGGAGCGAGCCCAAGGCGGTATGCAGCGAGGGAAGCCATTGACGGGGTGACCGCCACGTTTGAGATCGTGGAGATGATTACTCCGTCGATCTCACTGCGATCGAGACCGCTCCTCACGATCGCCTCTTCGCCAGCGGCGACGGCCAGGTCAACCGCCCCCACTGCGGAACTCGCGCGGCGGCGCTGCACGATGCCGGTACGCTGGCGGATCCACTCATCTGAGGATTCGATAGGGCCGACGAGATCGTCATTGGGCACGTCAAGGTCACCGCGTGCCGCACCGACCGAAAGAATTCGGGTGTGCGCCGGGCCGGTGACCTGAGTGAGCATTGCCATGTTCAATCCTTCCGATGGGTGACTAGGCGGTTGCCTGGGCACTCGTGATCAGCTCGACAGCGCCCTCGAGGTCAGCAGGAGTCTTTACTGCGACCGTGGGGACGCCCTTGAGTGCGCGCTTGGCAATTCCTGTCAGAGCGCCGGCTGGGGTGAGCTCAATGAGTCCAGTGATTCCGTGCTCCTGGAAACTCGTCATGCACGCGTCCCAGCGCACCGGATGAGCCACCTGCGAGACGAGTAACTCCAGGTAGCGCTGGCCACGCGCCACCAGCGAACCGTCTGCGTTTGTCCACAACGAATGCGTGGGATCGCTCACCGTGACCTGGGCGGCAGCTGCCGCAAGTGCGGGCACGGCCTCTTGCATAAACTCGGTGTGGAATGCGCCGGCGACCTGCAGGGCGATGACCCGAGCGCCGCGGGGTGCGTCAGCGGCGAGCGCTCCGAGCGCCTCGAGCTCTCCCGCCGCAACGATCTGGCCCCCGCCGTTTCGGTTTGCTGGGGTCAGCCTGTGCTCCGCGATCTTCGCGAGAACATCGTCCTCGTTCCCGCCAACCACGGCGCTCATGCCGGTCGGTACTCGAGTGGCGGCTTCCGCCATTGCGCGCCCTCGCACCCCGACCAAGGCGAGGGCATCGGTGTCGCTGAACACCCCAGCGGCCGCGGCCGCGGCGAATTCGCCCACCGAGTGGCCGGCGATTCCGACCTCGTCAAGAGACACCCGCCGGGAGAGGGCGTGCCAGGCGAGCAAGCTCGCCGCGACAATCAGGGGCTGGGCCACTCGCGTGTCACGAATCGTGTCGGCATCGCTCGTGGTGCCGTGTTCCACGAGATCGACGCCTGCGTGTTCCGAGGCGCGGTTCAGGAACGCACGGGCGTCGGGTTCTTCAAGCCAGTCGGCGAGGAAGCCGGGGGTCTGTGAGCCCTGTCCTGGGCAAGCGATGACAATCACGTCTTTTAGTTTCTCAGAAGTTCGCTCGGATTCCGGTATATAACCAACCAGAAATCTTGTGAATCGTTGTCAGAATCAAACAGGCTCGGTGAGGAGGGGTGTGTTGCGAGGTGCCCGCGGGCTATCGCTTGGCACGAACGGGCCGTTTTGCCCCGTGTTGGGCGATCGAACCGACGATGAGCGCGGCCTGCAAGATTAATGCCTCGCGGGCCCCGGTCGCGTTCCACCCGATCACCTCGCTGACCTTCTTCAGGCGGTATCGCACGGTGTTGGGGTGCACGAAGAGCTCGCGCGCGGTGGCTTCGAGGGACCGACCATTGTCGAGATAGCACCACAGGGTTTCGAGGAGTTCGCCGGAATGGGCAGTGAGGGGCTCGTAGATCTGTTCGATGAGCGTCCTCCTCGCGAGCCCATCGCCGGCGAGTGCCCGTTCGGGAAGGAGATCGTCCGCACCTACCGGACGCGTGGCGCCTCTCCAGGATCTCGCGACGGCAATACCGGCGAGTGCGGCGCGTGCGCTCCGAGACGCCGAAACCAGGTTTTCGACCGTGGGACCGAGCACGAGTGGGCCGTCGGCGAAGAAATCAACGAGGCGCTCGGCTATCTCGAGAAATGGAACCTGAGCCGGCGGCATCGCGCGAGGATCCTTGCTCTCCTGCGCCATGCGTCCGAGCACGAGCACGAGTCGCGTTCCTTGCAGACCGACCAACACGTCGGCGCCAGAGTGGCGGGCGGTTCTCCGAATCTGATCAACATCTACCGATCGGTCGGAGGTGCCGACGAGCACTGCGGCCTCGCCGGCTCCATGCCAACCCAAGGCTGCAATGCGGCTCGGAAGCTCGTCGTCGCTTTCACCGGTCAGGATCGAGTCGACGACGAGCGCCTCGAGTCGGGCATCCCACAGGCCGCGAGCTTCGGCCGCACGCGCGTAGACATCAGCCGCGGCGAAGGCCACGTCGCGCGAATAGTGCAGGATCGCCTCACGCAACTCCTCGCTTCGGCTCGCAACACGTTCTTCCACTACGGAGACGACAACGCGGATCAGCTGCAGGGTCTCTTGCAGGCTGATGCTCCGCAGGAGTTCGCGTGGCGCAACGCTGAACACGTCGCTTGCGATCCATGGGGTCGCGCTCGGATCCTCGTACCACTGGATGAACGAGCTGATTCCGGTCTGCGCCACCAGGCCGACCGCACTGCGCCGACTCGGTGGCATTTCGCCGTACCACGGCAGCGTCTCCTCCAACCGAGCCATCGTCTGCGTCGCCAGTTCGCCAGCGATCGTGCGCAGCCAGCTGAGCTCGCGTTCCTTCGATCGTTCCATGCGTGCTCCGATTGCTGTCCGGTAGGTGGTGGTGGGGTGCGTGCGACGATCTCGGTGGCGCGGAGAAGCTAGGCTTCTCCGCCCGCACCGCCCGTCGTGCCCGCGTTGACATCGCGGAGACGGTAGCGTTCGGCCGCCAGTCTGGGCACAGAGGCATCGATTTTGCCCTGAGCTGCGAGACGCTGTAGCACCTTCACCACGACCGACTCGCGGTCAATCGCAAAGTGACGCCTGGCTGCGGCGCGGGTATCTGAGAAGCCGAACCCATCGGCGCCCAGCACCGAGTAATCGCCCGGAACGAACTGACGAATCTGATCCGGAACATCGGTCGCCCAGTCGCTGACGGCCACTACCGGACCCTCGGCGCCCTGCAGCTTCTGCGTGAGGTACGGCACCCGCACGTCCTCCTCGGGGAAAAGGAAGTTGTGACGCTCTGCCGCGATCCCGTCGCGGCGCAACTCGCTCCACGAGGTAACGCTCCACACGTCGGCGGAGACGCCCCAATCCTTTTCCAGGAGATCCTGGGCTTCACGCGCCCACGGCACCGCTACACCCGAGGCGAAGATGTGCGCGGGGATTCCCTCACCCGTCGAAGGGCTGACGCGATAAATTCCACGCAGGATCCCGTCAACGTCGACACCTTCTGGCTCAGCCGGATGGATGATCGGCTCGTTGTACACGGTGAGGTAGTAGATGACGTTGGGATCCGGATGGGATCCGCCATACATGCGTTCCAGGCCGTCGCGCACGATGTGACCGATCTCGTACCCGTAGGCCGGATCGTAGGAGACCACCGCGGGGTTGGTGTTTGACAGCACCAGAGAGTGCCCGTCGGCGTGCTGCAGGCCCTCGCCCGTGAGCGTGGTACGACCGGCTGTCGCACCAATCATGAACCCACGAGCCATTTGATCGCCGGCTGCCCAGATGGCGTCGCCCGTGCGCTGGAATCCGAACATCGAATAGAAAATGTAGATCGGTACCAGAGGCTCGCTCTGCGTGGCGTACGAGGTGCCAACCGCGGTAAACGCCGCAGCTGCTCCGGCCTCGTTAATGCCCACGTGCAGCAGGACCCCCTGCGGGCTCTCCTTGTATGCGAGCAACAACTCGCGATCCACGGAGACGTAGTTCTGGCCGTTCGGATTGTAAATCTTTGACGTGGGGAAGTAGCTGTCCATTCCAAAGGTGCGCGCCTCGTCGGGAATAATTGGCACAAAGCGATGGCCAAAACCCTTCTCGCGCATCAGGTCTTTCAGCAGCCGCACGAACACCATGGTGGTCGCGGCTTCCTGCGTTCCGGATCCCTTAGCCGCAATGGCGTAGGTCTGCTTCTCAGGAAGCGAAATTGGCACGTGGGAGGAGCGTCGCTCGGGAAGGTAGCCTCCCAGTTCGCCACGACGTGACTGCAAATACTGGATCGCCGCATCGTCTGTGCCCGGGTGGTAGTACGGGGGGCGGTACGGATCCGCTTCGAGCTGCGCATCGCTGATCGGAATCCGCATCGCATCGCGGAAGCGCTTGAGATCCTCAAGCGTCATCTTCTTCATCTGGTGGGTCGCGTTACGGCCCTCGAAGTGCGATCCGAGCCCGTAGCCCTTAATGGTTTTCGCGAGAATCACCGTGGGGCGACCCTTGTGTTCGGTCGCGGCCTTGTAAGCGGCATAGACCTTGCGGTAGTCGTGGCCGCCGCGGCGCAGCCCCCATACTTGCTCATCGGTGTAGCCCTCGACTAAGCGCAGCGCGCGCTCGTCGCGACCAAAGAAATGCTCACGCACAAAGGAACCGCTCTCGGCCTTGTACGTCTGGAAGTCGCCGTCAGGCGTCACGTTCATGAGGTTCAGCAGTGCACCGTCGGAGTCGCGGCTGAGGAGGTCGTCCCATTCACGACCCCACACCACCTTGATGACGTTCCAACCTGCGCCCCGGAAGTAACTTTCCAGTTCCTGAATGATCTTGCCGTTGCCGCGCACGGGGCCGTCAAGACGCTGCAGGTTGCAGTTGACGACGAAGGTGAGGTTGTCGAGCCCCTCGTTCGCGGCGACCTGCAACTGGCCGCGGCTCTCCACCTCGTCCATTTCGCCGTCGCCGAGAAATGCCCACACATGCTGGTCACTGGCATCTTTGATGCCTCGATTGGTGAGGTACTTGTTGAGCTGTGCTTGATAGATCGCATTGATCGGGCCAAGACCCATCGAGACGGTCGGGAACTGCCAGAAATCTGGCAAGAGTCGAGGGTGTGGGTAGCTGGGGAGACCGCCCCCCTCGTGTGACTTCTCCTGGCGGAACCCGTCAAGCTGATCTTCGCTGAGCCGGCCTTCGAGGAAGGCGCGAGCGTACACGCCGGGAGAGGCGTGGCCCTGAATAAACACCTGATCCCCGCCGCCGGGGTGATCCTGGCCGCGGAAAAAGTGATTGAATCCAACTTCGTACAGCGATGCAGCCGATGCGTAGCTGGAGATGTGCCCGCCGACACCAATGCCGGGTCGCTGCGCGCGGTGCACGGTCACGGCCGCATTCCAGCGGATCCACCGACGGTAGCTGCGCTCGAGTTCTTCGTTGCCCGGGAACTCTGGCTCGTCGTCAGATGCGATGGTGTTGACGTAGTCCGTCGTGGGGACCTGCGGCACGCTCAGGTGCAGTTGGCGAGAGCGAGCGAGCAGGCTCGTCATGATCTCGCGGCCCCGAGCGGCGCCTCGTTCGTCGACGACTGCGTCGAGTGACTCGACCCATTCAGTTGTCTCTTCAGGATCGATGTCCTCGCGATCAGACGCGTACGGATCCTCAGTGTTCACAGCCACGTTGTTGCTCCTTCACCAGGTGTCGCAGGAGTGCCGGGTTTGGCACGGTGCGAACTAGTCGCCGCCGGTAGGCGGACCGAAACCACACTATCGAAGTCACACGAGAATTGCCGTCTTGGGTCGGGCCCGCGTGACGGATTCCACAATTTCGGGTGCGGATCACGCGCGATCGCACGGAAAGAATCGTCGGAAGCGGCATCAGGCACGCGCCCCATAGACTGGATAGACGCTTAAATACAGACGCCCCGCGTCGAAAAGGAGACTGTACATGGTGCTGCACGTAGGCGCGATCGCCCCGGATTTCACGCTGTCAGATCAACACGGAGAGGAATTGACGCTCTCTGAGCTCGTCGAGAGCGGACCAGTAGCGATCGTCTTCTTCCCGCTCGCGTTTTCAGGAATTTGCACGGGGGAGTTGTGCGAACTGCGCGACAACATTGCCCTGTTCGCGGATTCGAAGGTGCGTCTCGTGGGTATTTCGGTAGATTCCGTGCACGCGCTGCGGGCCTGGGCAACTCAGGAGGACTACGAGTTCTCGATCCTCTCCGATTTCTGGCCCCACGGAAAGGTTTCTCGAAGCTTCGATGCATTCGTGGAGGAGCGCGGCATTGCGACTCGCGCGACGGTGATTGTGGGCGAGGGTCTCAAGGTAGTGGCGTCGTTCGAAACGAGTCCGGGCGAAGCGCGCGATTTCTCCGCGTACCGTGAAGTGATCGCCACGCTCTAGGCGACGCGCGATTTAGCACCGCGGTGCGGATTCCTCTAGGATGGTGAGGTCCGCATCGCGGGCGGGGGCCTGTAGCTCAGCTGGTAGAGCGCCACGTTTACACCGTGGATGTCGTCGGTTCGATCCCGGCCGGGCCCACCAAAATTTCGTTGTTCAAACCGCCGACGTTTTCGGTTTGAATCCTCCTATCGCTCCCTTGGGCCTCGTGGTCCAGGGCGAGCGTGTGGATCTCGGGGTTGAACAGCACGTTGAAGGGTGTTCCTGGCTCGCCCTCGACGGTGTCGGAGTCCTTCTTGACCCAGATCTTCTCGAAGAACGCTTGGTTGCAGATGCGTCGGAGTGAGTCGTCGATGCTCATGTAGAGCTTGTGGCAGTCACCGGCCAGGGCGAGGCAGTCTTCGAGGTGGGCTTTGGCTTGCTCGTACTCGGTGGATGAGGCTTCGATCTGCACGTCGAGCCAGGCCAGGCGGCGGCCGATCCGGTCTTGTTCGGTTTTGAGAAGATCGACGGGGACGGCTCCGGCGTAGTGGGCTTGCAGGAGTTTCCCGCGTTCGTTGCGCAGCGCGTCGCGTTCGATGGTGTGGGCGTGGCGTTCCTGGGCCGCTGAGGCGTAGAGCCTGTCGAACTCGTCGGTGATGAGAGTCCGCAGCGCGTTGACGATGTGTTCGGGGATCTGGATGCGCCGGTAGTAGTCCTCGACTGCAGCCTCGATGTCGGGCACGAACATCGACTTCCGCTCACAGCCGGTGCGCTTGGAGTGCCTTCCTGCACAGATGAAGTATGGGTAGATGATCCCGCGGCGGCTCTTCGCGTGAGTGAGGATGAGGCGTGAGTCGCAGACGCCGCAGTAGAGGGTGCCTTTGAGGTAGTGGTCGTGGGCTTGGGTCTTCTCCCCGGAGTTCTGCTTCGCGTTCAACACTGCCTGCACGCGGTACCAGACTTCGGTGGGTACGAGGGGTTCGTGCATGCCGTCGTAGCTCGCACCCCGAAACGAGACGGTGCCCTTGTAGTAGGGGTTGGAGAGCATCTTCTGAATCGACGACAACACGGGCGGCTTCGATGGCCGCTTCGGTGTCGGAACGCTCATCAACCCCCGGTCGATGAGCGCTTCGTGCAGGGTGATGGTCGAGTAATTCCCGGTGGCGTACGCCTCGAACGCCCACCGCACCAACGGTGCACGGGCCGGGTCGATCTCGACGGTGCGGATCTCACGACCGAGTTCATCCCTCTTGGTGATGTTGAGGTAGCCGATGGGGGCTTTCCCGTTGGTGCCGCCCGTGATCGCCTTCTCCGTCATGCCCTTGGTGACCTCGTTGGCAAGGTTGCGACTATAGAACTCGGCAATCGTGGACATGATGCCGTGCAGCAGCATCCCCGACGGGGTCTCATCGATGTTCTCCGTTGCGGAGACGAGGATGACGCCGGCGTCCTTCAATGCGAGATGGATGGCGACATCGTCGGCACGGTTACGGGCGAGGCGGTCGACTTTGTGGACGATGCAGTAGGCGACGTGGTTGGTCTTGACGTACTCGATCATCCGCATCAGTTCGGGCCGGTCAGCGGACTTCGCAGAGGCTCCGGCGTCGACGAACTCTTCCACGACCACGGCCCGCAGGTCGCGGGCTTTGCGGAGGTTCGCTTCGCGCTGTGCGGGGATCGAGAAGCCCTCGTCGCGGCCGCCGCGTTCGGCTTGTTCCTTGGTGGAGACGCGCAGGTAGGACACGGCGAGGGTCGTGGTCTCGCCGATGCGCTCCCAATCGGTATCGGTCGGTGATTGGTCGGTCAGGGTGGTGCTCATGGGTCGTGTTTCCTTCCCCGGATGTTCGGGGCCAGCACGAGCAGACAGGTATCCGCTGGTGCGGTGCGACTCGTAAAGGGGAAACACGACCCGGCAACAGATACCGGGTAAGCCACGAAGGCCAAACATGACTGCGCACCCCGACCGAACCCGCGGGCTCAGCCGTTGGCGTGTTGCGTATCTGATTCTACCTCGCCACCCCGACAAGCAGCAGTGGAGGTGGCGGTGGTCTTGTCGCTCTTGGCGCGGTCCAGGGCCATGCCGATGAACACCTGGGCGAGCTTGTGCAGGTCCGGTGACTCCCGTAGTTCTGCTTCCAGCTCGTGGTCACGCATCCGCGCAGGTAACCGGCTATCGGGGGTGTGGGTGCTCATCGAACTTCTCCGGTTTCTTCGTCGATGCGCGCGAAGAACGCATCCTCCGATGCCCGACGTGCGGCGACCTCGGCGAGGACGAACTTTATGAACTCCTTCTCCCGATGCGCGATCACGAAATCCTCAACAGGCGGGCCAGGCTTCTGGCCGGGCCAGATCGTCTGCCGGGTCGGGCGGTCACGATCCAACCTGGTGCCCGAGGCGGCTACCCAGTCGCGGAGGCGCTGGCGGGCGTCGGCGAAGTCGCGGTGCCAGCCCAGCGGGGCGGAGCCGTCTTGTGCGGGGTCGTAGGCGCACAGCCAGTGCAGGTGCAGCGCGGACAGCTCCCACAACAGCTCCGGGTGGTGGTGCCAGAACGGTGGGATCACCGACGCCGGGAGTCCGTAGGTGTGGCGGAGCCAGTTCACCCACCTGTTCAGTTCCAGCCACTCGACTTCCAGATCGTGCGAGAGCAGCAGGTTCCAGTTCACCGGATGCGGCGGCCCCGACATCTCCTGGCCGCCCGGCCTGGTGGAACCCTCATCGAAGTCGGGTTCGTCGAAGTCCGGCTCATCATCCGGCGGCGTGACGTTTGGGATGTCCATTACAGGCCGATCCCGCCTGAGGTCGGCCCGCTCTGGGTGCGCTGCGGAGCATCGAACGCCGTGGCGGCTCGCGCGGGCGCGTCCTGCTCGATGCCGGTGTTGCGGGGTGTGCGGTCCACGTCGTAGCGGGTGCGGGCCATGTCGTGGCCGAGACGACGGGCGACGAACTCTTCGCCCTCGACCTTCTGCCCCTCGCGCTCGTAGGCGTACTCACGGACGTAGCCTTCGGCCACGATCTTGTCGCCCTTCGCGAGGCGTTCCGCGCCCTGCTCGGCAGCGGCCTTGAACGCGACCAGGTTGTGGAACGTGGTCTCCAACTGGGTGAACGACCCGTCCTCCTCGGCCCGGTAGTGCTCCTTGCCGACCTTCATGAACAGCCGCGCATCGCCCTGCTCGGTGCGGGTCAACTGCGGCTCCGAAGCCACGAACCCCGAAAACGAATCCTGCGTCTGAATAGCCATCTGCCTGTCTCCTGACACTTACGTGGCCCCATCGGACGGGGCCACCGTGAAGGTCAGGTGCACTACACCGACCACGCGACGTCAGGTGTCAGAGGGACGCTGCAGGAGGCCTTCGATCTCGGCTCGGTCACGCTTCAACTGCTCCGTGTCTGGACGACCGGGCCATGCGCGCAGGTCGGTCACGATCGGTGGTGCGGCGCGTAGGAGGGTGACGCCGGTGCCGAAGGGCAGGGTGCGGATGCGGTCTGGCGGCAGGATCGGCACCCGCCTCACCGAACGCTGATTCGACCGCGTTCCGTGATCCCCGAGGGTCACGGAGTCGGTGAACTCGTCGCGTTCGCCGATGAGGGTGGAGAGGTCTTGGAGGTCTTTGGAGTTCGATGCCCCGCCGAGAATCACCTTGACGATGGAGGCGTCCCAGATCGCTCCGGCCTGGTTCTCGCTCCATTTGTCGCGGGCCTGGGCGAGTGACTGCAATACGGGAAGCGTGGTGATTCCGGTGCCGCCGCCTTCTGCCATGAGCGTCGGCAGTGACGGGAGTGGTGCGAGGTTTCCAATTTCGTCGAGTGCGAGCAGGAGTGGTGGGTCGAGGCGGGCGCCGGGTGAGCGTGCGGCGATGCGGCGGGCGGTTTCGATGAGGTCTTCCACGAACGCCGTCACCAACGCCGCCGAGGCGCCCGCTCCGGCACCAGTGGCGAGGAGATACAGCGTGCCGCGGTTCTTGATGAAGGCTTCGGGGTCGAAGTTCTCACCCTCACTCGGACTCACGGCGTCGAGGACGCGCGGGTCGGCGAGGGCACCGAGTGCGAGGGAGACGCCTTGCCAGATGGAGTCGCGGGTGCGGGGGTCGGAGTCGATCATCGCCTCCAACGAGTCAGCCCACCCCGCCGCCGCGTTCGGGTTCGCGGTGAGAATCGCGACTGCCTCAGCAGCAGCCGACGGATCAAGCGTCCACCGGAACAGTTCAGCCGGTGAACGATGATCCAATGCGGCGGCGTGGAGGAGGCCTTGGAGTGCGGTGCGGGTCTTTCCTTCCCAGAACCCACCGGACTCGACACCACCAGCAGAGAGTCCGGTGGCGGAGGCGAGCCCGGTGGCGCGAATCATCGCTGTCAGCGGGTCCTCACACCCCCGGACCGGGGACCAGCGCAGGCCTGCGGGGACGCCTTCGGCGAGGTGCTGCGGATCGAACACCGCGACCGGACCCGCATTACGACGACGAGCACGGAGTGTGACGGTGAGATTGTCCGGTCTCGTGGAGGTCGTCACCACAGCGCCGGGCGCGTCGAGGATCGCGTTGATGACGACGTGTAGGCCCTTGCCGGAGCGGGGCGGCCCGATCAGCAGAATCGAGTCCTCGACCGACGCCCACACCTGCTTGCCGCGTGAACTGCCGAGCAAGTAGCCCACATCCTGCGGCTCCGGGTTTTCGAGTGACGGCCGCAATGCTGATGCCCTGCCCAGGAGCGCTTTTGCGGAGGTTGTCTGTGTGACTTCGTGGCTGGTGGCGGTGCCTGCGAGTCGGCGTGGATCTGTTTCGACCTTGCGGGAGTGTCTGCGCCATTTCGTCCAGCACCAGCCGAGCCCGACCGTCACCCCAGTAAGCAGCACGGCAGTGACGATCCAGTAGACGGCCGGGTTCAGCCCATCAGCTCCGAGTGCGGCGCTGGGGTCGCCTGGGTTGAACAGCACGGCCATGCCGCCTGCGGGTCCGCTGGTGGGCTGCGCGGTGCCGGTGATGAACGCGGCTACCGACCCGGCTCCGCGCAGGACGAGGCCGAGGGCGAAGACCCCGATCAGTCCGATAAGGGCGGCGTTGGTGAGTTCGTCACCCATGCTCCCGGTCTGTCGTTCGTTCATGGCAGCGGCCTGACGTGGATGGTGCCGGAGATCCGGCCGAACAACAGCACATCCCGCGCCCCGCCCTGAGAGGACGGGAGCTGGCTCAGATCGAGAAGCGCTCGCGCCGTACCGCCGGTGGCGTCGGTGTGAGCGACGATGACGGCGACCGCGACATCCTCGCCAGGCAAGTATCCATCGGCGGTGACCTCCACCAGTGCCGGGGTCTTCCGCCTCCGCAGCGGCTGCTCAGCGATAGTGGGCGGTTCGGGCTCTGGTGCGCGGGTGCGCTTTCGGGGATGGATGAGGTCGGTGAAAACACTGCCGTCTACCTCACGGACCTCGATGCGCACCGCCACAGTGCGGTCCTTCGTGACGGCATCGAGCAAGTCAGCGAAGCCGCCGCGCGTCCATTCCCCGCGAGGAGGTGGCGGGAACACCGCCCCGTCCACGGTGACATCGAGCGCTCCGGTGTTGGTGACGATCACGCGGACGTTCGGGAGCACCGCCTGCACCGAGGCCTCATCCCCGTTGGCTGCGTGCTTTTTGTGAGGGTGCAAGTTCATCTACTTCACCCCTGAGATGAGACGGGAGCTCGTGTCGAACATCTCCAACTCAGCGGGATGGAGCTGGTGCTGGCAAACGAAGGATCTGTCCTTGATCCGCCACAGTCCTTGCCCGATGCCCAACCCGGGGAGGAGCTTCTGTTCGGTGCCGGTGAGTCCGAGGGCGCTGGCGGTGGCTCCGAGCTGGTCGGATTCCTGCCGGTACACGATCCGTGTCTCCGCGTTTGCGAGCAAGGAGTTGGCGAGGGAGCGCATGGCTGAGCCTTGGTCGCCGACGTTGTCGAGGTCGGTGAGCTTGTGGAAGATCAGCATGTTTGCGATCCCGTAGTGTCGCGCGAGCCGCCAGTGCGCATCCATCCGCCGCAGTAGCGCTGGGTGGGACATGAGTCGCCAGGCTTCGTCGTAGATCACCCACCGCTGACCACCATTCGGGTCCAGCAGTGCGGATTCCATCCACGCGCTGGAGCACGTCATGAGAACGCTGATGAGGGTGCTGTTTTCGGTGACTCGTGAGAGGTCGAGGGAGATCATCGGCAATGACGGATCAAACCGCACCGTTGACGGCCCATCGAACAAACCGGCAAGATCGCCCGCTACGAGGCGGCGGAGGGCGTGCCCGACGAGCCGCCCGTCTTCCGCGAGCCGGCCGTCGGTGTCGTCGGAGGGGTTGAGTATGCGGTCGACGACCATCGGCAGGATCGGCACCGTGTTCTCCCGCACCGTCTGCGTCAGCGCGAGGTCGATCGCGGTGTGCTCCAGTGGTGTCAAGCCCCGCGCGAGGACGGTTTCAGCGAGGGCTCCGATGAGGTCGCGGCGGCGGGAGGCGACGGTGGCGGCCCATTGCTCATCCGAGAGGCCCGAGGTTCGCATGCCTTCATCGAGCGGATTCAGCCTCGTGTTCAGGCCGTGGCCGAGGACGATCGCCCTCCCGCCGACGGCCTGTGCGACTGCGGTGTGTTCGCCTTTCGGATCACCGGGGACATAGACCCTGCGGCCGAACGGCAGGCTGCGTGTATAGAGGGACTTCGCCAGCGAGGACTTCCCCGAGCCGACGATCCCGGCGAGGACTACGTTGGGTGCGGTGATGATGCCGCGCGCGTAGAGCACCCACGGGTCATAAACGAAGCTCCCGCCAGAGTAGAGGTCCTGCCCCACGAACACGCCATCGGAGCCGAGGCCACCTTCTGCGACAAACGGATACGCCCCAGCCAACGTCGCCGACGTGTCCTGATGACGCGGCACCCGGAACCGGCCCGGCGACCGCAACGCCGCAGCACCCGGTTCACCGGAGGCGGGTAGATAGGTGGTGGCTCGCCGTTCGGCGCGCTCGGCCTCGGCCTTCGCGACAGCCGCAGCCTTCTCCGCCTTCCGCTGTTCGGCGGTGATTCGTGCCGCAGCCTGACGGCGTTGCTTGCGCAGGCGGCGCTTCTCCGCCGTCGGGGCGACAAGGACAGAGGTGTGGAGACGTTCGGGTTCGGCGCTCATCGGCCGAGCCCCCGCCCGGTGACCTGGGAGGGGCGGCCTGAGCTGGCGAACCAGTCCTTCTTCGGAGCAGCCTCGACGCCCCGCGCGGTCGCTATGGTGGTCGCCGCTGCGGGCGCGGCTCGACCTGGGCCACCGCCGAGACCGCCTGCAGCTACCGGCCGCGCGGGTGCCGGTGCCGGGTCTGTGAGGCCGGGGTCGGGCAGGACGTCGTAGGTGCGGTAGAGGCTGACGTGGCCCAGCGCCGGTTCGTAGCTCAGCGTGTACTCGCCCTCGGTGACGGTCCGGTCGAACGTGCCCACCGGTGGGGTGTCGTAGACGTACCCGTTCGAGAGGGCCGCGTCGGTGGTTTCGTCGCCGTAGTCCCACTGCTTGAGGTGTTCGATCCCGGCGGTGGTGCCGTCGCGGTGGATGAGGTCGAGTACCTGGTCGGCTTCTTCGCCTTGGAGGAACACGACGCTGACCCACCGGCGGCTGGTGGCGGGTTCCTCGTGCCAGGCGATCCGCCCGGCCGCGCTCATCGCCGCATCGAGTCGGTCGTGGGCGGCGTCGATCAGCGTGGCGGCCTGGTGCAGCTCATCTGCCACCGCCAGCGCATCTTTCGCTCCGGCTGCGGGGTCGCCGTCGTCGTTGAACGCGCGAGGTTGGCCGGTGATGTGGGCGGAGGCGAGCTGGTCGAAAACCTGCCGCAACGACCGCGCCCCCGCGAGGAGATCACCCAGCACCCCATACATCTCGCGCGGCTGCTCGACACGGATGGTCGCGTGGGCAAGACCCCGGAGCGCTTCGGACGCTTCCGCGGCGTCTTTCGTGGGATCGGAGAAAGCGGGCATGACGGGGCCTCCATAACGCAGTTGAGGGACAGCCCCACGCAGGTGCGCGGGCTGTCCCTCAGGTGCACTCACCACCCCCTCTCGCTCGGGCTTAGACCTTCCGGCACAGCGGTAGCGCCGCTGCCGTAAACGCTGCCGCCTGCTGACCAACCAACAGCCGGGTCTCACACGAGGCTTGGATCGCTGCCTGCTCAATCGCAGCAACCGCAGCGTCGAGCTCGTTCACGGTGGGTGCTGTGATGGTGACCAGGCCGGTGTAGCGGAGGATGCCGTGTCCTGCGGTGAGGTCGGCTTCCTGCTGCAACACGTCTTGATACTCGGCGGTTTGGGAGGCGTCTTCGATCTGCCCGATCCGTTGCCGCTGCGCCTGATCGCTGATGTGCTCGACCTTCTTCTTCCTGATGTCTCGTGCGGCTTGGTCGGAACGCATGGGGGTGCAGATCAACGAGAACGAGCGTTGAATCCCGGTCGAGAGCAGCACCGGCGACAGGAACCCCGGATACACAAGCGAGCGGGGCCATTCACTGATCCACAGCGTGGCGTGGTGGGCGGAGTCGGTGCGGATACGACCCCACGATTCATTGACCGCGACGGGGCCTGCGGTGGCAAGCGACTGGCCGACCTCCCCGTGCCGTTCCAATGTCGCCGCGATTGCGGGGTCGTACGCGGAGCGGAGAATGACAGCGATCTGCCCTGGCGTGAGCCACCCAGAGGGGTTCAGGTCCGCCGACCGGAGCGCTGCGGTCAGGGTCGCCATCTCCTGCCTCAGCACCGCGGCTGCACCCCGCATGCCACCACCGGCGGTACGGATCTGCCTCCCGGCCGCGCGCATGTCCAGTGAGAGCGACAGGGTGGTGGCGTGGCGTTCCCCGGCAGGCCCGGCTCGGTCGATGAGTTCGCCATAGGTGGTCGAAGCCCAGGAGTCGTCGTGGGTGCCGTGCGCGGCCCACCACTCCGCGAGCCCGGTGCCGGAGTCTGGCAGGGTGCGTTCGAGGATCTGCAAGGTCGCGATCCGTCCGGATCGGCAGACGGTGGCGAGGACGCGGCCCCAGGAGGTGACGCGGCGTTCCTGCTCACCCGGATCAAGCAGCACGAACGCGGGATGCGTCACTTCGCAGACCACAGTGAGGGTGCCCGCGTGGGGGTCGTGGATCATCCCCGCCTCGGTCTCCGGGTCGGTGAACTCCCGCAACCTCGCCATATCCCCAGGCAGTGCGAGGGTCCCGACGGGGCGGGGTGCGACAACTTTGCGGCGGTATATGAGTTGCCCGATCGTCGTGCGCCAGATCCACCAGCACCCGACCGGCAGCCATTCCACCAGCGGCCGTCCTGCGATGGGGATCCAGGTGAGGGCGACCGACAGTGCCCAGATAGGTGCGGTGTAAGCCAGGAGGATGCCACCGCCTGCGTAGAGGGCCCCGACGAAGGAGAGGATGCCGACCGCGAGCGTCACCAGTTGCGGAAGCGACAGTCCGAGGAGGACGCCGCGGCGGGTGAGGCGGGAGAACTTCACCGGCACCAACTCACTGGCACTCTTACTGCTGCTCATGGCGGGTTACTCCTTGCTCGGTGGCGGGGTCGGGCTCGACGGCGGAGGCGTGGACGGCGGAGTTGCTGACTTCGGCACCGGCGTCGAAGGAGGAGCAGGTGTGCCTCCCTGCGGTGGAGTCGCGTTCTGGTTCGCGCCGTCCGCTGCGGCTTCGCCCTGCCCGCCGAGGGCATTGCCTGCCTTACCGCCCGCGTCGAAGGAATCCTTGGCAACCTTCGCCGCGATCACCGCTGCGGCTACCGGGGCCGCGACCGCAGCACCTGCACCTGCCGTACCGGCCCCAGCTCCCGCGCTGCTTCCAGTGGCAGAGGCCCCAGTGGCTGACGAAGACGCAGCAGGTGCCGGAGCGGGCTTCGGCGTCGGTGCTGGCTTCGCACCACCACCACCACCGCTACCGGGCTTGCCAGCTCCGCCACCGTCTGCTCCATCGAGAACCTTCTGCGGGTCCCCGCCCTGAGGCTTGGACGGCACCGGCATCGGCCGGTTGAGTGCCTGCTTCGCGTCTTGTTCGGAGCCGATGGCGTGGTACATATCGAAGCCCACGAACGCGATGAACTTATACGTCAGATACGGCGCGAACGCCGCCATCGCCATCAACACGACGCCCGCGATGGGGTCGCTGATCGACGCGAGATCCATGTCAATCGGTGCCGACACCTGGGTGATGGCGACGAGGAACATGACGACCAGCACCAGTTTGGAGGCGATGAGGGCGATCACGAACATTGCCCACTTGCTGATCCACCCCCGGCTGGCGTCCCAGGAGGAGCCGGAGAACGCCAACGGTGCAAACACGATCGCTACCAGGAGCAAGGCTTTACGGATCAGCAGGGAGAGCCACACGATGGCGGCGGCACTGATGGCGAGGCCTGCGAGGAAGATGGTGATGATCGCACCGACCCCTGGGGCGGCGATATTGATGCCCGCGAGGCCCGCGACGAGGAGGGTGATCTTGTCGCCCATCGTGGTGGTTGTTTCGCCTGCGGCTTGGATGATGCCGGTGCAGAGCTGATCCACGATCTCCAACGCCAACCCCGTCAGCGTGATGACCACGAAGCTGCCGAGCACCGATTTCGCCAATCCCAACGCGGCGCGGCTGAGGGCGGTGGGGTCGCGTTTGATGAGGCCGGTGATGAGTTGGAGGCAGAAGAACAGCAGCATGATGAACACTGCGATCCCGAACACCAGGTTGTAGACACTGATGTAGCCATCCGAGGTGACGTCGACGAGGGTGGTGGTGTCGAAGACGTTCCAGACGGCCTCGAACAACCATCCGGCGGCGTTGCCCATTGCCTGGGCGAGCCAATCGAACGGTGCCGAGATCAGGGCGCCGGCGGCTTCGCCTGCGATATCGCAGACGTTGGAGATGAGAGGAACATCGCAAACCCCCATCACAGACCTCCTTCAGGTAGCGGTGATCGGGCTGGTCAGACTTGCTGGCCGACGTTCCAGAAGAAGTTGATGAGCGTCACCGAGGCCCCGCAGATGACCGCGGCACCGCAGGAGACGAGGACGCCGATCTTCCCCCGCCCCGCCAGATGCGGGTTCGAGGAGTTCGCACCGAAACCCCACACGATCGCGCTGATAATCAGGGCGAGCACGCTGAGGATGAGGCCGACGGTCATGACCGCGCCGACGATGGTGCGGAGCTGCGCGATACCCGGCAGGCCCGAGTCGTTGGGGTCGATGTTTACCTCCATCGGAATGAGAACCGGGGTGGTGAGGACGGAAGAGATGAGATCGAACACGAGAAGGCTCCTGACACGAACAAGGCCCACACGGTGTGGGCGGCGGAAGGGTTCGCGTGTCAGGTGCACGGCGCCGACCTCATTTCCCAGGCGTGTTCTTTACGCTGGGAGCTATGGACGGGGAGCTGGCGTTACGGAAAGCGCTGATGCAGGCGGATCGCGGCGATCTCGCGGCAGCCGACGCAACGCTCCGCGGGCTCCTTGACACGGAGCCGGTTGGCGTGTTGCGGGTCCGAGCGCTGGTGGTGCTGGGCGATCTGCTCAGCAGTCAAGATGCCCCGGCAGCACACGAGGTGCTGACCGAGGCGGTGACAGTGGCAGCGCAGATCAAGGGCGCTGATGACCTGCTCGATGTTGAGCTGGAACGCGCCTGCGAACTTCTCGAATCCTGACCAGGTTTAGAGCTGGTCGCCGACGGCGATGAGCCAGTTCATCCACGCCACCCCACCACCGGCGAGAGCCGCCGCGCCGACAGCGACGAGGAGGCCCGTGCGGGCTTTCGATGCGGTGGCGTGGTTGCCGTGGGCGGAGGCTACTGCCCAGGTGATGGCGCAGACGATGAGCATGAGTACGGCGATGATGAGCACGAACGTCAGCAGCGCTCCGATGACTTCTTTGAGGTCTCCGATGCCGCTGATGCCCTCGAAGTCGGGAAACACGTTCACGATCCGCTCCCTCCACTCGTGCATGATCCTGTTGGGGTGATGTCTCCGGCGGGGAGGTTCGCTGCCCCGTGTTCGGTGAGCCAGGCCGCGGGGTCGATGTAGTCGCCGTTGGTGCCGCCGATACGGACCTCGAAATGCAGGTGCGGCCCCGTCGAATACCCCGACGAACCGACATCGGCGATGTGCTGCCCCGCCGTCACCCGATCACCAACGGAGACGTGGATGCCGTTCTCCCACGAGTGCGCATACGCCGTCGCCACCGTCTGCCCGTCGACGGTGTGCTCGATCACGACGAGACCCCCGTAGCCGCCGGTGTATTCGGCGACGGTGACGATGCCGTCGGCGGCAGCAAGGATCGGGGTCCCGTCGGGGCCTGCGAAGTCGGTGCCGGTGTGGAGCTTGTATTCGCCCGTGATCGGGTGCTCGCGCATCCCGAACGGGCTGGTCATCACCCAGGTGCCCTCCGGCAGCGGGAACACGATCCGCGACGACTCAGCCACCGGGCCACCAACCGCACCACCCGAGCCCGAGTCGGCTGGTTGCGCGCTACTGCCACTGTTCACGGTGAGGGCTTGCAGGATGGCCTCGGCGACGGGTTCGTAGTTCTGATACCTGTCCGGGTACGCCGACACTTCGACGGCTTGGGCGACTTCGCCCTTATCCATCGACTCCCACCCCGGGATATCCAGCAGGCCCCTGGGGCTCGGATAGTTGGGTCCGGTGGGTCCGCCGAAGAACGCCCGCGCCTGGTAGGTCGGGTCCATGAGGTCAGCGACCGTGCCCCACCCGGACTGCGGACGCATCTGGAACAACCCCAGGGAGTCGTGGTCTCCGCCATCACCGTCGTTCGGGTAGTCAGCGGATTCGAGGTAGGTGCTGGTGTTGGAGAGCATGCGGAGGGTGGATTCGGTGAGGGCGGCCATGATCGCGATCTGCACCGCATCCCGATCCACACCCTCGATACTCGAGCCGGTGGTGATGATCGTGGCGGCATGGGTGAGCTGCTGCTTATTCAGCGTGAACGAGTACCCATCCGCCGTCGTCACCGCCAGGGAATCCGGGATCTCACCAACGGTCAGCCCGGTGGTGAGGCAGGTGGCGTTCGCGGTCTGTGCGGGGTTGATGAGCGCCCCGATGGACACGAGCAGGACGGCCGGGGCGAGGAAGATCAGAGCGATCCCTGCGAGAGCGAGCTTCTTGAACACGACGCACCCGCTGCTTACTTGAGGGGGTTGTCGAGCTGCGAGAGCCGCAACAGGTGGCAGGTGTCGTAGGTGGGTGCGCAGACGATGAACACCGTGAACGCCACCGCATGCTCCGACGTGGCCGGTGCTCCGTTCCATTCACCCGACCGGTGACGGGTGCCCTCGATCGTGTAGGCGATGGTGCCGTCTGCGAGCTGCCCCGGCTGCGCCTGCGCCACCGCCGTCTCCCACGACTCCGGGACGTAGATGCTGTCGATGGTGAGGGTCTGGGCGGTGACGTACTTGCGCAGCTCGATCCACGAATCCCGCGTCGGCAGATACGCCGCCACATCCGACGCAAGACCCGCCTGCTCCTCACCAGACGGATCGCCAACATCGAGGATCACGCTCGTGTAGTCCAGCGGCATGAATCCGCTGCCGGTATCCCAAGTGAACAGTGCTTCGGCGACGTTGCGGGCGAAGGTCTCCGGGTCCGCCGACCGAGGCACGGCCGGGAGTCGTGGCATTGCTGTCGGCTTCGGCGTAGACGGTGATGTCGTTGCCGGTTCCGACGCAGATGGTTCGCTGGTCGTGGTGTCGCGGGGGCCGGTGATGAGGCCGTAGATCCCGACTCCGGCGAGGATCAGGAACACTACTCCGGCGGCGATGGTGGCGACGAGGCGGCGCTTGAATCCTGGACGGCTGCTATCGAAGAAAGTCATGCCCCACAGGTGCGCCCGGCACCGCAGCCACGAGCTGAGCGGTCAGAGAGCGCGAAGCAGCGGGGCTTCCACGTCATCGGCATCAGCGCTCGCGTCGCTCTGGGCGCGGGCGGTGCGGAGCCTGGCAGCGAAGGCGACGGTGCCCTCGACAGTCGCGTAGAAAGAGTCTGCCTGCTCGGCGGTGAGTTCGATGGCGATCTGGTGGAGGTCGTAGCGTTCCCACCAGTCGATCAACTCGCCCCAGGTCAACACGAACGCCCGCACCGGGAACCGCACGATCTCCCCGACAGGCGCGGGCGACGGCTTGCGCGGCTTGTTCTTCTTCTTGGCGGCCTTGTTCTCGGCGTGGACACGCGCCAAGGTCTCGGCCGCGATCTGATGCAGATCCTCCACCGGCTGCCCTTCGGCCAGGTCGCGGATGCGGGCGTAGGCGGGGTTGACCGGGGCTCCAGCCTTCACCGCATCCAGTTCCTGCTGCGCCTGGGCACGGAGATCATCGGGCCGGGCAGGATCGGCGGCGATCTTTTCGAGGTAGCTGACCTGTTCGAGCTTGGAGTAGGAAGCAGTGCCGGTGACCATCTGTGCGGCCTGTCGGCGGGCATCTCCGGTCGGGGTGGTCAACGGCTCCGCCGAATCGGCGGAGCCGTTCCACCGGGGCTGATGCTCGGCCGTGAACTGGTTCGCCGCCTCACGACGCGCCGCATCCTCCGCCATCAAGACCTTCAACTCCCGATACAACGCAGCGGCCTCGACAGAGTTCAGGGGCTTGTGGAGCACGTTGTCGTCCTGCTCCGCGAGGAGCTTTCCGAGTCGGTCGGAGATCCCCGACCGCACCCACACGTTGATCGTCTTCTTTCCCAACAACTTCACCGCCGCGAGCCGCCGCGCCCCGCAGACCAGGGAGCCGTCGGGGGCAATCGTGATCGGCTGAAGTAGACCGACCCTCTTGATGGAGGCGGCGAGGGTGTCGATGTCGCCGAGTTCTTTGCGGTGCCGGGCGCCGACGGTGATGGCGGGCACAGACCACTCGACCTGCACCCCGGTTTCGATGTCGCCGCTCATCGGTCCTCCTCGATCCTGGCGGCAGCCAGGGAGAGGGCGAGCATGAGGTCGTCATCCCGCAGCAGGAGCCGCATGGGCTCCTCCATCGCCAACCGCAACAGAATCCCGCGCCCCGCACTCGTCGTCGCAAGCGCCGGGTCAGGGTGACCGAGCAACGCGCGAATGAGGGTGTGCCAGCAGGGTGCGGGGATGTCGAGGAGGGAGCGGGCGACCTTATCGCGTCGCAGCCCCTCATAGGCCGACTGGCGGGTGCCTGCGCGCATGACTGCGCCGCAGACGTGTTCGACACCGGCGCGGGCGACGTCGGCCGGCCACTTCGCGAACACGAGCACCCCAATCGCATCCTCCACCGTCGAATGCGCAGACCCGAGCCCACCATCCTGCTCAGCAACGCCCTGCTCCGTGTTGGGGTTGTCGGTGATGCGGAACGCCGGGTGGTAGTCGGCCAGCGGGTTCTCCCTGTCGCTGAAGCGTTCGGGGTCGTGGAAGGCGGAGATGTGGGGGCGGCGGGCTTGGTGGACGGAGCAGAGGAGGCCTTGGGCGCGTTCCTCGAAGATGCAGGTAATCCGCACCGCATGCGTCACCACCGCCCACGGATCAACCGCCGACCGTGCTGACTTGGTGCGCATGACATCGAACGCGGCAGATGCTGCCTCCCACGGATCGAGGCCATGCTTGACGGCGAGGGGCGCGTATTTCTCGCAGGCATACGCCATGAGGTCCGCGGCGACCGGATCATGTTTCCAGGCGCCGGGGCCGCCGTCGTGGAGGCGGTGCAGCAGAGCGCGTAGGCCTTCGCTGCTTTGGTAGTCCTCCGGGCCGTCCGGGGTTGCGGTCATCGTCCTGTTCGTCATGGTCGGACACCTCCTCGACCAAAACCAGGTGCACTACCCGCCCACGGCAGGGCTGCCGTCGTGAGTTGCGTGTTCATGACATCTCACCGGCCTAGCTTTTCCCGACCGCACCACGAGTCACCGGCTCACGCGAACCAGTGCGGCGACCGAACGCCGACAGGGGCGGCAACTGCTTCGCCCGGTCCGCCAGCGCCTTCGCACCCGTTGCGATGCCGGTGCGGGTGCGGCGGGACAGTTCGGCTTGGAAGTCGATCCCGCGCCCCGCCACCACAGCGGAGTGCCGGGCCATGAGATCGGTGGGGCGCACCCAATCCACGCCGCGCGCCCTTGTCTTGTCGGTGGCGAGTTCGGCGGTCTGCTGTCGGGTCTTCTCGGCCTCGATCGCATCCGGCGTCATGTCCTCGACAGGCTTCTTGTCGAGTTCGTTCTGCTTGTTCATGGGGTTCTCTCTTCCTCCACCTCAGCGGGCGGATCATCGGTTTCTTGTTTTGGTTCTGGGGTAGGGAGCCATCGGCCCACCGTTGAGGGATGCACGCCGAGTTCGCGGGCGATCTTCTTGTTCGACCAGCCCTCAGCGCGTAGCTCAGCCGCCTGCTCCCGCCGGTCGCCGCCGTCATCGGGCGCAGCGGACTCGACAGTGGGCAACTTTTTGATGGGCGTGGAGGCGACGGGTGCGACGAGATCGAGTGGCACAGGGCTCTCCGGGACTGGCGGCTCCGTGTTGGTGGTGCTGCGGGTGAGGATCACTGTGAGATGCGTAATCGCCAGCAACACCACGGGCGGCACCGCAGCAACCGCTGCCGCCAACACCGCGGGTACGTCGGTGTCGGCGGTGAGGACGGCGTGGATCGCGTTCGCGGTCACCGAGACCGCAGCCCCACTCATGAGCAGCACCCACGGATACCACGCGGCACGCTGCCCAGCCAGAGCAACGACCGCGACGGTGGCGACGACGATGATGCCGTCCACGATCAATGGCCACGCCCACGCCTGCCTCGCGCTGATCCCAGACCGCCGAGCCAGATCAGCCAGCGCCGTGAAGGAGAGCCAGAACGCACCCAACGCGATCAGCACCGTTCCGGCAATCGCCGTGACGACAGCGAGCCGCACACTCCGCGTCTGCCCGTTCATCACAGCCCCCGTCCCGTGGCGGCTGGGGCGCGTGTTCTTGGGGAGTCAGTGAAAGGGCGTGCACTACTCGCAGGTGCCGGGTTGGTGGTGCGGTAGGCGGAGCGGATCGTTGCTGACACCTCCCGTGTACTGAGGCCGATGTGCTCGGCCGCCGGCCCGAGCGCGGCGAAGGTTTCAGCGGGTCCGGTGCCTGCTTCCGCCAACCGGCAGGCGGCCCAGAACAGGCCCCGGTTCCGCTCACCCTCACCCAGACCTGCGACCCAACGGCCGAGCCGATCCGCATCCAAACCCCGCACCGGCACCGGCCGAGACGGTATCGGCGGGCGCGGGTCCAGGAACTCCCGCAACCGAGCAGCATCCACCGGCCGCGCATCGACAACACCAGTAGCGCGCAGTTCGTAGACCCCGGTACTGCCATCCGGCCGTGTGATGCGCGAGGGTGAAGCGATGATGTAGCCACCAGCACCCCGGAAGTCGATATGAGCACGCGGAACCTGCCACGACGACTGCCCATCCTCCGGGGCGGCCGGGAAGTAGATGTGCAAGCCACCCGACGGGGACCGCACGAGCCCCGCCCAGGCAGGGGCAATAAGCCCCGCACGACGAGCACGCTGCAATGCCGGGAACCCCGACTCCTCGCCGTGGATATCCACATCAACGACATCAACCCCCGAGGCCGGACCTGTCGGGATGCCAATGTTCGCTGCAGGCCACCGCCCCCACCAGGCGCTGATCTGATCGGGGTCGGTCGAAGCATCGCGGAAGCCATGCGCGGTCAGTGGCCGTTTCTCACCCGGCACGCACGGGAAGATCGGCACCCCAGCCGTGACGAATGCGACGGCGGCATCCGGCAGGGTGAGGCGGCTGGTGTGGGCGAGGAGATCGCTGATCGACGGCATCTCACAGCCCCCTCACGACCCCAGAAGGCCGAGACGCCGATGCCGTCGTAGGAACCGGCGACGATGCGACCGTGCGCTGCGGTTGCTCTTGCTTCGGGGCCTCACGCTCCAGACCCGGTGGGGTGCCGTCGGCGACCATTACGGTGTCGAGCTGTTCGAGAATCCCCAGCGCCGCTTTCCGCACTCGCTCACCGGTCGCCTTGACGGCCTCGACCGGCTCCTTCCCATCCACGCGCGCAGCCCACGTTGAGACGTACGGGATCGTGTAATCGGAGGTGTCCATCCCATGGGCGGCACCGACCATGAGAGCGACGGATTCGGCCTCGACCTCGCCGATCCCGCGATGATGCTGCGCATCCTCGTTGTCCGGGTCATGCAGCAGCACATGACCGAGCTCGTGCGCGAGGGTCTTGACCTGGGCTGCGTGGTCCATGTTCTCCCGCACCGCCACCGTCCGCGCCGACCAATCCGTCATCCCATTGGCGCCGTGGATCATGCCCTCATGCGGCACACGGAGAACCGTGAATCCCGCAGCCCCGACCTGTGCGGTGAGTCCGTCCCACAGCCCGGCGGGGGCTTCGCCTTCGAGGAGCTTCGGGGAGGGTGGTTCGGGGATCGGGTCACCGTCGGTCTGCGAGGCATCCCACACATAGGCGGGGCGGGCGGCGATCATCCGCGACCGCAGCACCTCACCGGGCCTTGGCTTTTCGCCGCGTTCCAGCCGCCGCCACGAATCGCTATCGGTCGGGTTCGAGGAGGCGAAGCGTCCGGTGACGGGGGCGAAGATCTGCAGCCCCGGCTGACCCTTCTGGACCTGTCGGCCGAGTTGCTGCCACTCCCGATACCCCGCCACGAACGATGGGAACGGCTCAGACACTCGGCCCGCCGAGTAGTTGGCCTCGTGCTGTACCCAGATCAGCAACGTGTTGTTGAACGAACGCGACCGGAACCGCGCCGCGAACGACAACGCCCGCGCCCAGTCGTCACCAGAAACCAGCGTCTCGACCGCGCCGGTCAAGCGCTCGTGAAGTTCGTCGAGCTTCGCATCCCGCGCGGCTCGGGCTTCCTCTTTCGTCGCCATCATCGGACCTCCTCCCGGCGAGGCCCACGACATGACAGCCGCGAGCCCTTGCGACCATGAGGTACGCGCCGGGGTGTTCAGGAGGCCCGAGAGGAACGAGTGAGTACGAGACCGCCAGGGATCTGCCCAGACCCGACGAGTCCGATCCGGTCTATCTCCTGGCTCGCAGCGATGTCGAGCCTTTGAGGGCTGTCCGGGTCGCTTGACGAGTAACGCGATTCATACGACGAGTTCGAGAGGGCGCCACCCGCCGACGAGCGCGCGGGAACTCGTCGCTACGCAGTTTCGCTGCCGGTCGTGGGTAGGCAATGCCGGTAGCGGGTCGGCGTTACGCCGAATCGTCGTGAGAACCATGCTGAGGCGACGCGCGGATCGGCCCAGCCGACCGCTTGTGCCGCTTGATGGACTGATAGATCAGTCTCATCAATTAGGCGGCTGAACTCGGTCAAGCGAACTTCGGTAAGAAATCGCATTGGGCTGGCCCCCATGTGCGTCGAGAACAGCCGTGTTAAGTGCGTGCGAGACAGCGCGAGTTCTTGGGCCAGCGAAGCAACAGTCCACGGCTCGCCCATGCGCTCCCGCAGCAGCCGCGCAGCCCGCCCGACGTGCCCAATCATTGCCGGATCTGTCTGCCGCCCCGAAGACGGCACTTGATTCCGGGTGGGCACGTGGAGAGAGCGACTGTCTTCAGTAAGGAAGACCGGTGCGACTGTGCCAACCCACCTCGCGAGAAGCTCGACTGTGCGAATCGATATCTCTTCGGGCGATGAACACGTATCTGGAAGCACACTTAGCTGTCGCCAGATCGGTTCCAGCCGCCGAAAGGACTCGATTCCTGGGGTAAGCACCAGGGAGTTACCGTCCCAGTCATCAGGATGCACGCCTCGACGAACGTGCTGCCGCGGCCGCAAGAGCCAGCGCATCTGCGCCCTAATGAAGGGTTCGTCCGCATAGATCACCCACAGCCGTGATGGCGATAGCGGCAACAGTTGGTGCCGCCTGTGTGAGCCGAGCGCTACCGCTGACCCGGGTGCCAAGCGCTGTATCGCCATATCCGTACAAAGATCGATGTTTCCGGACAGTACGTGGATGAGCGTGACGACCGGAAACGTCAACTCCTGCGTCGGGACGCAGCGCAGTATCTCGATCGCTGACATGAGCCCGAACTGTTCTCCGGGCGACGCGTCTATCGCACGGTCGCCCGCCTCACGAAGTCTGCTCTCGCCGGCCGGTTCGGCGGACACGTCCCATCCGCTTCCTCAGCCCAATTGGTGGCGTGGGCTGGCCGGACTCGTTGTAACAGCAAGAAGGAGACTGCGCGTATGTCCATGATTCGACGACCGAGAGGCTGCCGGTTCAAAGAGCAGGTCGATGCGCGAGCAAAGGTGATACCGGCCTACTCGACGTCGAACAGATATGGTGTTGTCGCCACTATGCATGGGACTCTCTGGATCTGATCGCGATGCCGACCATGGTCACAGTGGCCACGATGGCGGCGAGTACCGCATAGAGAGTTTGGGCGTTCGGCGTCACTGCGACGAGTGCAAAGACGAGTGGCTGGGCGAAGCCGATATAGGAGAGCGAGTAGAACGCGGCGTTGAGCCGTGCGCGATCTTTCGGATGACCAATCTCCTCCATGCGACGAAGACCTGCGACGAGCACCAAGCCGTACGCGGCGCCGAGGGCGATAGCGCTGGGGAGCATCAGGATGGTGAGCCGCGCCGCGAAGGTTCCCGCGGCCAGGAGCATCCCTAGCGCGGCGATTCCCATTCCTAGAGGGAAGGCTCGTCCGGCCCTGCCGCGCTCGATGCGTTGCGCCAAAGGCTGGATGAGTGCCCCGGTGCCCATGGTGAGTCCCGTGATGATCCCCGCCGTGGCGGCCTCGAATCCTCGGACCTGGATGACCGAAGGGATCACGGCGAAGCTCATCGTCGCAGCGCCAAAGACCCACGGAGCCGTGAGCGGAATGGCCCAGAGGAATGGCCGTGTCATGATCGCGCTCCAGAAACTCGCTCGGCGGCTCGATACGGGTTCTGTGGCGGAGACTTCAGCCTGCTCGACGAGCTCTTCGTGGTCGAGGGAGGTATCTGGGGCCCGCCATAGCAGCGCAGCCGCGATGGCCGAGATGAGCAGGTGGAGGGCGTAGGGCAGGACTTCCGGCAGTGGTGCCCATTGCGCGACGAGCCCTGCTGCGAGCGGGCCGCCACCAAACCCGACGGAGAGCGCGACCGCCACTCGCTTCGGAGCAGCGGAGCGGTCATCCGCAGACAAGTCCGTCACCCATGCCGTGCCTGGACCGAGAACTGCACCAGCCGCTGCACCGGAGAAGAACCTGCCCAGAAGGAGAAGCCAGGCCTCCTGCGAGCCGAGGCACAGCACGACAGAGGCGACAGCGGAAAGGATGACCGCAACTCGGACCGGCCAACGTCGGTCAACTCGGTCTGCGACCTCGGCGGCGACAAAGAGCACCGGGATGAGACCCACGATGTAGGTAGCGAACGCGAGGGCGATGAACGAGTCCGGCAGGCCGGCGGTCTCCCGATACACCGGTAGCAGAGCAGCGAACTGGTTCGCTCCCCACCCCACGACGGTGATAGCGGTCGCGACGCGTGCCCAACCAGGCAATCGAGTTCCCATGCACTCTCCTAAGTAACCGTTCTATCGGTTACTATAGTTGCATGGCTACCGACCTTCGAACCAGCACGGCACTGCGGAAGCTTCGTTTCGACGGTGGCTCCCTCGTTCTCAACCTCACCGCAACCGTCGGGCGGCGGGGCGCTGGCGAAGAGCATCGCGTCGAGCGCCTCGACGGCGAGGAGGCCCTGGAACAGTGGCTCGTCGGCGTAGGTATCGAGGTCGACGCGAGCGTGGATCGGGGAGCGCTGCTGACGGAGTTGCGTGAGCTTCGCGAGCATGCCTGGGAAGTGCTGTCTGGGGTCGTACACGAGCGACCCGTGTCATCGTTCACCGTGCAGCGGATAGAGCGGTGGGCCAGCGCCGATGTTCCCCCGCCCCGCTTGGCGAACACTTCGCATGGACCGCAAGCTCAGATGGTGGCACTCAGCCACAGCGCGGTGTGCGCCCGCGCGGCTCGGGATCTGCTGGAGATCCTCGCAAGCCCTGACGTGCGTCATCGACTCCGGGAGTGCGCGAGCGAGGAGTGCCGCATGATCTACCTGCTCCCGTCTGGTTCGCGAGAGCGTCGCTGGTGCTCGATGAGTCAGTGCGGTAACCGCGCGAAAGCCGCCGCGCACCGCGCACGTTCACGCCAACCGCGAGAGCGCACCACCAACGTTGACGTGACGGAAGATCGCTCGATCAAGGAACCGGGAAGATGACGTCACCCGGCTCGCATGTTGCGAATCCAGACGGCCTCTGGCTTGACGACCTCGCCGTCGGAATGCAGTTCCATTCGCCCGTTGTACTCCTGCGCGAGGAGGACATCATTGCCTTCGCCGAACAGTTTGACCCGCAGGCATTCCATCTCTCTGCCACGGCGGCCCGAGACAGCTTCTTCGAAGGACTCGCTGCGAGCGGATGGCATACTGCTGCGTTGTCGATGAAGCTGCTCGCGCAGGCTTTGCCCTTGGCTACAGGAATCATCGGCAAAGGCGTGGAGATCGAATGGCCGAGCCCGACACGACCGAATGACGAACTCAGGGTCGTTGCCCAAATCGACACGATCACGCCGTCGAAGAGCCGCCCCGATCGTGGATCGATCACCGTGGGCTACCAAACTCTGAACCAGAGCGGCGATATCCGGCAGCGCGCGCGCATCACGCTCATAGGCTGGAAGCGCCACGTTGGAACTCAGGCCACAGCGCCGGGCGCTGAGAGCGGCGAAAAGGCGATCAAACGCGGAGAAAGTCGCTGAGTCGTACCTAGCCTGGCAGTGCGTACTACAGGCTGATAGCGGCAATGCCGGCAAGTACGATCACGGCGCCGATCAGCCGGCGGACAAGGTGCCCTTCGCCGAAGAGACGCCAGGCCAGAAGTGCGCCGATCATGATGGATGCCTCCCGCAGTGGCGCGACGAGCGCCACGGGCGAGGTTTGCATTGCTGTCAGCACCAGGATGTACGCGAGCGGGGACAGCACTGCGACCGCGGCGATAGACGCGCGATTGACGCGGAGGGTGTTCGCGAACGCTGTGCGGCGTCTGATGATGGCCGGAGCCATGAACACGACCTGGACGACGAGCGTGCCGGTGTAGTAGCTGACTGGGGCGAGTCCGATGGAGCCGATCGCGAACGAGTCCCACAGCGTGTAGGCGGCGATCGTTGCCCCGGTGGCAGTGCCCCATGCGATGCCGCGGAGGGGGCGGGTGCCCGTTCTCTGAAAGGGGTTGCCGGTGACGACGACGATGCCTGCGAGGATGGCGAGCGCTCCGATGATCGCCAGTGCCGTGGGGCGTTCTCCGAGCAGGAGGATAGCGATCACGATGGTGAGCAGCGGCCCCACGCCGCGGGCGATCGGGTAGACGACTCCGAGGTCGGCTCGGTCGTAGCCTGCCTGCAGGGTGAGCGAGTACGTCAGGTGCAGGGCGGCGGACACGGCCGCGGCGGCGGCCAGGGTCCAGGTGATCGGCTGCGAACCGGTGATGGCGGCACCGATCGCGAGGGGAAGGCACAGGAGTGCGGAAGCGGTCGTGTAGGCGCCCACGAACAGCAGCGTGTCGCCCTTCTTGTACTTCGATACGAGGTTCCAGCCGGCGTGGGCGACTGCGGCGACGAGGACGATCGCGACGGTGGCTGGCGGCATCAGGTGATGTCGGGCAGGTCGATCCCGGCCCGTTCCGCGCGCGAGACGCGGTCGGGATCGCGCAGTGCCAGTGCGGCTGCGAGAGCGTCGACGACGACGAGCTGCGCCAGGCGGCTCCCGGCAGCGGCCATCTGCGTCGTGAGCGGCGCGCCGCCCACGACGAGTGCGACGGTGGACACATCGGTGAGTGGCGTGCCGTACTGGTTGGTGATGGCGATGACCGTCGCGTCGGCGGACGCGGCGGCGTCCGCAATCGCGACCGTCATGTCGGTGCGGCCGGTGGAGCTGACGGCGACGACGACGTCGCCGGGGTCGAGCAGGCGTGCCGCGATCATCGCGGACTCGTGATCGGCGACCCCCGATGTCCGCACGCCCAGCGAACGCAGCCGGAACACGACATCAGCCGCGACCGTCGCCGAAGGGCCCGCGCCATAGGCGAGGAGCTGCCCAGCGCCACGGATCGCGGAGACCGCTTGGTCGAGAGCGTCCGGGTCGATCGCGCCGCCCAGGGCGGTGAGCGCGTCGATCCCTGTGCGCGCTGTCGTGTCGATGATCGTGCGCGTCGAATCGGTGCTCGTGAGCGTGTGTGGCGGGGCGAAGAACTCCGCTGTTCCGCGAGCGCGGGCGATTTCCAGCTTCAGTTCGGCGAAGCCCGAGAATCCGATTGCGCGGGCGGCACGGATCACGCTTGGTGCCGAGACTCCTGCTCGCTCGGCGACTTGCGCCGTCGTGCTCCTCCCCACGAACAACGGGTCCTTCAGTACGAGGCCGACAACTTTCGCCTCGCTTGCCACCAGGCCCGCGCTCCGCGCCTGAACCGTTCCGAGCCAGCGGCGCAGTGGGTCCTCTGCTGCCGAAACTGCATTACTTGAGGATCTTGTCACGGGTAATAACGTAACATTGCAGCATGGTGACAGAGCAACGGCGCGGCTCCTCCGGAGAGCGCATACGGGTTGGTGTGGTGGGTCCGGGGGCTATCGGTACGACGGTGTCAGCGCTTCTGCATGAGGCGGGCAGCACGCCGGCGCTCTATGGTCGTACGCCGCGAACGGAACTCACCCTGATCGACGGCGACCGCCGGATCGTCGTCCCCGGCCCCGTGCGCACCGATCCCGCTGCGCAGCCCGAGAAGGCGGATGTGCTCTTCCTGGCGGTCAAGGCAACCCAGACCGCTGCGGCAGCCCCCTGGCTGCGTGCCCTGTGCGGCCCCGGGACTGTGGTTTGCGTGTTGCAGAACGGCGTCGAGCAAATCGCTGCCGTTCGACCCCACGTTCCTGAGGGAGTAGAGGTCGTCCCCGCGGTCGTCTGGTTCCCGGCGCAGTCGCAGGAAGACGGCACCATCCTCCTGCGGGGCGAGCCCCGGCTGACGCTTCCCGCATCACCGGAAGCGGAGCGCATCGCGGACGTCCTGCGCGACACGCGCTGCCAGGTCGAACTCGCGGGCGACTTCACCACCCTCGCCTGGCGCAAACTCCTCCAGAACGCCGCCGCCGGGCTCATGGCACTCACCGGCCGGCGCGCCGGCGTGTTCAACCGCCCTGACTTCGCGTACTTGACGCTTGCCTACCTGGCAGAGTGCCTGGCCGTCTCGCGTGCCGAAGGAGCAGTCCTCGGTGAGGATACGCCCGCCGCGATCCTGGCCCGCTTCCAAGCATTCCCCGCCGATATGAGCACCTCGATCCTCACCGACCGGGAAGCGGGCAGACCACTTGAATGGGATATCCGCAACGGCGTCATCTCGCGTCTCGCGCGCAGACACGACATCCCCACACCGATCAGCGACGCCATCACTGCGCTCCTTGCCGCCACAAGCGACGGCCCCGGATGATCCGGGACGCTGCTGCTCCAGCTCAGCGTCCGGGGAGGTTACTGAGCGCCTGGGATCGAGCGGCGAGGAGTTCCTGGTAGGTATCGTCGTGCTCAGCCCAGCGAAGGGGCTTGGCACGCTCGACAACGATCTCCTTCGGAGTCGGGTTCTGGGTGAGCAGCCCGATGACCTCGTCGAGGAAGTCGCCCATGGGCAGGGCATTCGGGTTGAGCTTCTCCTGGCCGGCGTTGGCGACGGCCGGTGGGATCAGCTCGGTCACGCCGATGCCAGTGCCGGTGAGGTGCGCGCGCAGCGATTCGGTGTACGAGTGCACGGCCGCCTTCGACGCGCCGTACGTCGCCATGAGCGGGAACGGCAGGAAGCCGATGCCCGAGGAAACGGTCATGATGTCACCGGCGCCACGGCCGAGCAGGTGGAGGGTGAACGCATCGATCACGCGGATCGTGCCGAGCAGGTTCACCGAGATCGTGGTCTCGGCCTGGGCGATGTGGTCCGGGTCGCGCAGATCCTCAGTGAGCATGACCCCCGACATCGTCACGACGACGTCAAGGTCGGGGTGCTTCGCCAGCACCTCATCGCGCGCCTGAGCGACCGACGCCGCATCGGTGACGTCGATGCGCACCGTCTCGACGCCATCGACCTGCTCGATGTTGCGCCCGCCGACAACGACCGTGCTGCCCGCGTCAACGAATCGCTGGGCGAGGGCACGTCCGATTCCCGTGGTGCCTCCGACGATCAGGACGGTACGTCCGTTGATATCCATGTGCTTCCTCACGTGTCCGTCTCCGACTATGGGCCGGATGGTGTCCCGGCTCGATCGCCGGCATGCATCCATGCTCGGCCGATGCTCGGGGCCGAGGAAGGACCCCGCTGATCCGCGTCCTGACAGGGCACCTTTCGATCGGTCGGGAATGGCTACCGTTGATCGCATGGACGGCAACAACGACAACCGGCTCGGGGAGTACCTGAGCGCGCGCCGTGCGCTGGTCACTCCCGAGCAGGCGGGCATCCCCGCCGGATCAGGGCGGCGAGTCCCCGGTCTTCGGCGGGAGGAGGTTGCGCTGCTCGCCGGCATCAGCGCTGACTACTACTTCCGGCTCGAACGTGGCCGCGACAAGAACCCCTCACCGCAAGTCCTGGAATCCCTCGCCAGGGTGTTGCGCCTCGACGAGGTCGAAGCCGACCACCTGATGAGCCTCGGCGGCCCCCGCCCTCGTGTCCGCCGTGCGAAAGCCTCCGGGCGCGCTGAGCGGGTACCTGCCCGGCAGCGCGACCTGCTCGCAGCGCTGAACATGCCCGCGTTCATCGAGAACCGCTACTTCGACGTCCTCGCTGCCAATCCGTTCGCGATCGCCTTCAACCCCCGCCTGGAGCCAGGGAACAACCGACTGCGCTCGTTAATGCTGGACCCCGCCGAACGCGACTTCCACGAGGACTGGGAGACAGCCGTCGACGAGTTCATCGCTGCTTTCCGTCGTTCCCTCGGCGACGAGACCGATGACCCGCGCGCCATCGAACTCGTCGGCGAGCTCTCGCTCGCCAGCGCACGCTTCCGCACACTGTGGGCTCGGCATGATATCCGGCAGCTCACGGGTGGCACCGCAGTTGTCAATCATCCGAGTCTCGGCGCGCTGCGCCTCCACCGCGAGAAGATGCCGATCGACGACCTTGTCCTTGTCGTCTACTACCCGGCTGAGCACAGCGCAGACGCCGAGAAACTTGACCTGCTCGCATCCCTAACCGCCGAATAGGAGCGCGGCCCTTGGGAACCGACAGCGCTCAGTTCAGGCAGATCTCTCTCCAGTAATGGCTGGTATCTCGCCGGTCGCACGCGGTCGGGTCCCGCCCGGATCGCGCCGTCGAGTCGCTCATTTCGCCGACGTCCTCGGCGAATGAACGCCGCGATCCACCGGATCGTGATCACTCAGAAGCGCATGCACCCAACCGCGCAGGACTACCTCGCCGCCCGTCGAACGCTCGGTAACTCGAACACCGAGGCGATCCGCGCGCTCAAGCGCCACCTTGCCAGGCGGGTGTTCGCCCTGCTTCGGAATCGTGACGCAGCCACCAAAGCGATCAGGCCAGTCGCTGGCCTTGCTGCCTGAATCATCTGGACGTCGTCCCGACGCGGGCTTGGCTGCAGCCCGGCGGACGGCAGCGTCTCTAGACGACGTCGAACAGCAGCGACTCGATCCGTCCGTCGCCGGGCGTCGGGCGTCGGGCGGAGACTGATCACCTCGAGTAGCTTGTCGAGGTCCGAAGCGACAACTCTGGTCTGCTCGAACTCGGGCTCTTCGCCGTGCACGATTGCGCCATCTCGTCGGACGGCAAGATAGCCGTAGTGCCCTCGGACCGACAGCAGGATCGGGAAATGCTCGGTCCAGAAGTCGGTGACCGCGGCACGCTCTTCATCGGTCGACGCTGCATGCAGGCTGATCGTCTCGAACTCATTCCACGCGAATCCGTCTATCGTCGTGCCGGCGTAATCGTCTGTGGAGAGAAACCACGTTGCTTCGTCAGCGCTCGACAGCCGAGAGAAGGACGAGACCCATGAAGCGACGGAGCTGTGTGCTCGCCCGAGTGCGGCAGGGGCGAGCCATGCTCCCACAGGTGCCGGGGCGAACAGCCAGCCTGCGGATTGCAGGCTACCGATCGCCGACGCACGCACATCCATAGCCACCAGGCTAACGAAGTGTCTTCGAGACACGAACGTGCCGAGCACCCTTGATGTCGGAAGCTACCCTCGGCCGACAACGTGGCGCTCGAACTTGACATTGAGGCAGGGGAATCCGCCGCAGAGGATGTCCACCGGGGGGCACATCACGCCAGTTGATGGTGGTGATGTCGCCGAGGTTGGGGGCGTCGGGCCAGTGATGGGCGAAGACGCGGGCGACCGGATCGTTGACGTCGGAGAACCAGACGGTCTCAGCACCAAAGACCTGTTCGACGGCGAGACCGAGGCCGCCGTATCCGGCGAACAGCGACCCGACGCGCAGCGGCTGATCGGGGTTTGTGGCCTGTTGATCGTGCATCGTGGCTCCGCCTGGTCCGTAACCTTGGCCGGGCTCCACGTTGGAGTTCTGTCACCGTTCAGGTCACCTGCCAGGTGCGCTCAGTCCGCCATCTCCACTGCTACTGATCGCCTCACGGGAGCCGCGATTCCGGCTCCCGCTTCCGGCCCGCGTTTTGAGATGCCACGCGTCTTGCAGATGAGGTTTTTAGACCCGCGAATCCACTCTGATTTGACCCTGCGGGACCGAGCTCACCTGTGCTCCGAGAGGAGAACTCCGGTGACGGTTTCGATGCGGGTGATGAGTGCTGGTGACGGCTACAAGTACCTGCTGCGTACCGTCGCTGCCGCCGATGGCGACCGTTCCCTCTCGACTCCGTTGACGCGCTATTACGCGGAGAAGGGTTCACCGCCGGGCCGGTGGATGGGCTCAGGCCTTCCCACGCTCGGTGGCGGCCGGATCGTCAGTGGTGAGGAGGTTTCGGAGGCACAGCTTCAGCTCCTGGTGGGCATGGGTCGTGACCCGATCACCGGCGATCCGTTGGGTCGTGCCTATCCCGCCTACGCCACCGTCTCGGAGCGCATCGAGGCCCGAACTGATGCTCTTGATTCTGGGTTGGCTCCGACTGAGCGGCGGGAGCAGGTCGCGCTGATTGAAGCGGAGGAGAACGCCCGCACAACTCGTCGTGCGGTGGCGGGGTTCGATTACACGTTCAGCGTTCCGAAGTCGGCGTCGGTGTTGTGGGCGGTTGCGGATGCTGGCACGCAGGCGTTGATCGCGGATGCGCATTATGCGGCGGTTGCGGAGGTGGTTGCGTTCATCGAACGGGAGGTTGCAACTACCCGTGTCGGTGCAACCGGTCCCGACGGTGCCGCAGCCCAGGTCGATGTGACTGGGGTGATCGCTACCGCGTTCGACCACTACGATTCCCGCGCCGGCGATCCTCACCTGCACACGCACGTTGTCATCAGCAACAAGGTTCAGACGGCGCAAGACGGCAAGTGGAGATCCCTCGACGGCCGCCCCCTCCACGCCGCGGTCGTCGCGCTCTCCGAGTTGCACGAGGCCGTCTTCGCTGACCACATGACCCGGACGTTCGGTGTCTCGTGGGAGCCGCGCGATATGGGCAGGGATCGTAACCCTGCGTGGGCGATCGCGTCGGTGCCGGAGTCGTTGGTGGTGGAGTTTTCGACGCGGGCGCGGCAGATCGATGAGGAGAAGAACCGCCTCATCGACGCCTACGTCCAGCAGCACAGGAAGCAGCCGAGTGCGGCGACGGTCCTGAAGTTGCGGGCGCAAGCAACCCTCGCCACCCGCCCCGAAAAACACGTCCACTCACTGGCCGAGCTCACCGAGAACTGGTGTGCCCGCGCTGGAACGATTCTCGGCACGGATGCGACCGGATGGGCACGCACGGTCACCGCAACCCCCGACGCAACCCCGCCGATGCTGCGCGCCGACGATGTTCCCCTCGATCTGATTGCCGAGGTCGCTCAGGTCGTGGTGTGGGAGGTCGGCGAGAAGCGCTCCACCTGGCGGCGCTGGAACCTGCACACCGAAGCCTCCCGGCAACTCATGGGGTGGCGGTTCGCCTCCACACGGGACCGGGAAGCGATCACCGGGATGATCGCGGACGCCGCCGAGCAAGGGTCGTTGCGGTTGACTCCGCCGGAGTTGGCTTCGAGCCCTGTGCTGTTCCAGCGTGATGGCGGCACGAGCAGGTTTCGGCCTGCAAACTCCACCGTGTTCTCCTCCGAAGATCTCCTCGCCGCCGAAGACCGCCTCCTGGAACGCTCCCGATCCTTGACCGCACCGACAGTGCCGTTGGAGACGGTGGAGAAGGTCACCAGGCAGCCTGGTGCTCAGGGGCGGATGCTCAGCGACGAACAAGCCGCAGCACTGTCGGCGATCGCCGTCTCTGGTCGTGTGGTCGATGTCCTCGTCGGCGCTGCCGGGGCAGGAAAGACAACGGCTATGTCCGCGTTGCGCCGGGCATGGGAGACCAGACACGGCAAGGGCTCCGTGGTCGGGCTTGCGCCGTCGTCGGTCGCGGCGGGAGTGCTGGGTGAGGATCTGGGAATCGCGACCGAGAACACAGCGAAGTGGTGGCAGAACCACCTCATCCACGGCACGACCTTCACCGCTGGTCAGCTCGTCATCATCGATGAAGCATCCCTCGCCGGCACCCACTCACTCGACCGCATCACCGCACTGGCCGAGCAGTCCGGGGCGAAGGTGCTGCTCGTCGGTGACTACGCCCAACTCCAATCCGTCGACGCCGGCGGCGCGTTCAACCTCCTCGTCTCCGACCGTGATGATGCTCCCGAGCTGGTCGATATTCACCGGTTCACCAACGAGTGGGAGAAGATCGCCTCTCTGAGCTTGCGGCACGGACGCACCGAGGTCATCGACATCTACCTCGAACAGGGCCGCATCCACGGTGGTGAGGAAGAGGCGATGATCGATGCCGCCTACAACGCCTGGCGCACCGACACCCAGCACGGGCAGGTATCGGTGCTGATCGCTGAGAGCGGCCAGACCGTCACCACGCTGAACAATCGTGCCCGTGCTGATCTGATCCTCGACGGCGCCCTCCGCCCCTCGAAGGAAGTGGAACTCAACGACGGTACCCTGGCCGGTGTCGGTGACACGATCATCACGCGCCACAACGACCGACGACTCCGCAGCGGCGCGGCCTGGGTGCGCAACGGTGACCGATGGAAGATCACCCGCGTTCGTGACGATGGCTCCATCACCATCCGCCCCACCAACCGGAGGTTCGGCGGTGCGATCGTGCTCCCGACTGCTTACGTTTCTGAATTTGTGGATCTGGGATATGCAGTGACCGCGCATAGGGCGCAAGGAATCACCACCGACACAGCGCACACGGTGGCAACTGCCCGGTCGACACGGGAGAACTTCTACGTCTCCATGACCCGCGGCCGCCACGCGAACCATGCTTACGTCGCCATCGACCAACCCGACGAGGCCCACGAGCAAGCGCACCCGAGCGAGAACCCCGACGCCACCGCCAGGTCTGTGCTCTACGGGGTCCTGCAGCACGTCGGCGCTGAACTCTCCGCGCACGAGACGATCACCGCCGAACACGAACGGTGGGGGTCGATCGCGCAGCTCGCGGCCGAGTACGAAACCATCGCCCAAGCCGCCCAACACGACCGATGGGCAAACCTCATCCAGGCTTCGGGCCTCTCGCCGGAGCAGACGGAATCCGCGCTCAGCTCGGAGTCCTTCGGCGCGCTCATCGCGGAGCTGCGACGGGCAGAAGCGAACCATCACGACATGGCGGCCCTGTTGCCGAGGCTTGTGCGGGCACGAGGGTTCGAGGACGCCGACGACATAGCCTCCGTCCTCCACTACCGCGTCGCCCGTGCCACCGAACGCCCCGCAGGCTCCGGCCGCACGCAGAAACCGCCCCGCCTGATCGTCGGCCTGATTCCCTCCGCCCACGGAACGATGGGCGAAGACCTGCGGCAAGCCCTTGATGAGCGGCGGGAACTCATCGAGACCCGTGCCGACGCCGTGCTCGACTCCGCTCTCAGTGAGGCCGAGCCTTGGATTGCCACGCTCGGGCCGACGCCGGATGATCCGCGCAAGCGGCAAGCCTGGCGACATCACGCCCGCACCGTGGCCGCGTACCGCGACCGCTACCAGATCACAGGATCGTCACCGCTCGGAGCCGAGCCTCAGTCCCAAGCCCAGAAGATCGACGTTGCCCGCGCGAAAGCCTCCCTCGCACGACTCCGAGATCTCAATGACGCAGACGGGCGTGAAGATCCGTCGCGGACGGTTCGACGGGAGGGGCCGGCTAGGGGTTTGTGATCGGTAGCTTGTCCGAGTGCTTTCGGCACGTTGTTCTATACGGGCGAGTCGGAATTCTTCTGAGGTGCCTAGCGGAGGTAACGCTGCCTCTCCGGTGCCCGCATGTCACGGATCTAAGCAAACCCCACTCGAACAGAAACCGAAGCGAAGTCGAAGGCTTCAAGGGGTTTGTTCCTAGCAGTGGAGATGGCTCCGATTGCTTTGACCGTCGCATTGTGAAGGCCCAGGAGTGTGCCGAATACAGAATTGCCCGTTTGTTCGAAGTACCAATCCTGGCGATAGTCCACGTCAGCGTCCGAAAAATCCCCTCTCCCGAGGATTGTCCAAGTCTTCCTTTCGATGATCACACCCGGCCAAGTGTGCTCATCGTGAGCCCATCTTCTTTCATCCTTTTCGGAACCCTCGGGAGAATCACGAATTTCTACGAAAGGTCTCCTATCCTGCAGTTCGAATCCGTGGTGAGTATTCACGCGATACAAACCGGGGAGAAGGGCTAGGCATGAGAACTCGGGAACGAATGGCTGACAGGTTCGAATTGCGTCTGCAACCATAGGCGCTCTAAGCGGTAGCCCAGGAATATTGCTTTCTAGCAGGCTGTCGAATTTAGACGGGTCATCGGTGAGAGGAAAATATGTTCGGCGACCAGGTCTTCCATGCGTATCGAGGTAGATACGATTTGCAGTTTTATCAAGAGAGCTTCGCAGAGCTCGAACCACAGTGCTAACCTCGCCGATCGCAGAATCAAGCATCACACCTTCGCGTGCAGACTCTATATATGTCGGCAGTAGCCGCTTCATGGCAGCGCTAGAGTTGCGAAGTTCAATTAACGCTGCACGCATAGATCCTCCTGCTGTTGTGCCGCACGATGTGCACCGAGACGGTCGGGGCGCAATCGGCTGTTGTTCGCTACGGCGCGACTAGCTTCATCGGGCTGGTCTCAGCAGGAACATCCCATTGCTCGACACCGGGCCCGTTGCGATCCCACTTCGTAAAGCGGACGTAGGTGGTTCGGAAGTCTTCGCTTACCGGACGAAGCTTCCTCGCTAATAACGAGGCGAAGGCATGATCGTGGGTTGTGACGATCAGTTGGCGATGAGGAAGAATCTTGCGAAGTAGGTCAACCAGGCCGAGAAGATGAACGTCGTCCAGGTTCTGGAGCGGATCGTCGAGAATCAATGACTTCACGTGAGTAGGAGCGAAGCCGAGGTTGAAAGAGAGGAACAAGGAGACAGCAAGTGCGTTCGCTTGCGATGTGGATAGCGTCTCTCCGGGCTCCGTGACATCGACTTGAACCTCATCGTCGCGCAACATCGGCGTGAGTCGGTGCTTCCCACCAAACTGGCGTGTGGTGATCTCAACAGATCGAAATGTTGGGTGCGGATCGATCGCTGCGTAGAACTGACGCAGGAGAGGTTTTAGTTGCTTCAAACGGTCGGCAACAAACGTCTCCGCGTCCGCCTTGACTGCATCTAGAAGCGCGGTGGCGACGTCATTCGTGTGGCGCCGATCGACGATGTCTTGCTCCTTAGACACCAATGAGTTTCGGAGTGCTTCGGACTCGATCTCGATTCGATTGCGTCGCATCTTTGACGAGTCCAGTGAGGCTGCCGCATCGAACTCGCGTCCCGCCTCCAATGCTCGCGCGATCTGAGACTTCCGTCTCGCTACACGCTCCAGTTCCGCGGTCAGTCGTGAGAATTCGTTGCCTGGCTCTGGTGACGAGGCGAGCTGATCTTCGAGGAAGCTGGTCAGCACCTCCTTCACTCGGCTCTCTCGATGCTCTTTCGCGGCGAGCGCTGACGCGCGGCGTTCGAGCATGGTGCGGTGCTGATCAGAAGCGGTTTTGAGGTGGAGTGACAGTTCCCCCAGGCGCTCTTCTGCGGTTTGAAGGTTTGTCCGTTGTAGATCCGCCCCTTCTCTGAGGGCCGCATTTTCTGTCTCGTTTGCGATGCCTTCGAGGCGCCGACGATACGCCTCTTGGTCAACTTCTTGGCCACAGGCTGCGCAGTTGTCAGCCACGTGACGGAGCAAAATAGACGCCATGCTTGCCAGCTCTTCGCGGACAGAGCTTGCCTGTCTAAGTGCCGCGTCTGCTTCTCCAACTGCGACGCGAAGTTGCTGGACGTCGCGCTCAGCCTCATCCTTTTCAGCCGTCAGATCAGCAACTTGACGCTCAACTTCGACGACCTCGGCGTCTGCCGGACCTTCAGGGAGCGGCACGCTCAGTTCTGCCTGAGTCGCAAGCAAGGCGGCCTCATCTTGCTCGATTGTGCTGCGCTCCTGGTTCAGGGCAGCGCGCAGCTTTGTCAGCGCGCTCTCACTCGGCTCCAGGTCCTCAATGTCCTGGGTCGCGACAAGCCCAAGCGCCACAACGTCGTTACGCCACGTCTGCCATCGAGCGGTCACCTCGGCCGCATTCGCTCTGGTGATCTCGGCTTCAAGCACGGACAACGAGGTTGCGAGGTCGTCGAGCTTTGCGCGATCGCCCTCGAGTGCCGCATCGGCCTGGTTGACCGCGCGAACCCATGCTCGCTTGTGCGATTGAAGTTCATCTGCGAACTCGCGTAGACGCCCGGCACCCACCATGCTTGCCACCGCATCGAACCGTTCCGTGTCTTGGCGCCCGGTCAGAAACTCGCGCAGCGACTCTTGCTTCAGGTAGATCGAGTCCACGAACGACTGCGCAAGTGTGGCGAAGTCCTCGTTCGTATCGGTGCCCGCTAGATTCTGGCGGAGCCATGACTCAGCGTCCGTGCCACGAAGTGACTGGTCGTTGACGCGGACTCGAAGTGGAGCGCGCAGTTTCTTGGCGTCCGTCTCGTCCGGGTTTTCCAGCGACCTTGTGATGACAACGCCGTCACCGTCGAAGTCGGTTCGCAGCTCAACCGCCGTGGTCCCCGACTTGCTGTAGAGGTTTCGGGGGCCCTGCGTGCTGGAGGTCTTGCCCGAGATCGCCCATGAGATCGCGTTGCAGATAGTCGTCTTGCCATACCCATTCGCGCCGACGACGATGACAACGTCTGCGTCGAGGTCGATGTCAACTTCGCCGGAGACTCCGCCGAACCCTGCGATGGTTATTCCGGTGACTCTCATGGTGCATCTGTCCCTGTCCGCTGGGTTGCGATCAATCGTTCATGGAGCGCTTCAAGGGGAGAGTCGCCTGCCTCGTATGCGGCAATGACCACATCGAGATGAGCGTTACTACCGCTGAGGGACCCCGCGATGCGCGAAGGTAGCGTGGCCAAGGGGTCAGCTCTCCCCGGCGTGGTGTCGAGATCAAGGTCGAGAATCGGTGCCAGTGTTCTCCGAACTTGAGGTGTCAATTCAAGCGGATCTGTGACGCGAGTTGGCAGATCGTCTGCTGTAAGCACCAACTTGCGTACGCGTCGCGTGTCGGATCGTATGGAGCTCAACTCGGCAGCAAGTTCCTCCGGGACACCATCCATGGCAACGAGGATGAGATATCCGTCCCATGACTTCGGGTCGGTCGCAATGACGTTCGCGCCCAGGAAATCGACTACGTGATCTTGTGCCGCACCCCATCCGGCGACGAGCTCTTCAACCGACTCAAATGTCCATATGGCAATCACCGAGTACTCGTCTTCAAAAGCCATCGATCCGACGGGCCAGGATGGGTGGCGTTCGTTGTCCACGCGGATGATCTCAGACTCTGCGAGTAGGCGTGTGATCTCGGTGAGAAGAAGTTCGTTCGTTACAACCGCCTTGGTCATCGTCGTAGCTCCTCAACCGCTGACCGCAGATGTGCCGCGGGCCGTCCTAGGTAATCGTCTGCGAAGATCGGGTAGATGCTGTCGGCACCTCTGATGAGATCACCTGTCGTGTTCTCTCGAACCAGGTCATCAACAGTTGGCGTGTGCGTGGTTCTCGCACCAGCGACCACGACCAGATTCGTTCGTAGCTGAGGGGCCAGACTGTTGTTACGCTCACGGATCTTGGCGCTGATAGCGCTCCAAGCGATGGTGCCTCCACCATGCGCAAGCCCAAAGACGAGCGTTGAGCCCGCATCGGTCCTGATTGTGAGCCTGCCGTGATCGTCCAGCTCAGGAGGACTTGCTGCGAGCGCTGCCGTCATGTGATCTGTTGCCACCAGGAGGTGTGCGATCTGCCGTTGGTTCGCGGTATCTCCCTCCCCGGCGTAGGGGTACGGGCCAAGGAGCCAGGTAGCTCTCGCGCGACCGAGGTCCAGAAGCTCGATCTTTTCGATAGGGGTTACGATGTCTTCCGACTGGCGCAATGCCATGTCGGGGTCATCGCCAACCATCTGATTATGCGTGTCACGGATCCGTTGCAGTTGTTCGAGCGCTACTCTCTGAGCGAGTCTCGACATGAAGTCACCCCAGTAGAGGTTGACCATACCTGTGAGGTTCGCGCTCAAAGCCTCGTGGAACTTCGAGTCTTGATTGCGATCGACCAGGTAGTAGGAAGATTGTGCTTTGGCGGCTAGGTTGCTGACGCTCTCGGTGAGAACATTGGCGGGGCTGCCCAAGCCGACGAATATGACGACTGGGGCGGAGAGATTTGCTGCGGCGATTACGCTCTCCCACTCTGCAGCCCAGTCTGTATCGAGCGCTCTCTTTCTGAGTACCCAAGTTTCTTCGGGTTGATTGACGCTTCGGTGAAGATGCACCACGGAGTGCGAGGCAAGGCTTGCATGCTCGTCGGGACCTTCTACGAACGTAATGTTCGTGCTGTTACCCAGCTCGGTCACGGCGTGTTGGAAAGCCAGGTCGTAGTTCAGGGTGATCACATGCCGAAGCGCACCTTCGATGAGCAAGGCGGCCGCGATGAGATGCCCAGAGTTAGGGGCTGCCGTCCGCCAGGCCTCTTTCGGCAAACGACTCGTGAGTGCAGTCTGTGATCCGAACTTGTCGTAGAGAAGGTCGGCAAGAACCGAGAGATCGTCGGGATCTGTGCACTCTCCCTCGTTCAGAACTCCATCGTTAACAAGTCGTCGATGGGCTTCGCGGGAGTAGTATGCACCGCTCGCTAAACCGGTCGGCTTCTCCATCGAGACACCAGCACCGACAACGAGTACCACACGGCTGCCTGCTGCGTCTGAGATGCGTTGAAGGATCTCCGGCGGAAAGGCGGTCGAGTCCGCCGCCTCGCTCTGGTCGGCTTCTGGCAACACGTCCTCCTCATCGATGAGAGCTTTCACGTCTACCGATGAGGTCAGCCGTGGTGATCACATGACACCCACTCTACTAACCTCGCTTCCCCAAGCTGAGGAAGTCGGGCTCTTCCGCAACGTCCGGGCTCCGGCGTAGACTCGAACACGAGGCAGATTCCCTCGCTAACGCGCCGCACGCGGCAGGCCCTCGGGTCACTCTTCAACGCACGCCTCGTCTATCAGACCGTGCGATGGAGAGGAACACCACGATGATCCGCCTACTCTGGGCCGCCAGCGTCCAAGTCCGCTACTTCCTGCGACGCTACATGCCGTCCAACATCCTTCTCGACGCGATCCGCACCCGGCGGGGGTTGAAGTGGGGCATGCCAGCGATGCTGCTCGCGATCCCGTACCTCGGTGTCGCCTACCTGCTGAGCACCGCCGCCCAGAACGACGGTCCCGGTTGGCTCAACCTCTTCGTGTTCGTCGCGATCTGGTCAGCGTTGAAGATGCTCTGGATCGGCCCCATCAGCCTCGTCCTGCTCGCACGAGCCCGCGCCCACGAATACGCCCAACATCGCGCCATCCGCAAAGCGGAGAAGACGGAGCAAGACGCACAGGAGACCGACCTTATTTTGGCGGGAGGGCGTTGATGAGCAACGCGATCATTTACGCGCGCTCCGCAGGCAGCTCGGCGCAGCAGGTACAACAGCAACGCAAGCTCTGCCGTTCCTACCTGCGCGAAGTCGGCCTCACCGAGGTCGGCTTCGTCTCCGAGTACGGACACCCCGGTCCAGGCCTGTCGGACGTGCTCAGCACGGCAGCCAGCAACGGTGCCACCGAGGTCGTCGTATGCGACCTCTCCCGCCTGGGCCGCACGCCACTGGCGAACTTGAAGAACTCCAACCTCCTCGAAGAAGCCGGACTCACCATCCACGTCGCCGCCGGTATCGTCAGCGGCCCCGTCACCGACGACGACATCCGCGACAAGATGCTCCTCTTTGCCGAGACAGACCTCAACACGCTCTACGGCGACGACCTCACGGAACGATAAGCGTCACCGCAGGACGCTCAAGGCGAGCTACAGGCCCAATCCGCGCGCGGGCGGCAGTGCGGACTGCCCACGTTGAACCCCAGGATGTTGAGCATCGAGACCCTGACCGCCAACAGAGTGAGAACGGTTGGTGAGCGCGAGTACGTCTTCGCCGCCGGTGATGACCGTGGCACCGTGGTCTCGGATCAGGCGCAACGGTCCCGCGCTGGTGACGCTGGTGATCGGTCCGGGAACCGCACCCACGGGACGCTGAAGATTCCTGGCCTGCTCGGCGACGCCCAGCGACCCCGAACGCACCCCAGCCTCCACAATGACCGTCGCGGACGACATCGCCGCCAGCAACCGGGATCGTTGGACGAACCGCCACCTTGTTGGCGAGCCGCCCGGCGGTATCTCGCTGACCACGGCACCGCGCTGAGCGATCCGTTCGATGAGGTCGCGATGCCCAGACGGGTACGGGCGATCCACGCCGCTGGCAAGCACCGCCACAGTCGCGCCGTCGCTGGCGAGTGCTGCCCGGTGTACGGCACCATCGATCCCGTACGCGGCACCGGCAACGACCACGCGGCTGTGCGCGGCAAGGTCAGAAGCCAGCATCGAGGCGACATGCTCTCCGTAGCTGGTCGCGGCGCGAGCACCGCTGATCGTGACGAAATCATCCGTCGGACGAGACATGATGCTCGATTCGCCATCGACCCACAGCGCATACGGTGCCTGATCCGCCAACTCAGCAAACCCCGCCGGCCAATCATCATCACCGGGAACGAGCACAGTGATACGACCGGCATCCAAGCTATCCAACGAGTTCCGCGCCGCAGGCAGGTCGGCACGGGCGTTGAGTTGAGAGCGCCACACTTCGGTGGTCGCTTCATCCAGGCCGGGCGCAATGGTCTCCGTGTCGAGGAGCCGGAGAGTTTCGACTCCGCCGAGGCGACGCAGCAATGTGCCTGTTCTCGCATCGCCTGGCTCAGAGATCGTCGTGAGGAGGATGCGCGCCGAGCGTTCGTCTGTTGCTAAGCCTGTGATCGTGTCCACGTGCTCTGCTCCCTTCGTTGGGAACAAGGTGTGCTTGGCACCCAGCAACGAGCGCCCAGCCAGCACGCGGTCCAGCGCTTTGAGCACAAGTGTGGGCACCCGGCCCGGCGGTGCGAGCCGTCGATGTCGGACGAAGACGAGATGATGGGACTGACCAAGGATTCCGCAGATAGGTCGTCTCGGAGGCGAGCATTTAGAAGGAGCTAGATATGGCCACAGCGAGTGAGCGTTATCGTAAGCACGCAGTTTGGGAGACGTTGACGCTCAAACGTGAAGCGCTTGCTGCGGCACGGTTTGGCGACAAGCGAATCGAGCAGCTTCGTCTCGACGTGGCCGAGTGGCTGTCTGAGGCTGAGAAGACCAAGGCCACGCGCCAACCCTCGCTATACATTGGCGTCCTGGATGAACTTAGTAACCCTCTCAACGGCCTCCCAACTACAGAGGCTGAGTTCGCTAGATATGTATCTTCTGGCCAGCAGCAGGCGCTTCAGTCTGCGCTTCGCGCTCTGCCGCTCCCGCCACCAAAGGATCTCAAAGAGGCGTATGTCGTGCTCCTGGACAAGGAGATCGCGGCCCGCACCGAACGTCTGAATGAGCTAGAGGGCCGTGTTGCCGAGACAGAGAAGTCATTAGCAGCTCGTCAAACAACTCTTGACGGGTTGGAGAAGAAGGCCGAAAGCGTTGCCGCCGCAGTCGAGGCTGAACGGACAGCGATCAAAGAAGTGAGCGCAACCGCGAGAGCCGAGATCGACCGTGATTGGGGTGAAAAGCTCCACGACTGGTGGGAAGAGCGCACCCGATTCGACGAGGAGCAGAACGCGAACATTCTCTCGCACGCTGCTTCTTTGGCAGCCACCGCGCGCGCAGGCGAGGCACTCGCAGAGCACGCCGCAGGCAGCTTGAGTGCAACAGACTGGAACGGACGATCCAAACGTGAGCGCCGAGCTGCCCAATGGATGCGGTTCGGCGCGGCCGCCGCTTTCGTCTTCGCTGGTGCTGTCGGCTGGTTCATCGTCAGCGAAGCCATCAACAACAACTTCGACCTCACCGTCGGTGACGGTATCTTGCGCGCCAGTGTCGCAGCGGTGATTGGTGCCTTCGGTGGACTCTTGCTACGCGAGTCAGGCCGTCATTTCAGGGAGGCCGACACAGCCGAGGACGTTGCGCTCTCGCTGAAAGCGCTGGCACCCTTCTACGCGAGTTCAGGAGACGACGTGCGTCTGGCCGCACGAGTGCAAGTGGGCGATGCGGTACTCGTGAAGAATGTTCTGTCTCGCTTCGCGCACCGTGACGCGGCCAAGCACGCTGGTGAAATCAATACCGCAGATCTTCCCAAGCTCGTAGACGATGCGACGAAGGCACTCGGCAAAGCCGGGCAAGCGGACAAGGCCTGACGAGAGTTCTGGTTCTGGTCGCGTAAAGCTGCCGTCACAGTCGAACGGCGCAGCTAGCGACGATGAAGAGACCCGACTACTCCTAACGACGCTGCCTGCCCGCAGAGCGGATCGTTCCACCGGAGGCGATGACGGCTGACCGCACAACTTCGTTACTGATCCCCAGGTGCTTGGCGACGTGGGCCAGCGACACTCCTTCCGCGTAGAGACGGCTCGCGTGCTCGCGTACCTCGTCGGAGAGCTCCGCCTTGCCCCTCTCGATACCGGCGGCTGTGGCAGCTTCCCAGATGGTGGCGCGATGGACTCCGAACCTGCCCGCAAGCTCCCGAACGGGCACCCCAGCGGCGTATCCAGCGAGCAGTTCCGCTCGATTGGAGGCGTTCAAACGGGTTTGAGACTGAACAGATTTTTTCCGCACCGGGCCACGCTCATCCGGCCTGGTGGAGGAGGTGGGGCGACCCGAAGGGCGGCGATTTCCCTTGAGAACACGGCAAATCAGCGATTTGAGAGGTCGCCGGGGGTTTGAGAAGCACGTCCTGAGGTCCACCGTTCATGCTTGTCTGGCTGATGCCGGATGGGTCTCGTACATTCTGAACGAGACGAGAAGCGCCGCGATCGCACTGATCGCCACAGCGAACCACACGGCAGCGTGCAGCCCCAGAGAATCGGCGACGAGCCCGCCGAGTATCGCTCCTGCCGCATAGCCGAGGTCTCGCCACACCCGATACACGCCAACCGCGCGCCCCCGCCACGACGGGTGTGCCACATCTCCGACCGCGGCGAGCAGCGTCGGGTAGACCATCGCCGTGCCGGCTCCGAGCAAAGCTGCCCCTGTGGCCCAGCCGGAAAAACTATCGCCGAGCGCGATGACGACCAGTGCGCCCGACTGCAGGGCCATCCCAGAGGCGATCAACCATTTTCTGCCGATGCGATCGGAGAGCGCCCCGGTCAGCAGTTGACCCACGCCCCATACCGCGGGATACAGGGCGAAAAGGAGGCCGATCTCGTGCCCCGTAAGATCGGCGGTTGTGAATCGTGTCGTGTTTGATGGAGGGTAGAGATTCCCGGAAGGAAACCTACCCCTCATGCCCAAGCAATACCCCGCCGAGCTCCGCGAGCGCGCAGTACGCCTCGTTCGCGAAGCGCAACAGAACTCTGACTCCCCTTATGGGGTGCCCACGAGGACCGCCAAGCAACTCGGGATCAACCCAGACACTCTGCGCGGCTGGCTGAGCCAGGCCGAGGTCGACGGCGGCACACGCCCTGCCATCACCACGAGCGAGGCTGCTCGGATCGCGGAGCTCGAACGTGAGGTTCGTGAGTTGAAGCGCGCGAACCAGATCCTCAAGAGCGCCTCGGCTTTCTTTGCGGCGGAGCCAGGCCGCCCGTCACGATGACCGAGAAAGTGGCCTACATCGACGCGCATCACGCCGAGTTCGGGGTCGAGCCAATCTGCCGCGCACTGGAAGACACTCCCGCGCAGATTGCCCCGTCCAGCTACTACGCTGCGAAGTCACGTCCGCTCTGCGCACGAGCGGTTCGTGATGAGGAATTGTGCGCCGCGATCGTCCGGATCCACGAGGCAAACTACGGCGTATACGGGGTGCGGAAAATTCATGCGGAGCTCCGACGTGAGGGACGGCGCGTTGCAGAGTCGACCGTGCGCCGGCTCATGCGGCAACTCGGTTTGCGGGGCATCGCGCGGGCGAAGGGCCCGAAGACAACGAAGCCTGCACCCGAGACCGACCGACCCACGGACTTGGTGCAGCGGCAGTTCGTGGCATCACACCCGAACGAGCTATGGGTCGCGGATTTGACCTATGTGCGCACGTTCTCCGGGTGGGTGTACGTCGCGTTCGTGCTCGATGTGTACTCGCGCATGATCGTCGGTTGGCAGGTCTCGACCAGGCTCTACACTGATCTCGCACTCGATGCGCTGAGTAGGGGGATCTGGCGGCGCGAGCACTCCGGCCAGGACCTCACTGGTCTTACCCATCACAGTGACAGAGGCGTGCAATATCGTGCGATTCGCTACGCTGAACGCCTTGACGAGTGCGACGCGGTCGCCTCGGTGGGTTCCAAGGGCGACTCGTATGACAATGCCATGGCCGAGGCGCTGAACTCACTCTACAAAGCCGAACTGATTCGCAACCGCGGCCCCTGGACATCAATCAACGACGTCGAGATCGCGACCGCCGAATGGGTGGACTGGTACAACGAACGCCGCCTCCACGGCGAACTCGGCCACGTCCCACCGGCAGAGCACGAAGCCGCTTACTGGGCGGCGAATCCCCAACCCGTTCTACTCGAAACCCGATAAAAGAACCCTCTACCAAACCCGACACTTGACA